>NZ_JBHSTW010000010.1:0-193393 GCF_042660305.1 Rothia nasimurium
TGGGGTTGTATGGGCGGGTGTTTGCGGTGGTGCGGGGGTTGGTGTTTTTGGCTGCGGGTGGGACTTTTGAATAAGCCTCTATCTCTAAAGCACCATACACTTATACCGAATAGGGGACATTGTGCTCGATATGTCTACTTGGGAAGAAATAATCGTCGACGTTGTCGATGATCTCAAACTTGATCCTCGTAATGTTCGACTCGACATCCCCGAAGGAGTCCCAGAATCCGATATCATCCAGGACTTATTCACTAACGAGAAAGCTCTTAGTCTTGTCGAAGGCATTACTAAAGTCGGGCTTCTAACACACGAGGTGCCCGTCGTGCTAGAACGAGACGGTCAGCTCATCGTAGTTGAAGGAAACCGGCGTGTAGCTGCGTTGAAAGCCATTCAGAACCCCTACCTTGCCCCTGATCACCAAGCACGCATCACCAAGCACGCGCAATCACTACCAAATCGCAACACTATTCGGTACATTACGGTCAAGAAAGCACCTTCACAAGACGATGCTGACCAGCTCGTGGCTGCGCTTCACACCGGCAACCAACGCGTAGCCTGGAGCCCCGCAAGACAAGCTGCATTCTTCCAGGCCCAGTTAGATGCTGGCAAGTCTGCGCAAACTCTGATTGATCAATATCCAACAATTGATGTTCGCAAGTTCATCACACGGAGCAAAATCCTCGAACTGTTTCGTAGCGTTGACTACGATGATGCATCTCTTGGAGACTACGTTAACAAACGACGTTTCCCAGTATCAACCCTTGCCCGTCTATACGAGAACGATAAGTTCCTTGCCTTGGTCGGAATCGAGATAAGAAACGACACCGGAGACGTTGCCCTTACCTCAAATGCTGCCTTTTTTAAAAAAGTTGCAACGAAAATTGTAAGCGATATGCGCGACCAAGTGATTAATACACGCATTCTCAACAAAACTTCAAGTAAGCGATACATCGCATACATGGATGATTTACGCGACATGCGAGATAAATACCAAGATGATACCTCCAAAGATGAAGCCGCTATAAGAGTAGGTCCATATACATCAGACCCCCCATCAAGACGGCTTGACCAACCTGTCACAAACAGCAAAATTCAAGAACCCATCGCACAAGGTAATGAAGATTATAAATCTAAAGAATTAGGGAGAAATAGCCCGAAGCCCTTCCCTAAGAAGCTAAAGTATCTCAACACTAATAACTTATCGGTGCCTTCCAATTTTCCTGCTTCAATACATGAGATTTTGAAGGAACTGTCAGCCATCAATATTGAAAATTTTCCTAACGCTTCTCTCGATTTGTTACGAACTTTCCTTGAAAAGACAATCAAGGCTTACGCCGAAGTACTTGGAGAAGAGATTAAGAAAAGTTCTAACTCTGAGGGGTTTGTATATCTCTCTCACTGTCTTACTTGGCTTGAAGAGCACTTTAAATCTACCAAACAAACAACGTTTATTCAGCCAGTCCAAAAAATCCGAAGTAATAGATACGGTTTCGTGGCTTCTAAAACACATCTTGATGCAACGAACCATAACCATCATATTGTGGCTACGCCCGACGACGTTCGCGAATGTTGGGCAGCCATTGAGGGAGTTTTGAAAGCAGTTCTCAAGGCATGACGCGAGCAGGAGCATCAACACGTAAGCGATTAATCATCTCTCCGCTCCGATACCCTGGAGGCAAAGGCCTACTCTATCCTCGTCTCCGAACGCTAATTCGAGAGAACGGCCTTACATCAAATACCTATGTTGAACCGTACGCAGGAGGTGCTGGCGCAGCTCTTGCTCTACTTATCTCGGGGCAGGTTGAGCGAATCGCTATCAATGATTTTGACCCAGCTGTATACGCATTTTGGAATGCTGTTACCACTCAACCAGAAGAGTTCATCAGACTCGTTAACAACGTAGAACTCTCAGTAGCTGAGTGGGAAAAGCAACGTGAGATATATTTACACTCTCCTCGTGAAGATTTCCTCTCCCTCGGATTTGCAACTTTTTACCTCAATCGGACTAACCGCTCAGGTGTATTGAATGGTGGGCCAATCGGTGGAAAGACTCAAACTGGAAATTACAAAATCGATGCCCGTTTCAACCGTGAAAACTTAGCGGAACGTATCCGTCTAATTGCGCTACATGCCAAACGTATAGAAGTAACCAACGAGGATGGGGTACATACTATTCAGCGTTACGCGGCTCAGAAGGATGCGTTCATATACGCCGATCCCCCTTATTTCGAAAAAGCAGGATCACTTTATCTTAATGCTTTCGATAACTCTAACCATCAAGCTCTTGCTGAATGTCTAAAAAATGTACAGCAGGCAAACTGGATCCTCACCTACGACAACGTTATTCAGGTTGCAGAACTTTATCCAGAGTTTCGCAGGAGGCTCTTTGCGCTAAACTACTCAGCTCATAACTTTCGGAAGGCTAACGAAATAATGGTATTCTCACCAAAACTAACTATCACAGACGAAATTGAAGCTGGTCACGCCAGCCTAACTGGGTGAAATAGATCCACGCAAAAGCGTATGAGGAGCACTTGGTTGGCTTTTTGAATTTGAATATGCCTCATAGATTTGCAATCCCCCTAAAGGCCATATCTACCACGGTGTCGGCCAGGGCCTCAACGTCGCCGCCATGGGCCGGGTCGTACCAGACCGCCAGGGAGTTAATCATGCCGAAAATCAGGCGGGCCAGGGTGCGGGCGTCCGCACTCTGCCGCACCTGCCCAGCCTGCTGGGCAGCATCCACCAGGGCCGCCAGACGGCCGGTCAGGGCACGACGCTTATCGAGAGCGGCCTGCTGGGCCGGGGAGTTGCCGCGTAACCGCAGCAGCAGGGTCACATAGGGCAGGTGCTCGGCCAGCACAAATACGGTCTGGCGCACCACGAATTCAAGCCGCTCGCGGGCGTCCGCCTCTAAGCTCTCGCCAGCCTCAAAAACCTCATCCAGGGCGTCCAGGGCGCGGTCAAGGGCGATACGTAAAATCTCTTCTTTGCTGGCCACGTGGTGGTAGATAGCGCTCTTGGTCAAACCCAGGCGTTTAGCGAGCATGTCCATGCTGGTGGCGTCGTAGCCGTGCTCGTTGAAGACCTCTACGGCCAGGCGCAGTACCTCTTGGCGGTCATAGCCGGGGCGGCCGCGCTTGGCGGGCCGGGGCTGGCGAGTGCTCACGGCATCTTCCTCTCACACACGGGTAGGGAGCCCCCCGCACGGGAGCTCCCTACATGCTAGCAAACCTGCCTCAGGCGGGTGGGTTTATTCGTTGCCCTTGGGCTTGTTGCGGTAGTCGTAGATACGGCGGATCTTGCCGACGGAGCGGGGCAGGACGTCCGGGTCCAGCACCTCGATACGGCAGGTGGAGCCGATCTTGGTCTTGATGTCGTGCAGCAGGCGCTTACCGGCTTCTTCGGCCGCTTCTAGGGTGAACTCCTCGCGGCGTTCGATGCGCACGGTCATTTCGTCCATGCGGCCGGGGCGGGTCAGCTCCAGAGCGAAGTGGGGCGACAGCTCCGGCTGTTGCAGGGCCAGCTCTTCTACCTGGGAGGGGAAGAGGTTGACGCCGCGCAGGATAATCATGTCGTCGCTGCGGCCGGTGATGCGGCCCAGGCGGCGGTGGCCAGGGCGGGCGGTACCGGGCAGCAGGCGGGTCAGATCGTGGGTGCGGTAGCGGATGATGGGCAGGGCTTCCTTGGTCAGGGAGGTAAAGACCAGTTCGCCGGGGCGGCCCAGATCGAGCACGGTATCGTCGAAGGGGTCGATAATTTCGGGACGGAAGTGGTCTTCCCAGATGTGGGAGCCGTCCTGCGATTCAAAGGACTCACCGGCCACACCGGGGCCCATGACCTCAGACAGGCCGTAGATATCGCAGGCCTTGAGGGTGCCGAAGGTGAGCTCGATTTCGCGGCGCATTTCTTCGGTCCAGGGCTCAGCACCCAGCACAGCGGTCTTGAGGGAGGTTTCCTTGGGGTCGATACCCAGCTTGCGGAAGGCATCGGCGATGGTCAGCAGGTAGGTGGGGGTGGAGAGAATCGCGTCGGGCTCAAAGTCGCGAATGAGCTGCACCTGCTTCTCGGTCTGGCCGCCAGACATCGGAATGACGGCTGCGCCCAGACGTTCAGCGCCGTAGTGGGCACCCAGGCCGCCAGTGAAGAGGCCGTAGCCGTAGGCGTTGTGCACCTTGTAGCCGGGCTTAATGCCTGAGAAGCGGAAGCAGCGAGCTACCAGGGCGCTCCAGGTGGAGAGGTCGTTTTCGGTGTAGCCGACGACGGTGGGCTGGCCGGTAGTGCCGGAGGAGGCGTGGATACGACGCACGTCGGTCATGGGCACGGCGAAGGCCTTGAAGGGGTAGGCCTTCCGCAGGAATTCCTTGTCGGTGTAGGGGAAGAGCTTGAGGTCGTCGAGCTCTTTGAAGTCACCGGGGTGGACGCCGTGCTCGTCGTAGAGCTCCTTGTAGGCGGGTACGTTTTCGTAGGCGTAGTGCAGGGTCCAGCGCAGGCGCTCGAACTGGAGGGCCTCAATCTGGTCGCGGCTCATCAGCTCCTCGGGGTCCGGGGCGCCGGGGTCTGCGGCTCGGGGGGCCGGGGTGTAGGGGTTCTCTACGCTGCAAGAGGGGGCCTTGTAGGTGCTCATGCCTGGTGTCCTTCCGTGGCTGTTGGGGGCTTGATGGAGCGACCACGACCGCGGAACTCGGCGATGAGTTTGTCTCCGCAGGTGACGGTCACATCAACGATGCTGTTGCGCCCGTACTGTGCTGTGAGGTTCGCTTCTGCTCGTAGGGTTTGCCCTTCGTAGGCTGAGGCGATGTAGTTAACGTCAACGCCTGCCCCCACAGTGATGCTCTGGGCGTAGAGCTCGGGGTCACTGTGGTTGCAGG
The DNA here is from genome assembly GCF_042660305.1 of Rothia nasimurium. NCBI lineage: Bacteria > Bacillati > Actinomycetota > Actinomycetes > Micrococcales > Micrococcaceae > Rothia > Rothia nasimurium. The sequence continues at coordinate 4,872 of NZ_JBHSTW010000010.1, forward strand.
CGAGGGCGAAGGCGGTGTCTGCAAAGGCGAAGGTCATACCACCGTGGATGATGCCGAAGCCGTTGACCATCTCATGCTTGATGTCCATTTCGATGATGGCGTGACCCAGCTGGGCGGTGAGCACGCGAATGCCCATCCAGTCGCTGGCGTGATCGCGTTCAAGCATGGGGTGGGTTGCGCTCACTATGCCTCCAAAGTATTTAGTGACCATTTGGTCAGTTATTCACTCAACCCAACTGTGTCACATTTTGGTGAGACGCGCAACACTTTAGCGGTGCTTAAAATCAGCCTCCCGCTTCTCAACGAAGGCAGCCATGCCCTCTTTCTGGTCCTCGGTTGCAAAAAGAGCATGGAAGGTGCGGCGCTCAAAAGCAACACCCTGGGCCAGGGTGGTCTCAAAGGCGGCATTGACGGCCTCCTTGCAGACCTGGGCCACAAACTTTGACTTAGAAGCGATAGTTTCTGCCATCTCAAGGGCGGTGGGGAGGACGTCCGAGTCCTGATCCACCAGGCGGGATACCAGCCCCGCCCGCTCGGCTTCGTCCGCCCCCATAAAGCGCCCGGTCAGGCAGAGGTCCATGGCCTTAGCCTTACCCACAGCGCGGGTAAGGCGCTGGGATCCACCCATGCCGGGGATGACCCCCAGGTTGATTTCGGGCTGGCCAAACTTGGTGGAGGGCCCGGCGACCAGCATGTCGGCCATCATGGCCAGTTCGCACCCGCCGCCCAGGGCGTAGCCGTTCACGGCAGCCACGATGGGGGTGCGCAGGCGGGTGAGGTTGTCCCAGTGGGCAAACCAGTCGGCCGCGTACATGCTGGCGTAGGTCTGGGACGACATCTCCTTGATATCGGCGCCAGCAGCAAACGCTTTTTCGCTACCGGTCAGGACGATGGCGCCCACCTCGGGTGAGCGGTCGAAGTCGGTTGCGGCGGCAACAACCTCGCGCATGGTGGCATCGTTGAGGGCGTTGAGGGCCTTGGGGCGGTTGAGGGTAATCAGCCCCACCCGGCCGCGGGTTTCAACCAGAATGTTCTCGTAGGTAGTCACGGGTGTTTCTCCTTGCTGTAGGCGGGTTAGATACCTGAGACGGGTGAGCCGTTGGCCTCGCGAATGGCGTTAATGACGTCTGAGAAGTCCTTGGTGCCACGCCCTTCTTCTACCAGGTGAGTATAGATATCTGCGGCGTGCTTGCCGAGTTCGCCGTTAACCCCTGCGGTGTCGAGGGCAGCAACTGCCAGGCCCATGTCCTTGCTCATGAGGGCGGTAGCGAAGCCCGGTTCATAGTCGCGGTTAGCGGGCGACCCGGGCACGGGGCCGGGCACCGGGCAGTTGACGTTGACCGCCCAGCAGTAGCCGGACGAAGTGGAAATGACGTCGTAGAGCACCTGGGCGTCAAGCCCCAGACGCTCGCCCAGCACGAAGGCCTCGGAGGCGCCCACCATAGTGATGCCCAGCAGCATGTTGTTGCAGATTTTGGCGGCCTGGCCGGTGCTATTGGTACCGCAGTGCACCACCTTCTTGCCCATCACCTCAAGCAGGGGGCATACCTGCTCTACGTCCGCCTCAGCGCCACCCACCATGAAGGTGAGGGTGCCCTGCTCGGCCCCCACCATACCGCCGGAGACCGGGGCATCGACGGCCCGCATGCCGGCCTGCACAGCTAGGTCGGCTGCCTGGCGGGCGTGTTCCACCTCGATGGTGGAGCAGTCCACGAAGAGAGTGCCGGGCTTGGCCGCTGCCAGCAGACCTCCCTGCCCCTCGCGTCCGCCGTAGGCTCCCAGAACGTGCTGGCCAGCGGGCAGCATAGTGATGACGATATCGGCCTGAGCTGCGGCCTCTTCACCGCTGGCAGCGACCTGGATTCCGCGGTCACGGGCGGCATCGAGCGCTGCGGGCACCAGGTCGAAGCCGTGCACGGTGTAGCCTGCGGCAACCAGGTTGGCTGCCATGTAGCCGCCCATGTGCCCCAGGCCGATAAAAGCGATGGTGGGTGTGGTGGTCATCTTCTTCTCCCTTACAAGGTGGGCTATTCTGTCTCGTCGGTTCCGGGGTGCGGCCTAGCGGGGGGCCATGCGCAGGGCGCCGTCCATGCGGATTGTTTCGCCGTTGATGTAGTCATGCTCGGCGATAAAAACAGCCAGGTCGGCGTATTCAGCGGGGGCCGCGAGGCGCTGCGGGAAAGGCACGTTTTTAGCCAGCTCTTCACGGAACTCTTCGGTGATACCGGCCATGAGCGGGGTATCAACAATGCCCGGGGCGATGGTATTTACACGGATTCCTGAACTGGCCAGATCGCGGGCAGCAGGCAGAGTGAGAGCAACGACCCCACCCTTAGAGGCCGCGTAGGCTATCTGGCCAATCTGCCCCTCATAAGCGGCAATAGAGGCGGTGTTGATAATGACGCCTCGCCCGGTAGTACCCTCCACCGGCTCCTGGGTGGCAATTAGGGCAGCCCCGGCGGTGAGTACGTTGAAAGTGCCATTGAGATTGATAGTGACAGTTTTTGCGAAGAGGGCAGGGTCGTGCGGGCCCTTTTTAGAAAGGACGCGGGCCCCCGGGGCTATACCGGCGCAGTTGACTACGGTGCGCAGGGGGCGCTCGTCCTGCCCCACCTGCTCGAAGGCAGCTTCAACGGCAGCGTAGTCGGTGACGTCGCCGGGTAGGAAGGTGACACCTTCGACGTTTCCAGCCTTCTCAATACCGGCAGGTAGGTCAAGCCCATAGACGTGCACGCCGCGGGCAACCAGGGCGTGCGCGGTTGCCGCGCCGATTCCCGAGGCTGCACCCGTGACCAGGGCTGTGGTGTTGGTGAGATCCATGGTGTTCTCTTTCAGGTGGGAGGTGAGGGGTTAGACGAAGGCTGAGTAGCCGGTCAGGGCCCGGCCCACAATGAGGGAGTTGATTTCGTAGGTGCCCTCGTAGGTGTAGAGGATTTCGGCGTCCCCGAAGAATTTGGCCATTTCGTAGTCGGTGGTCATGCCATTACCGCCCTGGATTTCCCGGCCCAGCCAGGCGCTCTGCCGGGCCAGCTTGGTGGTGGTGGCCTTGGCCATGGCGGCGTGCACCATATCCAGGGTGCCGTTTTCTTGCATGCGGGCGCAGTTCATCATGAGGCCCAGGGCAGCCTGGGTGTTGCTCATAATTTCTGCGATGTTCTTTTGGATGAGCTGGAACTTAGCCAGGGGCTTGCCGAACTGCTGGCGGGTGAGGGCGTAGTCGCGGGCGATATCGAAGATGCCCAGCTGAATGCCGTAGCCCTGCCAGCCTACCCAGGCGCGGGAGTTGCGCAGCATCTCGTTGGCAGCGTCGAAATTGATGGCCCCGGGCAGGTGAGCACTGGCGGGCACCTTCACATCGGTAAGGGTGATGTGGGCGTTCTGCATGACGCGCAGGCCAATCTTGTTGCGGATTTTTTCAGCCTCGTAGCCGGGGGCGTCGGTGGGAACGATGAAGGCCTTAATCTGTTGGTCGGCGGTATCCCTGGCCCAGACCAGGGCAAAGTCGGCGATGGTACCCATGCCGATCCAGCGTTTTTCACCGTTGATGACCCAGTGTTCGCCGTCGAAGGTGGCGCTGGTTTCCAGCCCACCGGCGATATCGGAGCCGTGGTCGGGTTCGGTCAGGGCAAAGGCACCGGTGAGTTCAAAGCTTTCGAGCTTCGAGAGCATCTCGGCTTTCTGCTCATCAGAGCCAAGAATGTTGATCATGCCGAGCACCAGCTCGTTGTGAATACCGACCAGGGCTGAGAGCGAGACGTCCACCCGGGTAACCTCCGCGTAGACCAGGCCGCGGAAGAGCCAGGAGGTGCCGCTGGTTTCGAGGCGGGCCAGCCCCACCTCGGCCATGCCTTCGAGCAGGTGCAGGGGGAATTCTTCGGTGTTCCAGTAGTCAACGATGTGGGGGCGCACTTCTTCTTGCAGATAAGTGCGGATGCGCAAGAACCACTCTTTTTCGTGGTCGGGGAGCAGGTTGAGGACGCCGAAAGGGTCGATGTCGGGGAAGGGCAGGGGCTTTTCGGGTGGGTTTTTGACCATTCCGCGGATGTGGGTGTTCATAGGGTAGCTCTCCTGTGCAACGTCGTCGTGTGCAACTCACGCAGACGGGGTTCGCCCGCACTCTTAATGTGAGTCAAGCCATATTTAGCTCTGAATGTACCTCTTTTGTGAGCCCGTCGGTAGCTTTTGGGGGAATTAATCGGTTCGTTACGCACAGACAGGTTTGCATTCATTGATTTTTCCACAGGGTCTTGGCAGGGGCGCCACCCCTCCCCTATAGTGACTCACAGCACCCTATCGTGACCCATACCACTATTTCTGTGTGGTTTATTGTCGAAAGAGGTTCCCCATGAGCGTTACTGAAGAGTTCCGCACCATTCGCGACCAGCTCGTTGCCCTGCGTGAAGACTACACCGCAGCGCGCGAGCAGTTTACCTGGCCCCAGTTCGAGCATTTCAATTTCGCCCTCGACTGGTTCGACCAGGTAGCTGCCACCGAGGACCGCAAGGACGCCCCCGCCCTGATTATCGCGGAACAAGACGGTTCCAGCGTGAGCGTGACCTACTCAGAGATGTCGAAGCGCTCCTCACAGGTGGCTAACTGGCTGCGCTCTGTAGGTGTAAAGCGCGGTGACCGGGTAATTCTCATGCTGGGCAACCAGGTAGAGCTCTGGGAGCTCATGCTGGCCGGTATCAAGCTGGGTGTTATTCTCATGCCCTCCACCGAGATGCTTGAACCCGTTGATCTCGATGAACGCATTAGCCGTGGCACGGTTGAGTGGGTGATTACCAACAGCAAGAACGTGCCCAAGTTCGAGCGGGTTGAAGGTAACTTCACCGTCATTGAAACAGACGGCAAGACCGAGGGGGCCCTGACCAAGCACCCCCACCTGAATTACCTGGACGCGGCGTCCGCTCCCACCGATTTCACCCCGGACGCCCCCACCCGGGGCGATGAGCCCCTGCTCTGGTACTTCACCTCGGGCACCACCTCGCGGGCCAAGATGGTGGAGCACACCCACACCTCTTACCCCGTAGGCCACCTTTCCACCATGTACTGGATTGGCATGAGCCCCGGTGATGTTCACCTGAACGTAGCTTCCCCCGGCTGGGCCAAGCATGCCTGGTCCAACATTTTTACCCCCTGGATTGCCGAGGCCACCGTCTTCATCTACAACTACTCCCGTTTTGACGCTGCAGCCCTCATGCAGAATATGGAGAAGTTCGGCGTCACCAGCTTCTGCACACCGCCCACCGTCTGGCGCATGCTGATTCAGGCTGACCTGAGCCAGCTGGCAACCCCGCCGACCAAGGTCGTTGCCGCGGGTGAGCCGCTGAACCCCGAGGTAATCTCCAAGGTGAAAACCGCCTGGGGTGTGGATATTCGAGACGGTTTTGGGCAGACCGAGTCCACCGTGCAGATTGCTAATACGCCCGGCCAGCCCATCAAGATTGGCGCTATGGGCAAGCCCCTGCCCGGCTACGATATTGTGCTGATTGACCCGGCCACCGATGAGATTTCTGAGACCGAGGGTGAGATTTGTATTCGCCTGGGCGATGCCCGCCCGCTGGGCCTGATGACCCAGTACAAGGGAGACCCCGAGAAGACCGAGGACACCATGCGCGGGGGCTTCTACCACACCGGCGATATTGCCGAGCGGGACGAAAACGGGGTGCTCACCTACGTGGGCCGCGCCGACGACGTCTTCAAGGCCTCCGACTACAAACTCTCCCCCTTTGAGCTGGAGTCCGTGGTCATTGAACACCCGGCGGTAGCTGAGGCTGCGGTGGTGCCGTCACCCGACGAGATTCGCCTGGCGGTGCCCAAGGCCTACATTGTGCTGGCCGCTGGCCACGAGCCAACGGCAGAAACCGCCAAAGATATTCTCAAGTACGCCCGCGACCATCTGGCCGCCTACAAGCGGGTGCGCCGCATCGAGTTCTACGAGCTGCCCAAGACCATTTCGGGCAAGATTCGCCGTGTGGAACTGCGGGCCCGTGAGAACGAGTTCCACGGCCGCCACGGCGAGAAGACCGCCGCAGCTCTGGCCGCCCGCACCACCACCGAGGGCTACGGCCACGAGTTCGCCGACACGGACTTCCCAGACCTCAAGGGCTAGGCGAGCTATCTTTCTCTACAACGAATGTGACTCATATTCCCAAGCGGGCGTTAAAACAACACCCTTTCGGGAATATGAGTCACATTCGTGGTGGGGTGACTGCATCTTTAGGCTAGACCCAGCTCCCCCGCCTTCGTGGGGGTGAAGAAGGCCAGGACGCTCTCGCGCGAGACCTCCGCCAGGCTGGCCGGGGACCACTGCGGGTTGCGGTCCTTATCGACCACTTGGGCCCGGATACCCTCACGCATATCGTGATGGGTCAGGGCATTACAGGAGGTCACAAAGTCCTGATTCAGGGTTTCTGCCAGGCTCTGGCTACCGGCCCGGCGCACAGCTTCCAGGGCCACCTTCATACCGGTCGGCCCGTTCTTCTGCAGGGCCGCCAGAACCGTACCGGCGAACTCGGCGCCGCCTGCCCCCGAATCAGCCACCGCCTGGACCTTCTCAAGGATTTCCTCAACGGTATCAGCGGCAAAAGCACCCTCAACCCAGTGGGCGTTCTCCACGAGCTGGGAGGCAGGTGCATCAGCCGCAAAGCCCTCAATGACGCGGGTGACGGCGTCCGCACCCTCGACCTTCTCAAGGGCAGCAACCAGGCCATCGAGCTTCTCAGACGGCACGAAATAATCAGCCATACCGACGGCGAGCGCGTCCGCCCCGGTCACATGCAGGCCGGTGACGGCCATGAGGGTGCCCAGGTTCTGCGGGGCGCGGGCCAGGATGTTGAGGCCCCCCACGTCGGGGCAGAAGCCGATGACGGTTTCGGGCATGCCGGTGCGGGTGCGTTCGGTGACGATGCGGTGGGAGCTATGGGCTGAGACGCCCACGCCGCCGCCCAGCACCAGGCCGTCCATGAGGGAGATGAAGGGCTTAGGGTAGCGGGAAATACGCAGGTCCAGGGTGTATTCCACTCGGAAGAAGTCCACGCCCTGATCTGGGTTTTCGCCGGTGGCCTTGTAGAGGGCTACCACGTCGCCACCTGCGCAAAGACCCCGTTCACCGGCGCCGCGCAGGAGCACGGCGGTGATGGTGGCATCCTGTTCGAAGTCGTCCAGGGCTGCGTTCATCAGCTCCATCATCTCGGCGTTGAGGGCGTTGACCGCGCGCGGGCGGTTGAGGGTGATAACCCCCAGGTTGCCGCGTTTTTCGGTCAGGACGCTCTCGGTCGGCTGGGTGCCGGGCGTATCGGTCACGGTGGGCCTCCTTTAGTTGCCGGTGGGCATAACGAAGCTGGCGCCCTCTTTAATACCGGAGGGCCAGCGGGATGTTACCGTCTTGGTCTTGGTATAGAAGCGGAAAGCGTCGGGCCCGTGCTGGTTGAGGTCGCCGAAGCCGGAGGCCTTCCAGCCGCCGAAGGTGTAGTAGGCAATCGGCACGGGAATCGGCACGTTCACACCTACCATACCCACATCGACGCGGCGGGCGAATTCGCGGGCGGTATCGCCGTCGCGGGTGTAGATGGCAACGCCGTTGCCGAACTCGTGGTTGGTGGGCAGGGCCAGGGCCTCTTCAAAGTCATCGACGCGCACCACGGAAAGGACGGGGCCAAAGATTTCTTCGCGGTAGATGGACATATCGGTGGTGACCTTATCGAAGAGGGTAGCGCCGACGTAGTAGCCGCCCTCGTGGCCTTCGACCTTAACTCCGCGTCCGTCCACCAGTAGCTCGGCGCCTTCCTTCTCGCCGGCGGCAATATAGCCTTCGATGCGTTCGAGGGCGCTGGCGGCAACGACGGGGCCGAAGTCTGCCTCGGGGTCAAGGGCGTGGCCGACCTTGAGGGTCTTGGTGCGCTCGACCAGCTTTTCAACCAGGGCATCGGCGGTGGCCTGACCGACGGGTACAGCAACTGAGATAGCCATGCAGCGTTCACCGGCAGAGCCGAAGGCTGCGCCGATCAGGGCGTCGGCCGCCTGGTCGAGGTCGGCATCAGGCATGATAATCAGGTGGTTCTTGGCGCCGCCGAAGCACTGGGCGCGTTTACCGGTGCGGGCGGCGTGCTCGTAGATGCTCTGGGCGATGGGGGTGGAACCCACGAAGTCGACGGCCTTAATGCGGGGGTCGTCGAGCAGGGTATCAACGGCCTCCTTATCGCCGTTGACCACGTTGAAGATGCCGTCGGGCAGGCCGGCCTCGGTCCAGAGCTCAGCCAGACGCAGGGGCACGGAGGGGTCACGCTCTGAGGGCTTGAGGACGAAGGCGTTACCGGCTGCGATCGCGGGGCCACACTTCCAGAGGGGAATCATGGCCGGGAAGTTAAAGGGGGTGATACCGGCGACCACGCCCAGGGGCTGACGCATGGAGTAGACGTCAATACCGGTGCCTACGGAGTCGGAGTATTCGCCCTTGAGCAGGTGGGGGGCGGCGGTGGCAAATTCGACGACGTCAAGGCCGCGCTGGATATCGCCGTGGGCGTCGGCTACGGTCTTGCCGTGTTCGAGCGAAAGCATCTCGGCCAGTTCGTCGGCGTTCTGGTTGACCAGGTCCACGAAGCGGTGCAGAATACGGGCGCGCTTCTGGGGGTTGGTAGCAGCCCACTTGGCCTGGGCTTCTGCGGCGTTGGCGATAACATCGCGCACCTCATCAGCGGACGCCAGGGGCACCTGGGCCTGCACCTGGCCGGTGCTGGGGTTGTAGACATCGGCGAAACGACCTGAGGTTCCGGGGCGATGGGCGCCGCCGACGTAGTGGGTTAACTGCTTCGTCATCGAAGCCTCCTTCCGTGAGGGCGCACAGATTTCTGTGCATCAGCTCACACGATACAGAAAAAATAGACGGGTGCATAGAGGCCAATCCCAAGATTACGCTTGACCGTGATGTGCTCAAGACTATATTCTGAACGAACGGTCAGTAATTAGTGCAGATGGGGCTGCCTCGCCCCGAGCAGCCCGCACCCGCAAGGAGCCAGACATGACTTCAACGACGAAGAACCCCGACCTCTCCCCCGTCGCCGACGCCCCCGCCCAGGCGGGCGAGAACGTCCTCAACGAAGAAGCCGAGCAGGCCTACTTCGACAAGCTCATCGCCGACGACTCCCGCGTCGAACCCCGCGACTGGATGCCCGAAAAGTACCGCAAGACCCTCACCCGCCAGGTCTCCCAGCACGCCCACTCCGAAATCATCGGCATGCAGCCCGAAGCCAACTGGATTACCCGCGCCCCCTCCCTCAAGCGCAAGGCCATTCTCATGGCCAAGGTGCAGGACGAAGCCGGCCACGGCCTCTACCTCTACTCCGCCGCCGAAACCCTCGGCACCCCCCGCCACATCCTCAACGAGCAGTTGCTCGAAGGCCGCGCTAAGTATTCCTCTATCTTTAACTACCCCGCCCGCACCTGGGCAGATATGGGCGCTATCGGCTGGCTGGTCGACGGGGCCGCCATCTGCAACCAGGTGCCCCTCTGCCGCGCCTCCTACGGCCCCTACGGCCGCGCCATGGTGCGTATCTGCAAGGAAGAATCCTTCCACCAGCGCCAGGGCTGGGAAATCCTCTACGAACTCTCCCACGGCACCCCCGCCCAGAAAAAGATGGCCCAGGACGCCGTCAACCGCTTCTACGGCCCCGCCCTACAGATGTTTGGCCCGCCGGACGCCGACTCCCCCAACTCCCAGCAGTCCATGGCCTGGAACATCAAGCGCTTCTCCAACGACGAGCTGCGCCAGCGCTTCATCGACATGCTAGTCCCCCAGGCAGAAGCCCTCGGCCTCACCCTGCCCGACCCCGACCTCAAATGGAACGAAGAACGCGGCCACTACGACTACGGGCCCCTGGACTGGGACGAGTTCAACTCCGTCATCTCTGGTAACGGCCCCTGCAACGTCCAGCGCATGCAGCGCCGCCGTGCCGCCCACGAAGAAGGCGCCTGGGTGCGCGAAGCCGCCGCCGAATACGCCCGCAAAACCGCAGAACAGCACTCCGAACTGCTAGGAGCCTAACCATGACCGAGAACATCGCCCACCTACCCGAATCCAACGAATGGCCCCTCTGGGAGGTCTTCGTCCGGTCCTCCCGCGGCCTCTCCCACGTACACGCAGGCTCCCTGCACGCCCCCGACGCCACCATGGCCCTGCGCAACGCCCGCGACCTCTACACCCGCCGCAACGAGGGCACCAGCGTCTGGGTTGTACCCGCCGAAGCTATCCTGGCATCCGACCCCGACTCCAAGGGCGGCTTCTTTGAATCATCCCAGGGCAAGAGCTACCGCCACGCCACCTACTACACCAAGAGCGAAGGGGTAAAGCACCTATGAGTTACGCATCCTTCGAATCAGCGACCCGCCACAGCGAGGGCGAATCCATCGTCGCCGAAGATATCGCAGCTTCCGGTGTGCAGGCCAGCGAAGAGGTAGCCCGCTACGCCCTGGCCCTGGGCGACGACGCCCTCATGCTGGGCCAGCGCCTGGCCCACTGGATTTCCCGCGCCCCCGAACTCGAAGAAGACATCGCCCTGGGCAACATCGCCCTCGACCTGATCGGCCACGCCCGTTTCTTCCTCACCTACGCGGGCACTGCCTGGGGTAAGACCGAGGACGACCTGGCCTACTTCCGCGACGAAGAAGAGTTCCGCTCAGCCCGCCTGGCAGAACAAGAAAACGGTGATTTTGGGCAGACCATCGCCCGCCAGCTCATCTTCAGCTACTACCAGTACGAGCTCTACTCAGCCCTGGTGAAGTCTGAAGACCCCACCCTGGCCGCCATCGCAGCCAAGGCCCTCAAAGAGGTCGCCTACCACCAGGACCACGCCACCGCCTGGGCCCTGCGACTGGGCATCGGCACCGAAGAATCTAACCGCCGCATGCAAGAGGGCCTCTACTACATGTGGCCCTACATCGACGAACTCTTCTACGACTTCGAGGACGCCGTAGCCCTCCCCGGTGTAGCCGTCCTCCCCTCCACCCTGCGCGAGAACTTCGAAAAGCGCCTGCACGCCATCATCGAAGAAGCCCAACTGAAGGTGCCCGACGTGCCCCAGGCCCGCGGCGGCGACCGCTCCGGCCAGTTCTCCGAAGCCCGCGGCCACATCCTCACCGAACTTCAGGTCCTCGCCCGCGCCCACCCCGGCGCCATCTGGTAGTTCCCAGCCGGCCCAGCACAAGGAGGTGCACCCGTGAACACCCGCAGCGAGTGTCCGCCCCGCCATTGCTCAGACGGCAGCGCCCTGACCAGCGAGCAGGCCAGCGCCGGAGTCGATTTCAGCTTCGGCTTCGACGCCGACTCCGGCTACACCGCCCCCGCCCTAGAAACCGAGAGCTCCGTACCCGCGCCCGAGGGATCGGACGCCGCCCTGTGGGAACTTGCCGCCCGAGTCGCCGACCCCGAAATTCCCGTTCTCTCCATTGCTGACCTTGGGATTCTTCGGGCCACCCGCTACGAGGGCGACCAGCCGGTTGTGGTCATTACCCCCACCTACTCCGGCTGCCCGGCCATGGACGCCATTACCACCAACGTCCGCCGGGTCTTCACCGACCACGGCTACCCGGCCCCACGCGTCGAAACGGTGCTCTCCCCCGCCTGGAGCACCGACTGGATGAGCGAGGCCGGCAAGGCCCGCCTTGCCGAGTACGGCATCGCCCCGCCCACCGGCACAGCTGCCGCGGGCCCCGTGAGCCTGGGTCTGGCCGTCAAGTGCCCCCGCTGCCACTCCCTGGCCACCCGCGAACTCACCCGCTTCGGCTCCACCTCCTGCAAGGCCCTCTACCAGTGCCAAGCCTGCTCCGAGCCCTTCGACTACTTCAAGATTCACTAGACCCGAGGAAGACGCCATGACCGACACCAGCACCCGCCGCCGCGCCACCTTTAACACGCTGACCGTGGCGGGCGTCCGCAAACTCACCAAAGACTCCGTCGAAGTCACCTTCGCTGTGCCCGACGAGCTCGCCGCCGACTACGACTACCTGCCGGGCCAGTACGTCGCCCTGCGCGCCCAGATTGACGGGCAGGAAGTCCGCCGCTCCTACTCCATCTGCGCCGAGCCCACCCCCGGCGAAATCCGCGTAGCCATCAAGCGCGACTTCGGAGGCCTCTTCTCCAACTGGGCCAACGACACCCTCGAACCCGGCTACCAGATCGACGTCATGAACCCCCAGGGTGCCTTCGTCTCCAAGAGCACCATCACCAGCCTCAACGACCCCGACAAAATCGCTGAGGACGCCGCCGCGGCAGGGGGTGAGCACATGGTCGCCTTCGCCGCCGGCTCGGGTATCACCCCCATCATCGCCATCGCCCGCACCGTGCTCAAGGCCAGCCCCACCAGCACCTTTGACCTGGTCTACGCCAACAAGTCCGCCATGGACGTCATGTTCGCCGAAGAAATCGGCGACCTCAAGGACCGCTACCCCACCCGCTTCGCCGTCCACCATGTGCTCTCGCGTGAACAGCGGATCAATCCGCTCATGAGCGGCCGCATTGACGATGAAAAACTCAAGGCCATCTTGGACCATGTGATTCAGGTAGATAAGGCCGACGAGTGGTTCCTCTGCGGACCCTTCGAACTGGTGCAGCTCTGCCGCGACACCCTGGCTGAGCGTGGCGTCCGCGAGGACGACGTCCGTTTCGAACTCTTCACCACCGGCAAACCCGAAACCCCCGCCGGTCAGCAGGGCCGAGCCGTCGAAGCCGATCCGGCCGGGGCCAACTACGCTATCTCTTTCAACCTGGACGGCACCTCCTCCTCCGTTGAATCCCCCATCTCTGCCAACGAGACCATTCTCAACGCCGCCCTGCGCGTACGCGCCGACGTACCCTTCGCCTGCGCCGGTGGCGTCTGCGGAACCTGCCGCGCCAAGGTGATTTCGGGCGACGTCAAGATGGAGGAAAACTACGCCCTGGAAAAGGACGAGGTCGATGCCGGCTACATTCTCACCTGCCAGACCCGCCCCTGCTCCGACGCCGTGACCGTGGACTTCGACGCCTAGGAGGGGAAAAGCCGTGATTGATCTGACCATTGAGGGCGCAGTCGCCGAGGCGGTGCTGAACGCCCCCGAAAAGATGAACGCCGTCAACGAGGCCGCCCTGGCCGAGCTCTCTGCCGCCTACGACGAGGCAGCTGCGGCGGGCGTCCGCGCCCTGCTTCTGCGCGGGGAGGGGCGAGGTTTTTGCGCCGGGCGGGATATCGCCGGGCTGGTGCCTGCCGAGGACGACGCCTACGCCTACCTGGCCGACAAAGTGACCCCGCTGTTGAAGAAGATGAGCACCTTCCCTGCCCCGACCTTTGCTGCGGTACAGGGCGCTTGTCTGGGGGTTGGCCTGGGCCTGGCCATTGCTACGGACGTGGTCTATGTGGCTGAGAACGCCAAGATTGGCTCCCCCTTTGCCAACCTGGGGGCAACCTTGGACTCTGGCGGGCACGCCCTCTTTGTGGAGCGGCTGGGTGCCCACCGGGCTCTGGACCTCATTTATACCGCTGATTTGATGTCTGGTGCTGAGGCGGTGGCCGCCGGGCTCTTTAGCCGGGCTGTTCCTGCCGAGGAGCTCCTGGACTTTACCCGCGAGAAGGTGGCCAAGGTGGCCGCCGGGGCAACCGGGGCTTTTGTAGCTTCGAAGCAGCTGGTGGCCCAGGTGCGAGACGCCCGGGTCGGCCTCTGGGAGTCTGTTGAAGCTGAGAACAAGGCCCAGGGCGACCTGTGCTCCTCTGCGGACTACGCCGAAGGCTTCGCTGCTTTCACGGAGAAGCGGACGCCGGTGTTTCGGGGTAGGTAAGCGTCTGGAACGCGAAATGCGGGGTTTCCTTCTAACTGCGGTTCTTTCTGCTGCATCTCGAAGGAAACCCCGCATTTCGTGCGTCTGGGAGGTGGCACCAGGGGCAGGACGCGGAGGCGCGGCCTTAGTAGCCCACGTCGGCGGAGCCGGGGGCGGCGTCCTGAATGAAGCGGGCGGCCAGCTTCTTCGACTCCAGGGCTAGGAGCTGCACGTCGGCGGCCACCAGAATAAAATCAGCACCGGCGGCCAGGTGAGATGGACTTGCAGTGCCTTAAGTAGTGTGGTGAATTACTAGTGGCTCAGGCATGGTGAGCAGGGGTTCTTCCTACTTGTTTTGAGGTATTTGTGATGATTGATCCTTATGATTGTCTTCTGATAGAGCCGTTGTCTAGCTGGTGGGCCCCCCTTATCAATAAGCCTCATTGATGGAAGTGTGCGCGGACTTTCAGATCCTAATCTTCGCTGTAACCTGGGCTATTAGCGCCCTGACTTCAAGGAAACAAACGCGGTAGAACCCGTACCAGGGTACTTCCATCCAACGGTTTGACCCACCGAGGACGCCGCTGTCAGCAGTTGTCTATCTGGTAAAAAACAGCCTCCCTCTTCTCATAGAAGGTGGACTGTTTCTCCGGCCTAGGAATAGGAAGTTAGCTGCTTCTTGCGTTCCTTGATGGACTCAGCCAGGTACTTAGGCAGGCTATCCAGAAAGTGCTGTACCTTTTCCTCGGATGTGAGGAAGTCTGCTACATCCTCAATACCGAGGCATGAGTAGCTCTTGTGCTGAAGCAGGTCTCGAATATCAATCCGAAAGTTGTCAGGGTTGAGGCGCATACCCAGGGGTTCCTGTTTCTCTGCATCAAGATGATACACATCGATATGTATTCCGTCGTTGGGGAAAATGGTCTTGCGTTCCTTATTCTTTTGGTTCTTTTTAGCCTTGCCGCTAGAGAGGTAAATACTGTAGAAGTAGTCTGCATCGGCCAGCTTCAAGCGCACGCCCTGACCGGGGTGCCGGGTTGATTGTGCCTTCTTGTAGGTAAAGTCATTGAATTCTTCCCCCAAAAGTTCCTTGAGTTCCAGGGTCTTTTCAGCATCAGTGAGCTTTTTAAAAATCATCCCGGCGAGTTTTTGTGCTACAGGCGAGGGAGTGTGATCCTGAATACTGATATTATCCAGAATCAGACCAATAGCTTCTACCAGGTAACGCTTTTGAATGTCCTGTGGAAGCTTCCGTTCAATGTCCTCTCTGAACTCATCGCTTTCACCTTCAAGATAGCTACTGAGTGCTACTAGCTGCCCCCTAATCTCCTTGAAGCCATAGCTCTCAACAATTTCCCGAACATTAAAGTCATGGTTTTCGATAGATTTCTTCACGTCCCAGCGGAAATCACGAATAATCTTGACTGTGTCCAAAGACTCCGCAGCCTGCTCAAGGTCAATCAGGAGTTTAGAGAGCTGCTCAAAGCTGAGAGTCTTATAGTGCTGGAGATAGTCCTTGTCCTTGTTCCTATCGGTCTTTTCAGGCGGATTCCCAGCAATGGTGAGGTAGATAAAGTGATTCTGGTAGTCGGGGTACTTTTTGTGGATTGCGTCAAAATACTTCTCTAACTGGGAGTCGTACTCACCAGAGCCGTGCTCCGTTGCATAGTGCTTTGCCTCAATGGTTAGGGTCAGCTTGGGGTCTTCAGAAACAAAGAGAATATCAAGATTGGCCAAGGTCTCGGTTTCTGTTTTAGTTTTCTTAAGGTCCATCAGAGGTAGACCTTCATCCCTGATTTCCTTCATCAAGGCCTTAAAGAACCTGTCTTTCAGCCCGTGATTTTCAGTCGGATCCAGAATCCATCTCAGCATACGGGAATAGCGGGTCTCGTAGGACTTACGACCATATTCAATAATGGACCAGAAGTTAGGGACCCGGTCGGCATGAATACGGCGGTGGATTTCCTTGTTTTTGTAGAAGTCTAAGACCTTCTGGACGACTTCTTCAGAAATAGTAGTAGACGACATAATATTCTCTCCTAGCTTGAACGTTTCCTTCATCATTCTAGGTAGTGAACGGGCGCAGGTTCAGCCCACCCACAGGTATTTCAAAAATAATACTGAGGCTTATTCAAAAGTCGGAGGCGGAGCAGACTCTCAACGAAGCTACTTGCACGATGGCTGGTGTGAATCGCCTTGCGAGGTTCACGTTATACATGTGAAAAAGTAGATAGAGTCAGTGGGCCGCCCAAAAATAGCTTGAATCGATACATAAGACTTCTTGAGAAGCGAGTAGTAGGGACAAGTCATGGCTTCCACACCGTTCCTGCCCCACTCACCTAGGAACTACTGGACTTTACCCGCGAAAAGGTGGTCCAGGTGCGCGACGCCCGGGTAGGCCTCTGGGAGCCTGTTGAAGCTGAGAACAAGGCCCAGGGCGACATATGCTCCTCTGAGGGACTGCTCCGAAGGCTTCGCTGCTTTCATGGAGAAGCGGACGCCGATGTTTCGGGGCGTCTAGATTTTTATAGAGAGTAAGAGAAAACTTCATAAGCGCGTTCTTTGCACGTGCTCATGAAGTTTTTTTCTTACTTTCACCAAAGAGCAAGGACGCTGGATTCGGCCCTAGTAGCCCACATCGGTGGAACCTGCCTGGGGCGGAAGGGCGCAGCTTACATACCAGCTCGCTACCTGCAATAAATCACCTCGTGGATACCGACCGTGCAAGAAGTTACAGCAAGTATGAGCTTGCAAAACGTCTTTATAAATAAGTCTTTGTACAAGCTTCTACCTACAAAGTTCTATGATGAGGTTATGAACGAGAAAGAGTCCTTTCCTCCTACCGATGGAGAAATTACAGTAATTGAAGACGAAAAGGGTCTTGCTCTTTTTGGAGACTCCCATGCGATTGAGGCTTGGCTGGGCGCTAACGGCGTTACATCACAGCCAATCGGTTCTGCTTTTAATAAAGCAATTCACACAGCTGGAGTTACTACAACTGAGGCAATGAACTTGGTGGAGCAGTCCGGTAGATGGGTGAAGCTCACCAAGGAATCGGCCGCCCTAGCTAAGGCTACCAACGCTACGAGTGGAGTTGCACGCGCAAGTAACGGACAAATCATCAAGCACCTGAAATTTGCCCAAGTTGGTGGGCTCTTCACCCCTGCTGGCGCAGCCGTACTTGGCAGCATTCTCGCGCAGAAAGCCCTCGAACAGTCAATATCTGAAATTTCGGAATACCTGGAGGTTATTGATGCCAAAATCGATGACCTACTTCAGGATCAAAAAGACAATGTAATTGCCGAACTTTTCTCACTTAGACACGCTACTGAAGAAGCATACATAATCCGTAAGGAGACAGGTTTTGTATCTTCTACCACGTGGTCCAAAGTAGCACCATGTGGAGCGGAGGCTACTAAGGTACAGAAATACGCACTACAAAAAATCCAGGGCCTTGCTCAAAAAATTCAGACAGCAAAAACAGCTGCTGACCTCAAGTCCTCGACAGATGCACTCAGTGGCGAAATTGCCGGCTGGCTCATGGCTCTAGGAAATGCGGTAATGATTCAGGATCAACTTGCAGTGATCGAACTTGACCGGGTGCTAGAAGAATCTCCCGAAGCTTTAGAGCAACATCGAGAAGGACTGAAACTAGCTCGAAACCACCGTATCTCGGAAATTGAGTCAACTCTTCTGGAACTTGGAAGTCAGCTTGGCCCAGCCTGGAAAACTGCACAAGAGATGCAATTCAGAAACCCTATCGCTGTGAAGAGAATCTTTGCAGGCATTAGTGCCATAGACAAAGACTTAGACACTTTTGCACAGGCCTTAGAGCTACAGGAAAACTCATGGAGCGAGTCAGAAGTCTTTGGTTGGAAAGTCGCTGCAAGCACTAAAGCTACTGAAACGATTGATGGAATTAAGAACGCTGCCCGCAAGATTCCTAAGGTGGAGGTCAAGCTAAAACAACGCGACACAGAATAGCCACGAGGCTATAGGACAGGAGTCCAGCTCAAACTACTGGTTCGAACGAACTGAATAGAGATTCCTGTCCGCAGGAGAGAAAGAGCCCGGGAGGAAAATTATTTTCTTCCCGGGTTCTTCCTAATCAGAGCCCTAGTAGCCCACGTCAGCGGAGCCGGGGGCGGCGTCCTGAATGAAGCGGGCAGCCAGCTTCTTCGACTCCAGGGCCAGCAGCTGCACGTCAGCAGCCACCAGAATAAAATCAGCACCAGCAGCCAGGTAGTCCTCAGCCTGCGCCGGGTCAAAGGCGTTCACGCCCACCTTCACCCCGGCAGCACGGGCTACCGCGATAACCCGCTTCACAGCGTCCACCACCTGCGGGTGGTTCTGCTGGCCCAGCAACCCCATAGAGGCCGCCAAATCTGAGGGGCCGACAAAAACCCCGGCTAGGCCGTCCACCGCGCAAATCTCTTCAGCATTCTCCACAGCCGTAACTGACTCAATCTGCACAAAAAGCGAAATGTACTTCTCGGCCTCGGTCAGGTAGCCGGGCACCCCGCCCCAGCGGGCTGAACGGGACAGGGCAGACCCCACCCCGCGCACCCCCGCCGGGGGGTAACGGGTAGCGGCCACCGCCTCCCGGGCCATCTGGGCGGTATCGACCATGGGAATGAGCAGGTTCTGGGCACCAGCGTCCAAGAACTGCTTAACAGCGACAACGTCCAGGGAGGGCAGGCGCACCATGGTCTGCACCGGGTAGGCGGCCGTCACCTGCAGGAGCTGCTGCACCGTCTCAAGGCTGGCAACCCCGTGCTCCCCGTCAACCAGTAGCCAGTCCAGGCCGGAACCGGCGCAGATTTCGGCGGCCACCGGTGAACCTGAGCAAACCCACATGCCCACGGCGGGGCGTCCGAGGGTGTGCAGGTGCTGGCCGAAGGGAGGGTCTAGACGAAGCGACACGTTACCGCCCCTAGATCCCCGTAGTCGGCATGGACGGTATCCCCCGGGTGCACCCACATGGGCTTGGTGAAAGAACCGGCCAGAATAATCTCACCGGCTGTGAGGGAATCCCCGTGGGCAGCCAGCTTGTTGGCAAGCCAGGCAACGCCGTTGGCCGGGTGGTTCAGGACGGCGGCGGCCACCCCGGTGTCTTCAATCTGCTCGTTGCGGTAGAGCAGGGCTGAAACCCAGCGCAGGTCAATAGAGGCCGGGTCAACCGGATTACCCCCGTAAACCATGGCACCCAGGGCGGCGTTATCGCTGATGGTGTCGACGATAGTGCGGCCCTCCATCTCGATGCGGGAGCTCAGAATCTCTAGGGCTGGAACCACATATTCGGTGGCCCGCAGCACATCAAAAATGGTGACGTTGGGGCCGGTCAGGTCATCCTTGAGCACGAAAGCCAGCTCAACCTCAATACGCACGTTGGAGTACTGGGAGTGCTCAATGACCGAGCCGTTTTCGTAGACCTGGTCGGCGAAGATCGCCCCGTAGTCGGGTTCGGTAATGCCGGTAGCCTCTTGCATGACCTTGGAGGTCAGCCCGATTTTGCGGCCGATAAGGCGACGGCCAGCAGCCTCACCCCGGGCCCGCCACATATTCTGCACCGCGTAGGAGTCCTCAACGGTCATGTCGGGGTAGGTGGCGGTCAGGCGCGGAATCATGGTGCGATTGGCCTCGGCCTCGGCCAGGTCATCAGCAATTTTGGTGAGCTGTTCTTTGGTGAGCATAGAAAACCCCTACAGCTGGTGCCCCAGCTTGTATTCGCCCTTCTTCCAGTCGGGTATGTCTTCTTCGCCGGCGCGGGTGTAGGAGAAGCCGTCGGCGCCGATGGTCTGTTCCATTTCGGAGTCGTCGGTACGTTCGACCAGGGGCACGAGGTTGCCATCGAGGTCGAGCACGCGGGAGGCGTCGGTGTACCAGGAGGGGACGACGGGGGTGCCCCACCAGTCGCGGCGCTGGTTGTCGTGGACGTCCCAGGTGACGCGGGGGTTGTCGGGGTCGCCGGTGTAGTAGTCCTGGGTGTAGATTTCGACGCGGTGGCCGTCGGGGTCGCGCAG
The DNA here is from genome assembly GCF_042660305.1 of Rothia nasimurium. Lineage (NCBI taxonomy): Bacteria > Bacillati > Actinomycetota > Actinomycetes > Micrococcales > Micrococcaceae > Rothia > Rothia nasimurium. The sequence goes on from NZ_JBHSTW010000010.1 coordinate 24,681, forward strand.
GTAGAGGTAGTAGGCGTTGGAGACGCCGTGGCGGCCGGGGCCGCGTTCGATGTGGTCAGAAAGACGCAGGGCGCCGAGTTTGTCGCAGATGGCGATGATGTTGTGCTTTTCGTGGGTGGCGAAGGCGACGTGGTGCATGCGGGGGCCGTCGCCACCGGTCATGGCGGTGTCGTGGACGGTGGGCTTACGGCGCATCCAGGCGGCGTAGGAGGTGCCGGCTTCGTCCTGGATGTCTTCAGTGACACGGAAGCCAAGGTCTTCCATGTATTCGATGGCCTTGGGGACGTCGGGGGTGACCTGGTTGAAGTGGTCGAGGCGGACGAGGGCGCCGGGGGTGTGGAGTTCGTAGCGCCAGGCTAGGCGTTCGACGTGGTCGACGTCGTAGAAGAATTCGTAGGGGAAGCCGAGGGGGTCGAGCACGCGCACGGAGTCGCCGAGGCCCTTGACGAAGCCGTCCTTCTTACGGCGTACCTCGCAGCCGCGGGCGGTGTAGAACTTTTCGGCTTTGTCGAGGTCTTCGGGGGTGCGGACGCGGTAGGAGAAAGCTGCCACAGCCGGAACGTCGCCCTTGCGCAGGATCAGGTTGTGGTGGATGAACTCTTCGAGGGAGCGCAGGTAGATGGTGTTCTCGTCTTCTTCGGTGACGACGAGGCCGAGCACGTCGACGTAGAAGTTGCGGGAGCGTTCGAGGTCGGTGACGACCAGTTCCATGGAGGCGCAGCGGACGATGTCGGGTGCGTTCTCGTCGGGGACGATGACGGGGTAGTCAACAAAGGTAGGTGACATAGTTTTGCTTTCTTGGGTGGGGCGGTCGCCGGGAGGCTACGGTGCCTGCCCGGCGGCCGCGGGTGTGTGGTGGGGTTTTAGTCGGCCTTGCCGAAGACGGGGTTGTGGACTTCGCCGAGGTTGATGTGGACGGCCTGCTGGTCGGTGTAGAAGTCGATGGAGCGGTAGCCGCCTTCGTGGCCGAGACCGGAGGCTTTGACGCCACCGAAGGGGGTGCGGAGGTCGCGGACGTTGTTGGAGTTGAGCCAGACCATGCCTGCTTCGACGGCCTGGGAGAAGTTGTGGGCGCGTTGCAGGTTGGAGGTCCAGATGTAGGCGGCGAGGCCGTACTTGGTGTTGTTGGCTAGTTCCAGGGCTTCTTCGTCGGTATCGAAGGGGGTGATAGCGACAACGGGGCCGAAGATTTCTTCCTGGAAGATTCGGGCGTCGGGGGCGACATCGGCGAAGACGGTGGGGAGGACGAAGTTACCTTCGGGGAAATCAGCGGGGCGTTCGCCTCCCGCAACGAGGCGGGCTTCGGTCTTACCGATTTCTACGTAGGACATGACCTTTTCGTAGTGCTCGGGGTGTACCAGGGCGCCGACTTCGGTGGTGGGATCTGAGGGCAGACCGACTTTGACGCGCTTAGCCTGGGCGGCGTAGCGTTCAACGAATTCGTCGTAGATGCTGCGCTGGACCAGGATTCGGGAGCCTGCGGTGCAACGTTCGCCGTTGAGGGAGAAGACACCGAAGATGGTGGCGTTGATGGCGGTTTCGAGGTCGGCGTCTTCGAAAACAACGGCCGGGGACTTGCCGCCGAGTTCCATGGAGAGGCCCTTGAGGTAGGGGGCGGCGTTGGCGAAGATGATTTGGCCGGTCTTGGATTCGCCGGTGAAGGAGATGAGGGGGACGTCGGGGTGCTTGACCAGGGCGTCGCCTGCGGTTTCACCGAAGCCGTTGACCAGGTTGAAGACGCCTGCGGGTAGGCCTGCTTCTTCGAAGATTCCGGCCCAGAGGGAGGCGGAGAGGGGGGTGAATTCGGCGGGCTTGAGGACGACGGTGTTGCCGGTTGCCAGGGCGGGGGCTAGCTTCCAGGATTCCAGCATGAAGGGGGTGTTCCAGGGGGTGATAAGGCCGGCGACGCCGATAGGCTTGCGGTTGACGTAGTTGACCTGGCGACCCGGGACCTTGAAGGCGTCGTCGGTCTGGGCGACGATGAGGTCGGCGAAGAAGCGGAAGTTTTCGGCGGCGCGTCGGGCCTGGCCCTTGGCCTGGGTGATGGGTAGGCCGGAGTCGAAGGATTCCATCTGGGCGAGGGCGTCCTCGCGGGATTCGACGATGTCGGCGATTTTCATGAGCACGCGGGCGCGTTCGCGCGGGAGCATACGGGGCCAGGGGCCCTCGGTGAAGGCGGTGCGGGCAGCGGCTACAGCAGCTTCGATGTCTTCTTTCTTGCCCGAGGCAGCCTGGATGTAGGGCTGGTTGGTCACGGGGTCGAGCACGTCGAAGGTTTCTCCGTCAATGGAGTCAACGAACTGGCCATTGATGTAGTGCTGGATGCGCTCGGGCAGCCCGGCGGGCTTGGCGGGTGCGGTAGTGATTTCAGTAGTGCTCACAGGTAACTCCTTTGTGTGGTGTGAGGGGCGGACGCCGGCGGGCGGGTTATACCGGCTCGGGGATAGTGCTGAGGTAGCTGGTGAGGGTCGCCTGGCGGTGGTCTCGTACAGCTTGTTCGACCTCGTGGGCTGGCTGGCCGCGGTCGATGAGGTCGATAATTCGGTCGTGCTCTGCCACTGATTCGGCAGCGCGGCCGGGCACGAAAGAGAAGGTTGATTCACGCAGGTTGCCGAGGCGGTTCCATTCGCTCCCGACCAGGTCTACGAGGTGCTGGTTGGGGCAGCGGTGGGTAAGAACCTGGTGGAACCGGTGGTTGAGGTCGGTGAAGGCTTTGGGGTCAAAGTCTTCAAGGAGGGTGGCAAGCTGCCGGTTGTAGTCACGAGCCGCAGCGATGTCTTCAGCGGTCAGGTGGGGCAGGGCTAGGGCGGTGGCTGCCCCTTCTAGAATGCCGAGGGTTTGCATGCTCTCGACGTAGGCGGAGCTGTCGACCATGGCGACCCTGGCCCCCACGTTCCGCTCAAAGGTGACGAGGCCTTCTGCTTCAAGCTGGCGGATAGCTTCTCGCACAGGAACCACCGACATATCGAGTTCCCGGCCGATAGAGGCCAGCACCAGGCGGTGGCCGGCGGCAAAATCGCCGTTCACGATTTTTTCGCGCACCCAGGTGTAGGCAGTCTCGGCTTTAGATAGACCCTTCTCGTAGTTGAGGGTCACCTGCATGGGCTGCCCGGGGTAGAGATCGATGTTCACGGTGGTTCCTAGCGGGTTAGGGCTGAGCGGGTGGGTTCTGGGCCAGCCAGTCTTTGTACTTTTCTTTCCAGGCGCCGGTGGGTGGGAAGAGCCCGTCCACAGGGTGACCGGCTGCGACCTGTTCGGCGACCCAGGCGTCCTCGTGTTCTTTATCGAAAGCGGCCTGGGCGACTTCGGCTGCGATAGCGGGCGGAATGACGATGGCTCCGTCGTCATCGCCAACGATAATATCGCCGGGGAGTACGGTGGCGTTGCCGCAGGCCACCGCCACATCGACCTCCCAGGGCACGTGCTTGCGGCCCAGGACGGCCGGATGGGGGCCCTGGGTAAAGACGGGCAGGCCGATTTCTTTGACAGCCGCGTAGTCGCGCACCCCGCCGTCGGTGATGACGCCGGCGGCCCCGCGCCCTTTCGCCCTCAGCGCCAGGATGTCACCCAGGGTGCCGGAGCCGGACTCGCCGCGGGCCTCAATAACAATAATTTCTCCTTCGGCCACCTCGTCAAAGCAGCGTTTTTGGGCGTTGTAGCCACCACCGTGGGCCTTGAAGAGGTCTTCGCGGTTGGGCACAAAGCGCAGGGTTTTGGCGGTGCCAACGATTTTGGTGCCGGGGGTCTGGGGGTAGACGCCCTCAATAACGACGTTGTTGAGACCGCGAGCGCGGAGCTGGGCCGATAGACCGGCAGTGGGTACGGCCTGCAGGAGGCGGCGGAGTTCGGGGGTCAGAGCGGACGCGGCCTGCAAGTTTTCTTGTTCTTCCAGCGGGGGGAACCCGGCAGCTTCGCGGGAGCCCCAGGCCTCTTCGGTCTGCTTTTCGTCAACGGCGGGTAGAGTGCCGATGGACTCGTTGAAGTCGCCTCGACCTGCGATAACGGGGGTAACGAGACGGCCCGAGGTGGGGGCTCCGGGGGCGGTGGGGGCGTCTACTTCCACTTCGACGACATCGCCGGGAACAATGACGGAGGAGCCTGCGGGGGTGCCGGTCAGGATGACGTCGCCGGTTTCGAGGGTCATGTGCTGGGAGAGGTCGGCGACGAACCGGGAGAAGGGGAAGATCATGTTGGCCGCGGCGGTGTCGTCCTGCTGTACGAGTTCGCCGTTAACCCAGGTGCGGATGCGTAGCTGGTCTTCTGACACCGTACGGGCGTCGATGAGGCCGGGGCCAAGGGGGGTGTAGCCGTCACGGCCCTTGGACCGCACGTTGGAGCCCTTGTCAGCGGGGCGATAGTCATAGATACCCAAATCGTTAGCGGCAGTCACATAGGCGACGTGATTCCAGGCTTCTTCGAGGGGAACGTGGCGGGCAGGAGTGCCGATGACCAGGGCAATTTCTCCCTCAAAGGCAAGGAGTTCGGTACCCTCCGGGCGCTCAACGGGGGCACCGGAGCCGGCCAGGGAACTGGTGGGCTTGAAGAAGTAGGAGGGTTGAGACGGACGACGCCCGCGCTGGGCTGCGCGCGATTCGTAGGCTACGTGCACGGCGATAATCTTGCCGGGCGTGACGGGAAGGGAATCTCGGTTGGAGGGGGTAGCAGTCATGGAGTCTCCTCGTTGAGCTCTATCAACCTTGTCTGAAATCGTATATCATTTTCACACACTAGCAAGTAACTCACATCACAGCAAGGGGGTTTTACAAAAGCCTTACAGCTACCCCGCGATAGATTTCAGACAACCCTTGCCGCCCCTGTTGCACATCGTATATGATTCAGAGCAAGTGTTACCCATCACATCTTTGCTGGGGTGCAGCGCCGCACCCACTCCCTAAGGAGCACCATGCATTTCCACCACAACGGCTATATTTCCCGCGACCCACGCCTTGAAGACCCAGCAGGCTACGGCATTAACCGCGCAGATGAACTACCCGAGACCATGGACGTCCTCATCGTCGGATCCGGCCCCGCTGGCATGATTGCCGCCGCCCAGCTCTCCCAGTTCCCCCACATCAACACCCGCATCATCGAACGCAGGGCAGGCCGCCTCGAACTCGGCCAAGCTGACGGCATCCAGGCCCGTAGCGTCGAAACCTTCCAGGCCTTCCGCTTTGCCGAAGAAGTAATCCGCGAGGCCTACCACATCACCGAAACCAGCTTCTGGAAACCCGACCCTGCCAACCCCGACAACATCGTCCGCACCACCCGCACCCCCGACGACCCCCACAACATCAGCGAATTCCCCCACCTGATCATCAACCAGGCCCGCATTCTCGACTACTTCGCCGACTTCGCCCGCAATTCCCCCGGCAAAATCACCCCCGATTACGGCATTGAGTTTCTCGGGCTCACCATTGAAGAAGACCACGACTACCCCGTGAAAGTCACCGTCCGCCATACGACCGGTGAACACTACGGCGAAGAACGCACCGTCCGCGCCAAGTACGTCATCGGCTGCGACGGGGCCCGCTCCGGCGTCCGTAAAGCCATTGGCCGCACCCTCTCGGGCGACGCCGCCAACCACGCCTGGGGCGTCATGGACGTCGTCGTCAATACAGACTTCCCCGACTGGCGCATGAAGTGCGCTATCACCTCTACCAAGGGTTCTATCCTGCATATCCCTCGCGAAGGCGGTCACCTGGCCCGCGTCTATGTTGACCTGGGCGAAGTCCCCCTCGACGACAACCATGCCGTACGCTCCACCCCCATTGAAGAAATCATCGACCGCGCCAACGCCATCTACCACCCTTACTCCATCGACGTGAAGAACGTGGCCTGGCACTCGGTCTACGAAGTCGGCCACCGCCTCACCGACCACTTCGACGACGTCGATACCTGCGACCGCGGTACCCGCACCCCCCGCGTCTTCATCACCGGCGACGCCTGCCACACCCACTCAGCCAAGGCAGGGCAGGGCATGAATGTTTCCATGCAGGACGGCTTCAACATCGCCTGGAAACTAGGCCATGTGCTCTCAGGACGCGCCCCCGAGGCCCTGCTCGACACCTACTCCGGCGAACGCCAGGAAATCGCCAAAAACCTCATTGACTTCGACAAAGAGTGGTCCACCCTCATGGCCACCAAGCCTGAAGACCTACCCAACCCCGAATACCTGGAAGAGTTCTACGTCAAGACCGCCGAGTTCCCGGCCGGGTTCATGACCGAATACAAGCCTTCCCTACTCACCGGCAGCACCGAGCACCAGCACCTGGCTGAAGGCTTTCCCGTGGGCAAGCGCTTCCGCTCCGCCCGCGTCAACCGCCGTGAGAACGCCTACCCCCGTCACCTGGGGCATGAGGCTATGGCCGACGGACGCTACCGCCTCTACGTTTTTGCGGACGCCGCCCACCCCGCGTCCGCTGACTCTAAAGTGCGGGCCCTGAGCGACTTCTTGACCCAGGACGCCGCCTCCCCCTTCGTACGCTACCGGGCTGAGGGTGCTGACTTTGATGCCCTGATTGAGCCGGTGGTGGTTTACCAGCAGAACTACACCGACTTTGAGGTCACAGACGTACCGGCGGCCTTCCGGCCCCTGGTGGGCACCTATCAGCTTGAGTACTGGGAGAACATCTACTGCGCCCTACCCGATGAAGATATCTTCGAGGAGCGCCAACTCTCCCGCGACGGCGTGATGGTGGTGGTCCGCCCCGACCAGTATGTAGGCGCAGTCCTGCCCCTGGCCGATCATGCGGCTCTGGCCGCCTACTTCGACGGGGTCCTTCTCAACCCTGAAGCCTAAGGCGCTCAAGACTAAGAGTCTTAACAGTAAAAGGTCGGGGCGGGTACCGTTACTGGTACCCGCCCCGACCTTTCTGCCTTGACGACAGGGCTACTGCTGGCCGTCCTGGGCAGCGTTAGCCTCGTCAATGCGTTTGGCCAAGCGCTCCTTTTCCTCAGCCTCACGGCGCTTGGTTTCAGCTTCACGGCGGGCCTTAGCCTCCGCGTACAGCTTGGCGGAGGACCGGTTGATGCCGGTACCCTCCCCCAGCTCGGGGTCGTTAGGACGTTCCACCAAAATCAGGGTTGCACACATGACCAGGGTGACCACGAAGACGGCACCCGCAACAGTCAGAGCCAAGACCACGTTCGGGGTGTTATTTGTACCGCCAGTTGCAAAAACCACGATGCCTAAGAAAGCCACCAGAGCCAAGACCGCCGCAATAATCAGCGGACCGCGCACCTGCGCCTTAAACCCACGATTGGGTGATTCACTCTTCTGAGCCAAGACCATTCCTCCTGAAAACAAACTCTCCACCAGTCTACGGGGTGAGCGCCACTTTTGCCCGACAGCTCCTAGCCGCGACGGGCGTCCGCGCGCAGGGTCAGAGCCCCAACTACCAAGAAAATACCGGCCACCAGGGCGCCGCCACCGGCGGTACCCATAATGGCCTTATCGCCAATCTCAGAAACCACGGGCAGAGCAGCAGCTGAAAGTGTCACGATAGTTCCCTCTAGCTGCCAGTCGCGGGCCGCGGGGTTGCTGGCTTTAGTGCGCATACCGGCAAGTAGCTTGAGCACACCGGTCAAACCCAACACACAGGCGGCGATGAGGGTCAGCCAGAACTCCCCGCGGGGGGCCACAAAAGCTAGCACACCACCGGCGGCCTGCACCAGGGCAATAGATGTAAAGGCCTGGGCGGTGCTGGAATCACCCACGCGGCGCAGGGTTTGCGCCGTCAGATAGGACGCCCCCGCATAGCCCAGCATATAGAGCCCCAGCATGACGGTAATGACGCCCAGGGTCGGCTGCTGCCAAAAGACCGTGGTAAGACCAAAAGCTAGAAACACTAGAGCGTGCACCAAGGTGGGACCTGTCAGGGCAGCAGCAAGTGCCGGATCAGCCGGACGCTTGGGGGCAGCCTGCTGACCGGTGCTAGCCGGGTGAGGGGTGGAGGGCTTGGAATCGGATTGCTGGAAATCGGAGTGCTGAGAATCAAAAGTCACCCCACCAGTCTAACCAGCCAAGCTGACCGCCGCTGAGCTACCGGCAGCCTGTTACGCGCTACTGGCCTGTTGGGGCATCTCCCTCGAAAGAGTAGCCCTCAAGCACCTGCCGCAGACGCGCCAGACCCAGAGCCAGCTTGCGGTCACTGACCGCACCAAAACCTAGAACCAGCCCATAGAGGCCTTCACCGGTTTCTGCCCGGGCTGACCAGTAGTCCCCCAGCGGGGCCACCAGTACACCGGTTGAATGGGCAGTGGCAACCAGGTCCTGCTCAAGGCTTGTGCCCCGGGCAGGGTCGGTACCGGGGAGATAAATCACTGCATGCAGGCCTCCGTCCATGGGCAATACCTGCGGACCGGCTAGACCCTCCAAGGCTGTGAGCACTTGCTCCCGGCGTCCGCGGTAAACCCGACGCATACGCGCCGTATGGCGGCGCACTCCGCCTGCGGCAAGAAAGGCGGCCAGGGCGTCCTGCACTACCGAGGAGACCGGATTACCCAGGTCAGCACGCAATTCCAGCAGGTCTGCCTGTAGGTGTCGCGGGGCCACCACATAGCCCAGGTTGAGGCCGGGTGCCAGCATCTTGGCAAAGGATCCGAGAGTTACCACCCGGTCAGATGCCCACCGGGCCGGATGCGCTTCGGCCCCACCTGGCAGAGGTGAGCGGTCAAGAGAAGCTAGAGCCGGTAGGGGGTCGCCCACATAGCGCAGCTCGGAGTCGTAATCATCTTCAACGAGCAGAGCATCGTGGGCGCGCGCCCAGGCCAGCAATTCCAGGCGGCGCGCCAGCGGCATGGAAGCCCCCAACGGGTACTGGTGGCTGGGGGCTATAAGGACGAGGTCGGGCCGGTTAGGCCCCGTAGGCAGGTGGGCAGGGTTGAGGCCCTGCCCATCAACCTCAATCGGTAGGATTTCGTGACCAAAGGCAAGGGGTATGCGGTGCAGGGAGGGGTAGCCGGGGTTCTCCACCGCAATACGAAGTGGACGGTTGCGCACCCGGCGGCGCAGGGCGGTAAGAATCAGGCGAAAGCCATCACGGGCACCGGCAGTTACCAAGAGGTCATCGGGGGTGCGTAGCACCGACCGCATGAGTCTCAGGTGCTCAGCCAGCTGCACCCGCAGTTCGTAGGAACCCGCCGGCGGGTGGGCAGTACCCGGGTTGGCAGCGGCTTGTCGCCAGGCAGCCCGCCAGGTGGAGCTTGCCACCAGAGAGGTATCGGGACTACCGGGGCGAAGGTCGATGAGGTCACGGTTAGCCGTGTCAGCAGGAGAGGTGATCGGCACCCTCCTGTGCGCGGACGTCCGCCCCATTTCTCCGCTCCCAGCAGGGGGCTGGACGGGACCCGCTCCTCCCACGGAGGCGGGAACCCCAGGAAACTGCGGGGCACTCAGAGTGAGGTTTCCAGCCACGCGGGTGCCGCCGCGTCCGCTGGTTAAATAGCCCTCACCCACCAGTTGCTCATACGCAAAAACAACCGTTCCACGTGAAACATTCAGGCGCTCAGCCAGCGCGCGAGTAGAAGGCAGCGGGTCCCCCGCCACCAGAAAACCACCCAGCACCAGAGCCCGAATCTGCTCAGCCACCTGCGACGGCAAAGAACCCGGCGCCGACCGCGACACGCTCACCGGCAACTGATCAAACCGCGAATACCCCGCCACGCTACACTCCCCTCACATCAAAGCCGCGCTCCCCCGATACTAGCCCACCGGCGTCCGCACCCCACGACAAATGTCCACCACGAAAAATGTCCACCACGAAAAATGCCCGCCGCGAAGCACACGCGGCGGGCACCTATCCCAAACAAAACGAAGAAGGGGCACCGGGCTGCTGGCGCCGGTACCCCCTCTCGCATCAGATTCTTCCCAGGGAATCTGACTAGCCTACGTACTCCCAAACGCGTACGTAGTCAACCTCGATTGCGCAATCCGCGGTGGTCTCAGCGAGGCCACCCCAGTAGGCATTGCCTGCCTGCATGCACAAACGGATGTTGAACTTCTCACCAGCAGGCAGTGCGGCCTGGTAGCGAGGATCCTCTGACGAGACGAACAGGTATTCAACCCCGTCAAAGAAGAACTTGATACCGGCAGGAGTCTTCTCAACTGCCCAGGTGTGGTATTCATCGGCAAGGTTCTGGCCCAGTACGGGAATCAGGGCGTTCTTCTTAGCCTTGTTACCCTGCTGCTGGCCGTAGTGCACAGTGCCCTCGGAACGGTTGGAGATATCAACCTTCTGCTTGCCGGAAGCGTAGCCGTAGGACTCGGAGATGTCGATTTCACCGAGCAGAGCGGTGTTGTTGGGGCGCATCCAGATGCCGCCCCAGGCGCCGATGTGGGTGGGGTTTGAGGCGGGCTGCTTAGCGCGGTATTCCAGGCGGAAGCTCTCAGCGGAGAACTTGCCCATGGTGTCGATGTAGCCGGTGGCCCATTCGCGCAGCTTGCCGTCCTTGTAGGTGACGGGGGTAGCCAGCTTCTTCAGCCAAATCTTGGCGGAGGAGTCGCCCATGGTGACGGCTTCCTTGAGGTTCACACCGGAGTCGTACCCTACGTAGGACTTATCGCGTACGCGCCACTTAGCGCCGTCGATTGCACCGTTGTTGAAGTCATCTTCGAAGATGAGCTTGCCCCAGCCTGAAGCGGTCAGAGCGCCACGGTGCTCACCCCAGTTGTCTGCCTTGGCCTTAGCAACAGAGACAACGTGGGTGGAGGGGACGGTGCGGCCTGCGTAAACGCTGATGCCGGTGCCGGTGCCCTGGGGGGTGCCGTAGAAGGGGATGACGTTGTCGTTTGCTACCAGGGTTTCAACGGCCTGGCCGTCAACGATAACCTGGGCAACGAGGCGGGTAGCGCGCACCGAGAGAGCCAGCTCGTAAGAGAAGGTTGAGGTGGGGGCGGTAGCCGCAAGGACCTTCTGGCCCAGGATGACGGTGCGGTTGTTGATGACGCGCTCGATCAGCAGGGTCAGCTGGCCGGTGTTACCGATGGTCAGCAGGGCGGTGTAGTAGTCGCGACCGGTGGCAACGCGTCGTGCGATGACGCGGGTGTAAACGGTGCCAGTGGCAGGACGCGAGGTGGTGTAGGTTGCCTCAACTAGAGCGTCGGAGGTCTTGGCGCCCATGGGGGTGAAGGAGCGGGCATCGGTGAAGGCATGGGCGAAGGGGGAGGTGTAGGTGACGTCTGCCAGGGGGGTAAAGCGCAGGACGCCTGATGCCAGGCCGTTGCCATTGAGCACGGTACCGGTGTTTGCGTGCGCTGCCTGGGTGGTCAGTGCGGTTGCTACAGCGGTTGCGGCGGTCAGTGACAGGAAGTTGCGGCGGGATACAGAAAGCATGGTTTGGGTCTCTTTCGTGTGTATTTGTTTGGGACGGGAGACTCTTGGGGAGAGCCGGGGTGTGGATTCTTGGGGAATCCGGGTGAACCCTGGGGTGGGTTTGTGTGGCTCCTGGGTGGAGCCTGTGGGCTTTGGGTTAGCCCTTTGTGCTTCGGTTGAAAACTTTATAGGACGTTTGGGGGACAAAACAAGGCGAGATGGGGACAAAACTACCACTTTCCTCGTGAAGTAATTTTATTTACCCTTATGAAAGCGCGCTTGTCTGGTGAAAAAATTTTTTGGAAAAAAATTTGAAGCTGTCCCCAGGGGTGGGTTTTTTGAGCAAAATAGCTCATTTTTTCAAAGATTTTGGGGGAAGTTTGTCCCCCAAACCTCTTCATCAGCTGGCTGGCAGGGCCAAAAATTTTAGATTTTGGGGACAGCTTGCCCCCCAAAACGTGCCGACGGGTGTCCGCCTCCCTACCTGTGGTCTAAAAACTTTGCTAGAAACTGGCCCTATTCTTAGACCACATTGGCGGGCACAGTTGAAACCATGACTGAAAACAAGACCACAGAAACCACCGTTACCGGCTCCCCCCTCGTCAAGCGCGGCCTGGCCGACATGCTCAAGGGCGGCGTCATCATGGACGTCGTCACCCCCGAACAGGCAAAAATCGCAGAGGACGCCGGCGCCGTAGCCGTCATGGCTCTCGAACGCGTCCCCGCCGACATCCGCGCCCAGGGCGGCGTAGCCCGCATGAGCGACCCCGACATGATCGAGGGAATCATCGACGCTGTCTCTATTCCCGTCATGGCCAAGGCCCGCATCGGCCACTTCGTAGAAGCCCAGATTCTTGAGCACCTCAAGGTTGACTACATCGACGAATCCGAGGTTCTCTCCCCCGCTGACTACGTCAATCACATCGACAAGCACGCCTTTAAGGTGCCCTTTGTCTGCGGTGCCACCAATCTGGGTGAGGCCCTGCGCCGTATCACCGAGGGCGCTGCCATGATTCGCTCTAAGGGCGAGGCTGGCACCGGTGACGTCTCTGAAGCCACCAAGCATATCCGCACCATCAAGACCCAGATTGCCGAGCTGCAAGCCCTGCACGCTACCGCCCCCGACCTGCTGTACGTCAAGGCCAAGGAGCTCGCTGCCCCCTACGAACTGGTACGCGAGGTCGCCGAAACCGGCAAACTGCCCGTCGTGCTCTTCACTGCTGGCGGCGTGGCGACCCCGGCTGACGCTGCCATGATGATGCAGCTGGGTGCGGACGGCGTCTTCGTCGGCTCCGGCATCTTCAAGTCGGGCAACCCCGAGGCCCGCGCCAAGGCCATCGTCAAGGCAACCGCCTTCTACAACGACCCTGCAGCGGTTGCGGACGCCTCCCGCGGCCTGGGCGAGGCCATGGTCGGTATCAACGTGGCAGACCTGCCCGCCCCCCACCGCCTGGCGGAGCGTGGATGGTAGTGAATTTTCCCCCTGTTGTTGGCGTCCTTGCCCTGCAGGGCGGGGTCGCCGAGCACGCGTCCCTGCTGGAGAAGCTGGGGGCGCAGGTGGTTTTGGTCAAGCGCCCCGAGCAGTTGGAGGGGCTGGATGCCCTGGTTCTTCCCGGTGGGGAATCGACGACCATTGACCGGTTGACCAGGATTTTTGGCCTGCGCCAGCCCCTGATTGACGCTATCGCGGGTGGTCTTCCCACCCTGGGCACCTGTGCCGGGCTGATTCTTCTGGCTCGGGAAATTGAGGACCCGGCTGCAGGCCAGCAGACCCTGGGCCTGCTCGATGTGACCGTGCGCCGCAACGCCTTTGGCTCCCAGGTTGACTCAGCAGAAACTGAGCTGACCTGGGGTGCTACCGGGGCGGACGGCTCCGGTCAGCTTACCGATGCTGGCGGGCAGGTGCCGGTGAAGGCCGCCTTCATCCGCGCGCCCATTGTTACCCGGGTGGGTGAGGACGTCACCGTGCTGGCCCGTCATGCCGGGCAGGTGGTCGGGGTGCAGCAGGGCCACCTGCTGGGCATCTCTTTCCACCCGGAACTCACCGGCGACACCACCGTGCACCGGGCCCTGCTGGGCCTGGCTAGCCGGTCGGAGGCGTCCTAGAAGCGTCCGCCTCCACCGCCGCCGCTAAAGCCCCCGCCACCCCCGAAGGAGGAGCCGCCCGAGAAGCTACCCCCTGATGCTCCCGAATTTTCCGGCACGTGATTGCTGCCCGAGTAGAGGTGGGGCATGATCGCGTAGAGGGGTAGCCAGGTGCTAAAGGTGGGGGCGTAGCGGGTGTAGGTCTCCTTGTTCTCCGCTTCCTGCTCGGCGAGCTCGGCCTCGCGCTGGTCGGGGTCTACCGGGGCGGTGCGGTTGGCGTAGCGGTATTTGATGTAGTCACGACGCATATCGTCGGGAATGCTCAGGCCGGGGTTCTCTTCTTTAGCTCGGCGCATCTCGTCCTCGGCAGCCCGCTTGACCTTACGGTAGTCGCGGAAAACCCACCCGACGATAATTGCGGCAACAGCACCCAGGGTTCCCAGGATGCCCCACAGGATCAGGTTGCTATCTGCGCTCTCGGTTTCTGCGGCGGCATAGATTTCGTCGATGGTGGTCTCTAGACCGGCGGCATAGTTGCCATCGGTGAGGTAGGGGCCCAGGACGTCGTTGGCGATGGTTTCTGCCTCAGAATCGCTGATGTAGTCCCCGGCGCCGTCGGCGACCGCGATGAAGGTTTCACGGCCCTCCATATCGATGACCAGCACAGCTCCGTTATCTTTACCCTGGTCGCCAACGCCCCAGGCGTTGCCCAGATCAGTGGCGTAGTCGGGCAGGTCACCGGGGCTTTGGTCGGTGGTGTAGATGGCGAAGCGGGTGCGGTCGGTACCCCGGTTTTTCTGGTCGATGAGGTCGTTGAGGGTGTTCTCTTCGGCATCGGTAAGCAGGTTGGCGTCGTCGCGAATGTTGCCGGACGCCGGCGCAGCAGGCAGGTCTGTTGCCTGGGCCGGTGCGAAGGCAAGGGGTGCAAATGTGAGGACGCCCGCCGCCGATAGCGCGGGCAGGGTAAGGAATCTGCGGGAGAGCCTTCCGGGCTGGGTGCTTCTGGCATCAAGTGGGTGTGTCACGGCTGCGTCCTTTCTGGCGTCGGGTAGCAGGCGTCTTTACCTGCTCTCACCGCCAGCATAGCAAGCCTGCTGACAAAAGAGCTCCCCCGGCAGGATGAAAGAGGGTAAGGGAAAACTCCATATAGTCTCGCAGACTAGGCCCGCATGAGTCCACCGAAGAGTAGGTCATAAGGTTTTCATCTAGACCAGGTCCCACATCATAAACGCGGAATTACAACCGTTTGAAGGTGACGAGCAAAATTCAAAGCCCCTGCTTGTCGAAGCAAGCTAGGTACAGTTGCATCAGGGTTCCTATGCTCAAGATAGGTTTCCTGTTTTAGGTACACCGAGTCGAGAATCTCTGGGGGTATGAAGTGAGCCATCTGCATGAGAAAGTCATCCGCACTCATGGTGTCATAGGGCAGGGCTTCCTCCCCTTGGCAACTTTGACCAAAAGCTATCAGTTTAGAATCATCGGTTATGAGAGCATCCGCTGTAGATGCAAGCACGGCCGAATGAACATGGGCGTCATGCTCGTCAGGATATCCGGCAGGAGTTTCTACTTTAAACCCCTCCACAATGCCCGTCGCGCTATCCATATTCTGCTTCATATAGCGCTGCCTTACGGCATCATCATGGTGTGGATGCTGTTTACGCCAGTGATAACCGAACTCATCTAAGATACCCTGCGAAAGATATACCTGATAAAAAAGATTATTTGTCTCCAAACAGGTAAGGAAAATCCAGTCTCTCAACGTCTTGCTCATCAGCACGTTGGTGTCGAGAACTATCCGATAGATATCGCTACTCATACCACCCCATCCTAAAGACGTGGGGTAGCACAAGTAGCGATATTTCTATTTTGTTTAGTCTAAAATTCCGAGCTCTTCGTCAAGTTTCATAAGCTCTTCGAAGGCAGCTTTCTGTTCAGCAGTTTTCACAGCAAGCAGCTGCGCCCTGTAAGCATCAACATCTACCGTGCGAACACGCCAGTGGGTACCTACCTGATGGGCAGGAATCTGACCTTCACGAATGAGCTTCATAAGAGTTGGGCGAGAAACCCCGATGCGGCGGGCCGCCACAGTCGTAGTCAGATCCTTGGGTACGGAGACAACCTGCGCTTGACCTCCTTGACTGATGATTGACAGGGTTGCCTTCAACGCTGCGACCAGCTCTGGCCCCAGCACTTCACTGGCCTCGCCAGATACAGTCAACGACACAGACAGCGCAGGTGACTTCTCAAGATGAGTGAGAAGGTTATGAGCCTCTTGAGCCACAGCTTGGCTTGTTTCGATAGTCGCAGTGTTTTTGAGAGTCTGCGCGGTCATCGTCTTCCTTGATGGTAGAGGTTCTTGGATTTATACATCCTCAGACTATCGATTAAGTGAAATAAGTGCAAGTGTTTTCATTTATTGCACGTATTACAAACTTTTGCACTGTCTACACCTAGAAGGTCCCCAACCCCGTCGCCTCCTGGGCGCGGTAGGCCAGGGTTTGTAGGGTCGATTTTAGGACGCCCCCGCCCGCCTTGGTTGCATAGGGCAGGGTGAAGGTGGTTTGGGCGCCGTCTACCGGTTCATTATTCCAGATCAGGGACCAGTAGGCAGAGAACTCCTGGGCCAGGGCGGAGTCACCCGCGGCGCGCACCCGCAGACTGGTTTCTAGGTTGTAATTACAAATATTTCGGCGGGTGAAATTACCCGACCCACTCAGGAGCTCAAAGCCGCCAGAATCTGCCGGGGCGGGAGCGTCCGCCCCTCGGTGAACCGCCAGATACTTGGGGTGGAACTGCTCGCCCCCTGTGGCGTACCAGCGCACCTGAACCCCGGCCCGTACCAGCTCTCGCGCAACGGGAAGGGCGGGCAGGCCGGTTTTTGTGCGGCCAAAGGCGTCAATGTTGAGGTCGAGCACCACCTGCACCGAAGCGCCACGGGCCACAGCCGCTTTAAGCCCGGTAATGACAGCGCGCTCCGATAGATAGAACATGCCCAGGCAGACCCGGTCCCCCGCGCCGGCACCCGCCAGCAGCTCCAGCACCGCAGTGCGAATACCGCCCTCGGTCACCAACTGCACCTCAGACGCCTGACCCAGGAGCTCAACACCACCAGCAAACCTTAGCCCCCGCAGGGAACGGGCAAGATCGGGAGCAGAAAAGTCTAGAACCGCCAGCTCACTGGCCAGCAGGTCGCCCACCACAGCACCAGTGACCCGCAAACCCAGGTTGGAGTTGGGCGCAGAGGCGTCGTGCGGGTTGGCGGACGCCACCACAGCCTCGGCCTCAGACAGGGCCACCTTGCGGTGGTTGGCCTTGAAGTTAAAGAGTCGGGCGTAGGCATTGGCAGAGACGCGCGGCCCGCCCGGTGCCAGGGCATTGGGCAGCACAGCTGGGAGCTCCGCCAGGTGCGCCAGGGCTGCCCGGTAGAAGCCGGAGTAGGCGGGGTTGGAGTCGCGTAGGGCCTCTAGCCGGGTTTCAACCACCTGCACCCCGGCGGCCCGCAGTCGCTCTAGATGAGGCAGGGGGTAGCTGCCGTAGAAGGTGTTGATGGGGTCGGTGATGAGTACGATGGGCACATCGGGGGCGGCGGCCCGCTTGGCAAGAAGGGCCTCGGTAAGGCGCTGGGAGAGGGCCGGGTAGGTGCGGCCACTGGAGCGGTCATAGTCGCTGTTGAAGAGGAACATATCGAGCACCAAGAAGCGTGCAGCCCGCTCAATGACCCCCTCAACAGCGGTGAAAATCTGCTGGTCAGACCGGCTTTCACCGGCGGCCGTGTAGGTGAGGTCTGCCAACAGCTCTACCTGCCCGCTTCGCCAGGGCCCGGTAACATCCAGGCCAGCTGGCAGGGGTTTGTAGCGGTGATAGAGGGCGGACGCGGCTGCGGCAGCACCGCAGGCCAGGGCGGCAAAGGCGAGGGGGCGGGGCAGTGTGTTCATGCCTATAATCTACCTAGACAGCTATTTCTTATCTCACACACCCACCGCTTGCCGATATTTTTTACAAGTGTAAACTTTACATCTGTAAGAAAAAATTGTTGGTAGAGGATACCCGCTATGACCCCCACCCTGGCACCCGCCGCAGAGGACGCCCGCGCTGCCGACCCGCGTCCGGCCCGCTCCCGCGCAGCCCTCATCGACGCCGCCACCGAGGCCCTGGGCACCAGCGACCCCGGCAACCTCAGCATCACAACCCTGGTCAAGACCGCAGGGGTCAGCCGCCCCACCTTCTACCAGCACTTCACCGACGTGCACGAGGTCATTCACGCCGCGGCCCTCACCAAACTCAGCGCTGCCTTCGACGCCCTACTACCAGCCGACCCCGCTGCGTCCGTTGCTGTCTTTACCAGCGAGGTCAGCACCAACCTGCTCAAGCAGCTGCAGGCCGACGCGGATTTCTACCGCAATGTACTGGCTATCTCGGGCAACTCCTCCCTGGTCGCCGAGCTCATCGACTTCCTCAGCCACCGTTTTCTCAGCCGACCGGCCGTTGCCGAACGTTTCATCGCCAAGAACCCCGACCTCACCAGCGACTACGTCCAGTTCGTTGCCGCCGGGGTCGCCTGGCTGGCCGTCCGCTGGCTGGCCACTGACTTCACCGGCGAAAACACCGCAGAAGCCACCGGCGAGCGCCTGGCCCAGATGATGCGGGCAGCTATCTCCTAGCCCGCCCCCTTGATTTTTACTGACCCTACAACCTGAAAGCAGGTGAAACCCCGTGCCCTCAACACGCGCTAAACGCCCCAAGCTGCACCCGCATCGCTTCAGCCCCATGAAGTACCTGGTACTGCTGGCCGTTATTATCATCCCCTCGATTTACTCAGGCATTCTAACCTGGGCTAACTATGACCCCACGGGCACGATTGACGCCGTTCCGGCAGCGATTGTGAATGAAGATTCACCGGCAACCACAGCCACCGGCAGCACGCTCAACCTGGGTCAAGACCTCACCGACGAGCTTCTGAGCAACGACAGTAAACAGAATTTTGACTGGTCGACCATGAGCGCCGACGAAGCACAGACCAAGCTCGAAAACGGTGACATCCAGGCTATTTTGACGATTCCGTCTGACTTCTCTGCGAACGTCGCGTCAGTGTCTGAAAACGACGCGGCGGCAGCCCAGACCGCCAAGCTGACCATCACCACCAATGACGGCTCCAACATCATCTCGGGCAATATCGCCAGCTCCCTGGGCACGGCGGTCACCGACACCCTGGCCAGCAAGGTATCAACCGAGTACCTCAACAACATCTACGCGGGCTTCACCGATATCCACGACTCCCTGGGGCAGGCGGCGGACGGCGCCAGCCAGCTCGCCGACGGCTCCACCAGCGCCAAGGAAGGCTCCGACGAGCTCGTGGTGGGCCTGACCGACCTCAAGTCGGGCACCGGCGAGTTAAGTTCCGGGGCAAGCACCCTGGCGGACGGCGCCACTCAGGTGAACAATGGCGCTAGCTCGCTGGCGTCCGGTTCAGCCTCCCTAGCCGACGGCGCGACTCAGGTGAATAACGGCGCGTCCTCCCTGGCTTCCGGTGCCGCGGAACTGAACAGCGGCGCCACCTCGCTGGCGAACGGTGCTGATAGTGCCGCCAACGGTGCGGCCTCCCTCTCGGACGGCCTGAGCCAGATCGACTCCGCCGTATCTGCCCTACCCGAGCAGCTCCCCGCCCTGACCGAGGGCACCGGTGCCCTGGCGTCCGGTGCCTCTGACCTTGCCAGCGGCGCGCAGAGCCTTGAGGACGCCGCCGGGCAGCTTGCAAGCGGCGCCACCACCCTCTCGGATGGTACGGACGCCGCCGTCACCGGTGCCCAGAATCTCGCCGACGGCGCGGAGCAGCTGCACACCGCCACCGGCACCCTTGCCAGCGGCGCGCAGGGCCTTTCGACCAGCTCACAGGCCCTCATCGACAACTGGGGCAACCTCACCGATGAGCAGAAACTCGCTGCTCTGCAGCAGCTCAACGCGGGGGCGTCCGCCCTTGCCAGCGGGGCCGGGGCTGTAGACACAGCCGCCGGGCAGCTCGCCACCGGGGCAGATACCCTGGTGGGCACCAACTCAAGCGGCCTGACCAAGCTGGCTGCGGGGGCGTCCGCTCTCGACAGCGGGGCAGGCCAGCTGGCAAGCGGCGCAACCTCCCTCTCTAACGGGGCAGACGCCCTTAGCCAGGGAGCTGCAACCCTCAACAGCAAGGCAGGAACCCTCTCCACCAGCCTGGGCGCCCTGGTCACCGCTATCTCCCAGGCCAATGACGGGGCAGCCTCACTCGCTTCGGGCACCAGCACTCTGGCCAGCGGTGCATCCACCCTAGCGGACGGCACCGGCACCCTCTCATCGGGCGCGTCCACCCTGGCCGAGGGCACCAGTTCCCTGGCTAACGGGTCCGCCACCCTCAATGACGGCGCCCAGACCCTCGCTGAAGGAACCAGCAGCCTTTCATCGGGCGCCACCAGTCTCGCCAGCGGTGCCGCAACCCTCAATGAGGGGGCAGGCTCAGCTGTGGACGGGGCGTCCTCCCTGGCCAACGGCCTGAACGAGCTAGAGGACGGCAACACCCAGCTAGCAACCTCCCTGGGGGACGCCGTGGGGCAGGTTCCCAGCTACACCACCGACCAGGCCAGCGAACTCAGCGCGGTCACCAGCGACCCCGTCACCATTGAGAAAACCCGCCTGAACGAGGTGCCCACCTACGGCCATGGCCTGGCCCCCTACTTCATGACCCTGGGCCTGTGGGTCGGCGCTATCGCCTACTTCATGATGTACCCGGCGATCTCCAGCAAGTTCGCCCGCGGCGGCCACTCCGGCCTGCGCACCCTGCGCGGTGCCCTGGTTCCGGTACTCTTCATGGGTATTTTGCAGGGCACGGTGATGTCTACCGTGATCCACTACTGGGTGGGCATTGAAGAGGTGAACTTCTGGGGTCTGACCAGCTTCGCTATTCTGACCTCTATCACCTTCCTAGCTATCAACCAGGCCCTGATTGCCCTACTGGACGCCCCCGGCCGTTTCATCGCCCTGATTCTGACCGTAGTTCAGATTGGTGCGGCGGGCGGTACCTACCCGATTGAGACCGCCCCGGCCTTCCTGCAGGCTATCCACCCCTGGCTGCCGCTGACTCACGCGCTGGAGGCTTTCCGCTCCCTGATTGCCGGTGGCTCCATCGGTATTGCAACGGGTATTGTCTGGCTGCTGGGCTGGATTACCCTGGCTGTTGCGGGCACTGCCCTGAGCATCTGGATTCGCCACCGCCGCGAAGATAAGGTAGAAGCCGAACGCCAGGCCCGCCGGGCCGCCCTGGCGAGCGCCTAAAGAATCAAGGCCCCTAACCTACGCCCTTTCGTTTCTGCCCCCGGTGCATCACCCCGGAGTCAGGAGCGAAGGGGCGTAGAGGGTTAAAGGCTCCGTTCAATCGTTCTACTCATAAGAGCACCGCTTCATTCACAATTCGGTCACGCACATCGGGGCGAATCGCATGGTCAAAAACAATATCAACAGGGGCGCCCAGAATCTGTGTAGCTTCAGCCTGCAAACGGCTCTGTGCAAGCAGGCCGAGAGGCCTGTGCGCTGTGACAAGCAGGTCGATATCTGATGTGGGTTTATCTTGACCAGTTGCTACAGACCCAAAGACCCTCACGTTATCTACCCCGTGTTCTTCGAAATAGTCTATGAGCTCTGCCCGGCGCTCTCTAAGAGCGCGGCCGTGAGGCGAGGTTCCATGAAAATGAATGATACGGGAAACCTCTGGTTGGCTTCGCCCAACGACTTGAGCGATAGCCCGCTGTGACATGCCCGCCCGATAAGCCGAACGCACAGCGTTCACGAGCTGCTGGCGTCCTTCTTCTATCTTTTGCTGGGCGGTGTGAGCCGCCTCGGATAACTGCACGGTGTCCATAGTTTTAAGATAGCAAATGCTATCACCAACCTGTAGGGCGGTCTCGACAGATCTCAGCGTCCGTATCCGCCCTCCACCCCAACCCCACCTTCGCCCGAACCTATAGGATAGAAGGAACCGCACCACTATCTTCCACCGCTGAAAGAGGAACCATGGGGTACTTTGAGTCCGTCCAGTCTGCCGCGCAGCTGCTCAAGCCGCTCACCGATGAGCGTATGTTGCAGGCTCTTGACCGCCTTGAGGTGGATTACGAGCTGGGCGATGACGGGGCCGCTGTGTTCCATTTTGAGCGGGGCTACTTCTACTACACCCTCTCCAGTAACGCCAGCCGCGACCTGCTGAGCGTGCGCGGCAGCTACCGGGGTACCTTCCCTCTCGAGGCGCTGCCCGCCCTCAACGAGTTCACCAACGCCTGGAACCAGCAGAACCTCTTCCCCAAGGTCTTCCCCTACCGGGTTGAAGAGGAGGGGCAGGGGTTTGTAGTGCTGCCGGTTGAGCTGAGCATGGTTTACGCGGGCGGGGTGACGGACGCCCAGATTGATGAGCACCTGCGCGCTGCCCTGCAGACTTCGCTGGAGTACTTCGAAACCGTGGCCTCCACCTTCGGCGGGGAGGAATAGCCTTGTCACAGCGTTTTAAAGTTGATTTGGGTGGCCTGGTTGAGCTGCTGTCGAAGAACCTGTATTCGGGCCCGCAGGTTTACCTGCGCGAGGCGATTCAGAACGGGGTTGACGCTATTACTGCCCGCCGCGAGCAGGACGGCGACGCCCCTGCCCGGGTGCTCCTGGAACCCTGGGAGGACGGCACCGGCATCACCATTACCGACACCGGTGTGGGCCTGACGGCCGAGCAGGCTGAGGAGTTTCTGGCGACGATTGGCCGCACCTCTAAACGCGATGAGGTCTTTAACGAGGGGCGCGCCGAGTTTTTGGGCCAGTTCGGTATTGGCCTACTGGCCTGTTTTTTGATTGCCGATACGGTTGAGGTCACCTCGCAGAGCGCCCTGCCGGGGGCTGCCCCGGTGCGTTGGCTGGGTCATGCGGATGGCACCTTTGAGGTGCTTCAACTAACCGGCGGTGAGGACGCCGCCGGTCAGGTTCCCGAGGTTGGTACGACGATTCGCCTCAAGGCGCGGGCGGACGCCGCCCACTGGGTTGCCGAGGAGACGGTGGTGACGCTGGCCAGCGACTACGCCGATATGCTCCCGGTGGAGGTGGCGGTTCGAGTAACGGCTGCCGGTCAGCGGATCTGGCGCCGCATTTCCTTACCTGCCCTGCCCTGGGCTAAGGGGGAGGGTGAGCACCAGCCCAACCAGCACGAACGAGCCCTGGCCCTGACCAACTACGCCGAGAAGACCCTGGGCTTCACTCCCCTGGCTGCTCTTGAGATCGACGTGCCCGCCACCGGCACAACCGGTGTGGCCTATGTTCTGCCGCAGGCGGTATCACCGGGGTCCGGCCGTCACCGGGTCTATGTGAAGAACATGCTGGTCAATACCCGCGAAGATACCCTGCTACCCGATTGGGCTTTCTTTGTGCGGGCCGTGGTGAACTCGGAGTCCCTGACCCCAACCGCCTCCCGCGAGCAGCTGCGCGAGGACGAAATCCTTCTACTCACCCGTGAGGCTATCGGTGAGCAGCTCAAAACCTGGATTACCGCTACCCTCTCTAAACCCAGTACCCTGCGCGACCGTTTTGTTGAAACCCATTCCCTAGCCCTGCGCGCGGTGGCCTTAGCCAGCGACGACATGCTCGATGTAGTAGCGCGCTCCCTGCCCTTTGAAACCACCGGCGGTATCGCTACGCTCGCCCAGGTCATTGAAGAGACCGGGCAGGTGCTCTACACCCCCACCACCGAGGCCTACCGCAGGGTGGCTCCGGTGGCGCGAGCCCAGGGGCTGTGGGTGGTCAACGGCGGCTACGTCTACGATGCCGACCTGCTGGCCAAGCTAGCTGACC
This sequence comes from Rothia nasimurium, assembly GCF_042660305.1. Lineage (NCBI taxonomy): Bacteria > Bacillati > Actinomycetota > Actinomycetes > Micrococcales > Micrococcaceae > Rothia > Rothia nasimurium. The sequence continues at coordinate 47,921 of NZ_JBHSTW010000010.1, forward strand.
GGCCCCGCTGGAAAGTCACCGAGCTGACCAGCAAGGACGTCACCCAGACCCTGGCAGCGGTTGAAATGGAACGCGAGTTCGAGGTATTGCGCGGCCTGGAGCGCGCCCGGGCGGTACTGGCGACCCAGGACTGCGGCGTCCTCTTGCGCACCTTTGACCCCGCCGAAGTGCCCGCGGTCCTGCTACGGGATGCCGAGGCCGAGCGCGCCCGCGACCTGACCCAGGAGGCCGAGGACGCCGGTGGCGCCTGGGGCGGCTTACTGGGCTCCTTCACCGAGACGGCAACCGAGCCGACCCGCACCCTGGTGCTCAACGACGCCAACGAAAATACCCGCCGCCTACTGCATCAGCCGGAGCACGCGTCCTTTGAGCCGGGTCTGACAACCCTCTACCTCTCTGCCCTCATGCTCGCCGGTGAGGGCCTGCGCGGGGCTGAAACCAACCTGCTCAGCGATAGCCTGGCCCAGCTGCTTGAAGCTGCCCTGCGCCAGCCCTAAAGATAGCTACCAACAAGGGAGAAAACTGTGTGGTCCACCCACGAAGCCGCCCAGAAAATTGCCGCAACCCGCGACCTGCCCTACGGTAGCGCCCGCACCGCCGCCATGGAGTACATCACCCGCACCCTAGAACGGGAGGGCCCCGAATCCATGCTGCCCGAGGCCTACCTCAACCTGGTGGAGGCCTATGTTTTTGGGCAGCCGACCCCGGCGTCCTTTGCGGTGTTCTCTAAGCTGTTGCGTCTCTACGACGCCCACCCCGAGCACTTTGACGAGTTCACCGCCCGCACCCTCTTCTGGCAGTTCAAGTGGATTATCGGCGATATGACCGCCTACCCGCAGATCTCTAAGGAGCAGGCGCGCGAGCTGCTCGATGAGATGCGCAGACGCTACCGCCTGGCGGGCATGGGCGAGATGGCCCCTGACCGGGCCGAGTACATGTGGGCTACCCATATTGGCGAGGACGAGGCCGCCGAGACCTGGCGCGCCCGCTGGCTGGCGCACGGTGAGGACGAGATGGACTGCGGCTCCTGCAGGCACGGCGGGATTCTGCGCGACCACGTGACAGACGGGGAGTTTGAGGCGGCCGTCCGCCTGGGTGCCCCCACCGAAGATTTGTGTAACCGGGAGCCTGCGGCTTCCCACCGGCAGCTGGCGCTTGCCTACCTGCATTTGGGGGACGGCGAAGCAGCCGGTCGTCACCTACTGCGAGCAGCGGCCAACCGCGACCAGTATGATCCGGACGACCTGGGCGTTGAGTTTGAGGTGTTGGCCCGCGGCCAGAACCTTCAGGCGGCCTTTGACCTGCTGGCTGACCACGGCAAACGTGCCCTTGACCTGGCGGGGGATCCCGGCGATAACCGCAATTTCCTGCGCTATATTGTCGCTGGCCTGGCCTGGGCTTTAGAGGACAACGGGGATATGCCCACCGGCTTGCGGCCTGCCGGTCAGGTCGAACGGTCTACCTTGAAGGAGCTCTACGACTGGGCACTGGCCGAATCCCGGCCACTAGCGCAGGCCTTTGACCGCCGGGCGGGTAATACCCGGTTCTCGGAGTCCCTGGAGGCCGCCACCGAACTGGACGCCCTGACACCCATTGTACTGCCTACCGGGGCGGACGGGGCCGGTTCGGCTAATTCAGCTAGTGCGGCTAGTTCAGCCAGAGCGGACGCCGCCGCGGGCGCGCAGACCCAGGGTGCGGGCGCGGAGGGGGCTACTCCCCTGTCCTTTACCCCGGTGGAGTCTTACCTGGCGGTGGCCCGCGGGCATGAGACCGCAGGGGCTTCCCTTGAGGCAGGTCTGGCCTACGCCGAGGCTGCTTTCTTGGTGCTGGCCGGTAGGTCGGTCACGGGGGCGCAAGCGCTTGAGGCCCACGGATTCTTTGAGACGGCCTGGCCCCTGCTAGCGGACGGCAGCGCCGCCCCGGCCCTGCTGGCCGAGGTAGTGCGCGTGTGGGCACCGGTTGCCGAACTGGTCAATGAGCTTGAAGCCCTTCGTACTCCGGTGGGTGAGCTACAGGAGCTGGCCCAGCAGGCTCTTGCCCCAGCCCACGGTGACCAGGGCGGGGACGCCGCCCCGGGCGTCCGCCCCGACCTGCTGGCTTTCCTGCAGGCTCAGGATCTCGCTGCCCGTCTTTCACTCGCAACCGGTGAGTCTACCGGCCAGCAGCTCGTGGATGAGCTGGTTGAGACCTACCGCGAGAACGAGTGCTTGGAGCGGGCAGCCCGCCTACTGATGGTTGCCGCTGAAGCTGCGACTGCTGCCGGGCAGAGTGAGCTGGCGATTGGCCGCTATGAGTTAGCGGCGGAGTTTTTTGAGCCTTTGAGACTGAAAAAGTCCCGTGCTGCTGCCCTGGACGCCTGCATTGAGCTACTGCGCGCCACCGGCCAGGAGCACCGCGTGGAAGCACTGCTGGCTGAGCTCATGGAGCCCTAACACTGATCTACCGCCGACATAACCTGACTGAAGAACTACTAGCAGGGTTCTACCATATCTCTCAACCATCAGGTTATTTGTACTATCTGATATGTACTGGGCACCCCTTATGAGCAAACCTTTTTCTGAGCCTAAATTTTATTTTAGCGATAAATTTCTACGTCTTGAATTTACCAAATATTTCCATCTATTTTATTGATGAAAACTTTTCTCTCATTATCATATTCCACTAAAGGAAAATATATAGTATCTATAGTGTAATTCCAAAATTCAATAACCTGTTTAGGATGGACAGCAAGGTATTCATCCGTATAAAGGTCAACTTCCCCCCAACTTGCGACGGGGGAAACACCCAAGATGTGAGGGGCATTGGAGCTACCTTCCACTAAGAGAATATAACCATCATGGCCAATTTCTCCGGGAGAGACATCAGAATCCATCCCTTCCTGAGAGTAAGGGTTTGCCGATATTTTTTCCCGTATTGCCCCCATCTGCCCCATGGTCTGGGGGTAAAGATTATAGAGCCTGGTTCTTTTAGGTGCGCAGATAATCCAGGGGGCTACAGATTTTTCTGTCTCACGATAGACCTGACAGTATTTCTCTGCCTTCTGGTAGGTGGAATATACAGCCGCAACTGATACATCCCCAAAAGGGATGTGCAAAACTATGTAGATAAAATCTGAAATATCAGTAGTCGCAGTTTTCATCTTTTTTCGCCACCTGTACAACAGTTCTTATGGTCTTTCCATTAATAGTCATTAAACCATAGGTTATTTGTTGAAATTTTGACTTATTAGAGTTTTTATACGACCATTCCAAATTCTTTAGTTCCATAGAGCTGATATTATAACCAATCTGGGGATTTATCGGTCATCTTCTTATAACTCAAGCCTCCCTAAGCCACCCAAACCCCACTGCGGGCCCGCCAGCCCAGGGTGAGGGCGCGGGCGCCCATGTACCACAGGGCATAGGAGCACCACAGCAGCAGGTAGGCCAGGGTGGGGGCATCAAACAGACCGCCCCAGCCCCAGGAGGTGCCCCCAGCGAACTGGGCGGGAGCGTCCGCACCGGACCCGAACCAGAGATACAACCCGGCCAGCACCGGCAGATAGGCCACCAGGGTAAAGAGCCCAGCCAGACCCAGGTAGCGCACGTCCTGGGCGCCGATGAGCACGCCGTCCAGAATAAAAACGTAAGCGGCCAGGGGCTGGCCCACCGCCAGCACCAGCAGCGACAGGGCAAAGAGGCGCTGCACCTCAGGGTCGGGGGTAAACACCCAGGCCAGGCCAAACCCGACCGCCGGGCAGACCAGCGCCGTAACCAGGCCAAAGGCCAGGCTCCACCGCACCAGGCGGTTTTTGAGCTGAACCACCGCGCCCTGCCCCTGCCGGGTTGAAAGATCCTGCGCGCCCATCTCCTTACCCAGCAGGGCCTGGGCGGCAATGGCCAGGGCGTCTAGGGCGAAGGCCAGCAGGTTAAAGAAAGCCATCGTCAGCTGGTAGGCGGCCAGGTTTTTCTCCCCCTGGCTGGTCACCACAAAGACCGTAGCCAGCAGGGCAATTCGCAGGCAGGCGGCCCGCACCATCAGCCAGGCCCCCACCCTAAAAACAGCGGCTAGTCCGGCGCGGTCGGGTAGCCAGCTGGGCACCCGCGTCCGCACCGATAAGCCGGAGGGGCGGGCAGTAGAGCCGGGTGCCCGCATCCGCGCCACCACCGCGTAGGTCAGCGCCAGGGCCATGCCCCACTGCACCGCAGCCGTCGCTACCGCAGAACCTGCCACACCCCACCCTGCCGGGTAAACCAGGGCCCAGCTCAGCGGCACGTTGAGAGCGGCACCAAGAGTGGCGACGTAGAGGGGGGTCTTTGCGTCTTGAAAACCGCGCAGGGCACCGGTCGCCGCCAGTACCAGGAGCATGCCAGGCAGACCCGCCAGGGAGGGCAACAGGTAGGCGGTGGCATGGGCGAGGACGTCCCCGCTCGCCCCCAGCGCGCCCAGCAGGGGGCCTGCGGTCAGCGCCAGCAGTACCCCGAAGAAAATACCCAGGCCAGCGGCCACCCACAGGCCATTGCGGGCGGCGGCAAAAGCGCTAGGGGTATCCCCGGCACCCACGGCCCGGGCTACTGCGGGAGTAGTCGAGTAGGCCAAGAAAACCATGAAACCCACCAAGGTTTGCACCACGGTTGAGCCCAGCGTCAGGCCAGCCAGCGGGGCACTACCCAGGTGACCCACGATGGCAGAGTCAGCCAGAACCAGCAGGGGCTCAGCGATAAGCGCTCCAAAGGCGGGTACCGCCAGGGCAAGAATCTGGCGGTTGAGCGAAGGCTGCCGGGGTGAAGAAGACGGTGTAGAGGGCATAAAACCACCCTACCGGCGTCCGTATGGGTAAGCGAAACCTTCATCTGCGTGTGCAAAGAACGCGCAGATGAAGGTTTCGGTTACGTTCAAGAACCTAGCTGGCCTGGGCTTCTGCCTCGGCCACATCGGCATCGCTGACCTCAACCCCGGTGTAGAGCTTGAACTGTTCAGCAGCCTGCAGGGCGATGACCTCGCTACCGGTGATCACTTCCTTGCCCGCAGCCCGTCCGGCCCGAATCAGCGGGGTTTCAACGGGCATGGCGACTACATCAAAGACCACCTGGGCAGCCTCAATCGCGGGGGCTGGGTAGGCCAGGGCATCGACCTCGGGGCCACCCTCCATACCGATGGGGGTGACGTTCACAATGACGGGGGCGGTCAGCTCGCCCACCTCAGCAGCCCAGGTGTAGCCGTAACGCTCGGCCAGGGCCAGGCCCGCCTCTTCGTTGCGGGCGATGATGGTGCCGGTGCGGAAGCCCGCGTCGTAGAAAGCTCCAGCTACAGCCGCCGCCATGCCGCCAGAGCCGCGCAGCAGGAAGGGTAGGGCGGGGTCTACCCGGTGGGAGGCCAGCAGGGATGCCACCGCAATCACGTCGGTGTTGTAGGCCTTGAGGTAGCCGTCGGTGTTCACAATGGTGTTGACCGCACCGATCACCTCAGCGGAGTGGTCCATCTCGTTGACCAGGGGAATCACTGCCTGCTTGAAGGGCATGGACACCGAGCACCCGCGAATTCCCAGGGCCCGCACGCCGCCGATAGCGGCCTCAATGTCGGTGGTGGTCATGGCCTTATAGAGAAAGTCCAGGCCAAACTTTTCGTAGAGGTAGTTGTGGAACTTAATGCCGTGGTTTGAGGGGCGGCCCGAGAGGGAGATGCAGACGGTGGTGTCGCGGTTCAGGGGCGGACGGCCAGGCGCGGCGGGTGAGCTAGTCATAGGGTGTTTTCCTTGGTGAGGGTTCGAACCGGGCTCCTCACAGCGGGGCTAACCCGGCCTGACTCTTTCACCCTACCACCGGCGTCCGCGCACCGCTCCACCTCGGCTGAGGGTAACGATAAATGCCATGGGCGCGAATCGTTACCGCGCACATGGCATTTAGCGTTACAGTCAAAAGTGGGGCCGCTAGGGCCGGGTCATGATGTAGGTTTTACGGCCCGCAAACTCGTCAGAGCGGGCGATGGTGAAGCCTTCTTTTTCATAGAAACGAATCGCGCGGGCATTGGTGGAAAGCACCTCAAGTTCGGCCGGGCCGGGGTCGAGCACATCGCCCAGCAGAGCCTGGGCAACTCCCGTGCCGAAGGCCTCGGGCAGCAGGTAGAGCATTTCAAGTTTCTGCACCTCATACGGCATCTGGGAGGCGAAGGCCAGACCCAGGAGTTTGCCCGCGACGTCCTTTTCTACCGCCACCAGGGCGCGGCGGTGCTGGCCCAGTTGCTGCTGAATATCTTCACCGGTGCCACCGGTGGAATCAAGCCACTCTGCAAATCCGGTGGCGCGGGCGTCCAGCTGCTCTTCCTGCTTAGCGAACATTTCGGGGGTAAATGTGCCTGCGTAGGCGTGACGCCAGGACGTCATGCGCAGCTCTTCCCACGCTCTGGCCTCTGCGGGCACAGGTGGGCGGATCTCAAAATTCATTATTCTCCTCGAGCCCTGCCGCTGCGAGTGAGTGGGGGAAGGCAAGGCGTAGAGTCATGATACAGCACCGACCTGCATAATCTTCAGGTTTTAAATAGACAGGTGGTAGATGTAGTCGTGGGCGACTTCGGTGGCAGTGAGCTGGAAGGTGCGTTCACCCACCCGGGTGAATCCCATCTTTTCGTAGAAGGCCTGGGCGCGGTGGTTGAGCTGATGGGTGCCAAGGTGCAGGCCGTCTTTACCGTCTGCGCGGGCGGCGGCGATAGCGGCGTCCATGAGTTCCCTAGCCAGACCGGTTCCACGGGTTTCTGCGGAGAGGTAGAACTTGCTCAGGTAGGCGGCCTTGCCGGGGATTTCGGCGGGCTGGGGTGCCTCGTGGTCGATGCCAAAGTAGGCGATGATGTCGCCCGCTTCGTTGACGGCCAGGATGAAGCTGTAGGCGCCGGTTTCAATGTAGCGGGTGAAGGACGCCTCATCTAGGTTTTCACTCACAAAGGCCGCTACGAACTCGCGGGGGACCACGGACGGGGCGGCGTCGGGGAAATGTGCGCTAGCGAAGGCGGAGAGGGCAGGAACGTCAGCAAGGACGGCCGGGCGCAGGGTGTGGGACATACTTATTCTTTCTCGTAGCCGCGGAGCTTGTTGAGGGCGCGGCGCTCAGTTTTGGTGGGTCGGCCTGCGCCCCGGTCGCGGCGGGGCAGGGCGCCGCTGGTGAGGTAGGCGGGTTTGGGGGCGGAGATGTCGTCGTAGCAGGTGACGGCTACGGGGGCGCCGACGCGCTTGGAGATGGTTTTTCGCACGATGAGCACGCGCTCCCAGCCGGGGTAGCGCACGGTGACGGTGTCGCCGGGTTTGATTTTCTGGGAGGGCTTGGCGTGCTCACTGTTGACGCGCACATGCCCGGCTTTGACCTCGGTGGACGCCAGTGAGCGGGTTTTGAACACGCGCACCGACCAGAGCCAGGCGTCGATGCGCACAGGTGGCTGCGGCTCTGCGGGGGCTGAGTCTGCGGGTGAAGTCATGTATCTAGGCTACCCAATGAGCAGGCGAAGCCCTGACCTGCGCGAGCGTGCGTCATATCGCTGAGCGTGCAGCAGCCGTGCGCACTCTCGACGATATGACGCACACTCGCTGCCCCTTGGGGCCCGCGCTGGCGTACACTTATGCCCATGACTAGCCCTACCGCACCCGCTATTCCTGCCGATTCCTGCTCCCTGCCGGTTGATGAGAATCTGCCGGGCACCGCTGCCCGCGAAATGCTCTGGGTGCTGCTGGAGCACCCCGGCGGCTGGGGCCGCGATATTCTCGATGGAACCGTCTTTGGGGCAGAACTCTCAGCCGCCCTTAAAGAAAAGATGGCGCAGGCGGGCGCCCGCCTACTGCTGATTCGGCAGCCCGGTCGTGAGGGGCAGAAGGTTAAGGACGCCGGCGCCCGCCGCCGCGCCTTCCTTGCGGTTACCGGGGGTAGGGATTTTTCACCCGCCCGGCTCTACTCTTTTGAGGTAACAGGCGCGGAGGATTTGCTCTCCATTCCCCTCGAAACCCCCGAAAATATACCCGGTGCGGTTGTTTCACGTGAAACACTGACCCTTGTCTGCACCCACTCCAAGCGCGACCGCTGCTGTGCGGTACGGGGCCGGCCCATTGCGTCCTTTGTATCCGAACAACTCGCGGACGGCAGCGTCTGGGAGTGCTCCCACACCGGCGGGCACCGCTTCGCCCCGGTCGCTATCAGCCTGCCCACCGGCTACACCTACGGGCGTCTGACCTTCGAACAGGCCCTGACCTTAGCCCAGGGTGCCCAGCAGGGCCGGGTAGAACTCACCGGGTTACGCGGGCGCTCCTCCCACTCCCCCATCGAGCAGGTAGCCGAGGTAGCCGTCCGCACCCTCCTGGCGGACGCCGGTGAGCAGGTAGGCTCCGAGGACCTGAGTCCCAGCGAAATGACCGCCACCGAACCCGACCTCTACGCATCCCACGTAGCCCACCGCGACGGACGCTTCTGGGTAGTCACCGCCCGCCGCACCGAGCTGCCGCCGCGGCCGGCGTCCTGCGGTAAGAGTGCCGGGGACGCCTTCAGCTGGGAGGTCGTCAGCCTGAACCCGGGACCAACCTCCTAACCCCTAGTCCACCACCCGGGGAGCCCCAGGACGGCACAACAAAAGCGGGCCTGCTCGCGCAGACCCGCCTGACGGCGTCCGCCCCGGTTCAAAGAATCAGGGGCCGAATCTCGACGTTTTAGACCACGCCGGTTGCACCCAGCAGGGAGCCCACGCCGAAGGTGACGGCCAGGGCCAGGGCACCGCCGACCACCACTCGCACAGCGGCCTTGCCGTAGTGCGGGGAGCCGCCCCACTTAGCGCCCAGGGTACCGGTAATAGCCAGGGCGATCAGCACGCCGGCGAAGGTCACCGGAATACGGATGGCCTCGGGGAAGAGCAGAATCAGCAGGGTCGGGAGCAGGGCACCCATCAGGAAGGAACCGGCCGAAGCGAAAGCCGCTGACCAGGGGGAAGGGATATCTTCTTCGTCGATACCCAGCTCAAAGTGCAGGTGGGTCTTGAGGGCGTTCTTCTCGGTCATCTCGATAGCCGCCTTGCGGGCAGTTTCGGGTAAAATGCCGTGCTCTTCAAGGACCTCGGTCAGCTCGTTGAGCTCGTACTCAGGCATGTCGCGCAGCTCAGCCTTTTCCTTGGCGATCAGAGCTTCCTGGCTATCCACCTGGGACGAGACCGACACGTACTCGCCCAGGGCCATTGAAATCGCGCCACCAACCACAGCGGCGGTAGCAGCCACACCGATAGCCGAAGTGCTAGCGGTAGCACCGGCAACGCCCACTACAGTGGCAGCTACAGAAACGATGCCGTCGTTAGCGCCCAGAACGGCTGCGCGCAGGCGGTTAAGTTTTTCATGGTAGGCACCGCCCATGTCGTGGGCTTCACCGGTGTGGGAGTGAGGGGCTGCAGCTGCGGGGGCTGCTTCGTTCGGTTGGTTCGTCATAAGTCTAAGCGTAGAGAGTCCCCCAGCTTTCTTCCAGCAAGTCTAGAGTGAGCTTGCCTGCTCCCCCGCTTAACCGCCGGGTGAGGCTAGGCTGGGCTACCTAGAGGCGGTCGATGAACTCGCCGATAGCCCGGTAGGTGGCGGTGCGGGCGGGTTCGGGTGAGAGGACGAGGTCGTGGGTTCCGCCGTCGATGACGCGGCTGGTGACGTCCTTGCCCAGCCCCAGACCCCAGCGGCGGATCCCCTGCACGTTGAGCACGGCGTCGAAGTCGTGGCGGTCGGTGGGGTTTGTGAGTTTGCCGGAGCGGGCCGAGGTTAGCAGCAGAACGGGGGCCTGGATGTCGAGGCCGCGCTGTAGCTGCCGGTGGGCCCGGCGCACAGCCGCCAGCCAGCCCGCGTAGACGGGTGGGAAGTTGAGGGTTTTCCAGTCGGTGTTGAACTGCCAGGTGCCCGCGTGCTCAGCGTGCAGGGAGCGGGCGTAGGCGTCCTCCTGCTCCTTCTGCACGATGGCGCGCGGCTTGAAGCGGGCGAGCGCCGCCACCGACCCGGTCATGAGGGCACGCTCAACCGGGTTGTTGAAGTGGTCGAGCCAGGGTGAGTTAAGGACGACGGCAGCCAGCTCGGGCGGGGCGGTTCGGCTGGCCCAGAGGGAGGCGATAAGGCCACCGGTGGAGTGGGCCATGAGAATAACCTGCTGGTGCCCGTCGCGGCCGGTGATGAGCTTCCAGGCGGCGGTGAGGTCTTCGAAGTAGTCGTCGAGGTTTTCGGTGTAGAAGGGGGTCTGCCCCGGTAGCAGGGAGCGCCCATATTTGCGCAGGTCAAGGGCGTAGAAGTCGTGGCCGCGGGCTGCCCACCAGTCGCCGAGGTCCTTCTGGAAGAAGTAGTCCACAAAGCCGTGCAGGTAGAGCACGGCAGGTTTTGCTGCCCCGTTTTTCTCCTGCGCGGACGCCGGTGGGCGGGAAGCGGCGTCCTGCTCGCTGGCGGGGCGGTGGACCAGGGTGGCGATGAGGGGGCCTTCGGAGTCACGGCCCAGGTCGATGGTTTCGGCGGTGTAGGGGGCGCCGAGAATGTCTGGCTGTGTCATGGCTCCCAGTCTACGCCTGTTGGGCTGGCGCTCTGTCTAGCGAAGCTAGCCTAGACACACCTATCATAGAGAGGATAATCAGTGACGCCCGCAACACCCCGCGGGCACCCACCAGTAAGGACACCACCCATGACCTACACCGTCAGCGACTACCTGCTTGACCGCCTTGTTTCCCTGGGCACTACCGATGTTTTCGGTGTGCCCGGCGACTTTAACCTGCAGTTCCTCGACCATGTGATTGCGCACGAGCAGCTGACCTGGGTGGGCAACGCGAATGAGCTTAACGCCGGGTACGCGGCGGACGGCTACGCCCGCGTAGGCGGTATCGGTGCCCTGGTGACCACCTACGGTGTGGGTGAGCTTTCCGCTATTAACGCAACGGCCGGTTCCTATGCCGAGCACGTGCCCGTCCTGCATATCGTGGGTGCCCCGTCCAAGGACGCCCAGGCCGCCCACCTGACCATGCACCACACCCTGGGTGATGGCGATTTCACCCACTTTATTCGTATGGCCTCTGAGGTGTCCTGCGCGGTTGCTAACCTTGAGCACGCTACCGCTACCGCCGAAATTGACCGTGTGCTGCGCGAGATGATGATTCAGAAGCGCCCCGGCTACATTCTGCTGGCAACCGACGTTGCGCGGGTTGAGGTGGCCCCGCCGACCGGCCCGCTGGAGGTGCCCAAGGCTCTCTCGTCCCCCGGTGCTGTTGAAGCCTTCCGCGCTGACCTGGCTGAAGTGCTGGCGGGCAAGCAGACCACGGTGCTTGCTGACCTTTTGGTTCACCGCATGGGCGCGCAGGCTAACCTGACCGAGATGCTGGCGGCAACCGGCCTGCCCTATGCCACCCTGATGTGGGGCAAGACCCTGGTGGACGAGTCCAAGCCGGCTTTTGCTGGTATTTACGCCGGGGTGGTGTCGTCGGCCCGCACCAAGGACGCCGTGGAGCAGGCAGAAGCCCTGATCTGCGCAGGCGTGACCTTCACCGACACTACCACCGCCGGTTTCTCCCAGAACCTGCCCGAGAACACCGTCTTTTTGGGGGCCCAGACCGCCAAGATTGGTCGCAAGACCTACGCCCCGCTCACCCTCGATACCGCCCTTGACCTGGTGCGCGAGGTCGCCCTTGAGGTGGGTGCAGCCCCCAAGGAGCTACTACCCTGGGATGAGGAAACCCACGAAGACATCGACATGAACGCCCCGCTGACCCAGGACGTCCTCTGGTCCCTGCTCTCCCGCGAGCTGTCCCCGGGCAACATTGTGGTGGCCGACCAGGGCACTTCCTTCTTCGGTATGGCCTCCCGCCGTTTCCCCGAGAATTCCATGTTTATCGGCCAGCCCCTGTGGGGTTCGATCGGCTATACCCTGCCGGCCATGCTGGGGGCTTCCATCGCAGACCGGGGTGCGCGCGGCGTCCTGCTCATCGGTGACGGCTCGGCCCAGCTGACCTTCCAAGAAATTGGCACCATGCTGGAGCAGAAGACCAACCCGGTGGTGGTGCTGATCAACAATGACGGTTACACGGTAGAGCGTGCCATTCACGGCCCCACCCAGCCCTACAACGATATTCGCCGCTATAACTGGCAGCTGATTCCGGCAGCGCTGGGGGCGACCGAGGACGACGTGCTCATGCTGCGCGTGACCACCGCCGCTGAGCTGCTGGAAGCAACCGCCCTGACCCAGGCCACGCGCGACAAGCTGGTTTTCCTGGAGGTCATGATGGATAAGGACGACGTGCCCGCCCTGCTGGCCGACGTCGCCGCCGCGCTCACCCGCGCCAACTCCTAGCCCCTACCGCCCCCGCTGTGTCATGACGTCCGGGCCCGAGCGAGCGCCTGCAGACGTCGTGACGGGGCGGAGCAAGCTGTTCCAGGACGGAATTTTGGTAGCGTAGAACACGGAATTTTGGTAGCGTAGAACAGGGAATTTTGGTAGCGTAGAGAGCGAAATATTCAGATTATGACCTTGTCAGACGGAACATCACCATATCTGCACAGGACGCTCGACCGCGAGCTCTCCTTCCTCATGCCTTACGCTTCCGCTATTGCGATTGACGGCCCCAAGGGTGTTGGCAAAACAGGCACAGCCAGCCGTCATGCAGACGTCATTTTTTACCTTGATCAGGTAGAACAGCAGAACATTATGCGGGCTGATCCCTCATTCACAGCGGCACCAGCCGGTTCCTTACTCTTTGATGAGTGGCAGTATGTTCCAGAGGTGTGGAACTCAGTGCGTCGCCAGGTTGATCAGGGCGCTCCCCCGGGGCGTTTTTTGCTCACGGGTAGTGCCTCCCCTCTTGAAGGTATCGATACCCATAGCGGGGCCGGGCGCATTTTAAGCCTGCGTATGCGCCCGCTCACCTACTACGAACGCTATCGTCCGCAAGCACCTGTGAGTCTCTCAGAACTCCTTCTTGGGGAGGGCGACCCCATCGCAGGGCAAGCGACTCAGGCAACGCTTGAGGACTACTTCACCGCAATTGTCGGCAGCGGTTTCCCCGGCATTTTCCAGGCCCCGGAGCAGATCCGCCGGCGCCTGCTTGACGCCTACCTACAGCGCGTCATCGACAAGGATTTACCCGACTCAGGGTATGCAGTAAGACGCCCTGAAACCTTCCGCCGCTGGCTAACCGCCTATGCGGCAGCAAGTTCTACCACCACAAGTTATTCTCGAATTCTCGATGCAACGACCTCCGGCGACGGGAACCAGCCTGCCAAAACGACAACCACAATGTACCGGGATTTTTTGACTAAACTGTGGCTCCTTGACCCGGTTCCGGGCTGGGTGCCGGTCAATAATGAGTTCACGAAGCTCGCGGTATCTCCTAAACACCAGTTGGCAGACCCGGCCCTGGCAGCGCGGCTTCTGGGCCTGGGGACGCGGGGTTTAGCCACAAGCCAGGGAGCCCATATGGCGGGTCTGCTCTTCGAATCGCTGGTCACTCTGAGTGTGCGCACAGCCGCCCAGGCTGCTGAAGCCACGGTCAGCCACCTGCGCACGCCCAAGGGGGATAGAGAGGTTGATTTGATTGTTCAGGGGCCCGAGGGGCAGGTACTGGGCATCGAGGTGAAGTTGACCGCGAGCGTTACGGACGCGGACGTCCGCCACCTCCTATGGTTGCGTGAGAAGGCGGGAAGTTCAGTAACGAACCTGGTGGTGGTGACAACCGGTTCTCAGGCCTACCGTCGGCAGGACGGCGTAGCGGTAGTCCCACTGGCCCTTTTAGCTGAGTAGCAACAACCGTCCCAAACTAAACCCCACACCCTGCCACAAACCGCTGCGGGCGTCCGCGCAGTTTCGTGACAGGGCGTGGGGTTGGGAACACCTTGCAAAGGCGATCTAGCTCTTCGCCGCCACCTTCTTACGGGCCAGGGGCCACAGGGCCAGCATGGCTACGGTGACAATGAGCGAGGTGTAGACCTGGGTGCGGCCCGACTCGCTGCCCAGCATCACGATCAGCACGAAGAGAATGCCCACGATGAGCACGATGTTGAGCCAGGGGAAGAGCCACATCTTGAGTTTGAGCCCGGCAACTTCTTCGGGGGTCATCTTGCGGCGCATGTTCCACTGGGTCAGGGCGATAAAGACGTAGACGAAGAGGGCGACCAGGCCCGCCGAGTTCATGATGAACTCGAAGATACCCGAGTTGGGGGCGGCAAAGTTCACGATGGAGGCAATGACGCCGCCGATGGTGGATGCCAGTAGGGCGTAGACGGGCACGCCGCGGCGGGATTTCTTGGCCAGCAGGTCGGGGCCGAAGCCCTGCTGGGAGAGGGCTGCTGCCATGCGGGAGGCAGAGTACAGGCCGGAGTTCAGCACCGAGATAACGGCGGTGAAGATAACCAGCTGCATAATGACCGAGGCCCCGGGCACGCCCAGGCGCTCGAAAACCAGGGTGAAAGGAGCGACAGACACGTTGGTGGGTTCGGGTAGTTCGTCCCAGGGAATCACCATACAAATCACGGCGATAGCGCCGACGAAGAAGAGCAGGATGCGCCAGATAACAGTCGAGGATGCCTGGCGGATACCCTTGGCAGGGTCTTCCGATTCGGCCGCTGCCATGACGGCAATTTCGGTACCGAAGTAGGAGAAGATGACCAGGGCGACGCCGGTGAGCGCGATGCCGTAGCCGTTGGGGGCGAAGCCGCCGTGGCTCCACAGGTAGTTGACGGTGTTGGTGGAGTCGGGCCACAGGCCAAGGGCGAAGAGCAGGCCGGCGGCCAAGAAAACCACGATAGCAATTACTTTGATGGAGGCCAGCCAGAATTCGACTTCACCGAAGGTGCGCACAGAGATGAGGTTGGTGCCCACAAAGATGGCGAGAAGGACGAGGGAGGCGGCCCAGGCGGGCACGCCGGGGAACCAGCCCGCGATGGTTTCGCCACCGAGTACCGCCTCATAGGCGAGCACGCCGACCCAGAAGTACCAGTAGAGCCAGCCGACCAGGTAGGCAGCCCAGTTGCCCAGGCCTACGCGGGCGTATTCCATGAAGGAGCCGATGGCGGGCCGGGCAGCAGCCATTTCGCCCAGCATGCGCATGGCGAGGAAGACCAGCAGGCCGCCGATGAGGTAGGAGATGAGGGCGGCGGGGCCGACGGAGCGAATCACGTTACCGGAGCCCACGAAGAGGGAGGCGCCGATAATGCCGCCGAGGGTAATCATGGTGACGTGGCGGGGGCGGAGTTTGCGCACGGTGGCGTCCCCGGTGATGGGTGGGGCGGTGTGCTGGTTGACTCGCATGCCGACGGAGGTCTCGGGCGAGACCGCGTCGTCGTAGGGTGAGTGGGGTTGTGTCATGTGTTTTCCTAGGGGTGCGCGCTGGGTGCGCTGGGAATTTTTAAGGATGCCGCCGCCCGCCTACTCTGCCGTGGGCAGGGTGGCGGGCGGCTGCGTCCTTGCAACGTATGTTTATTGTACGGCGCTACTTTTGGACGAAGTAGAGGCGCTTATTGACGAATTCGTCCATGCCGTAGGGGCCGAGTTCGCGGCCGTAGCCGGAGTTCTTCACGCCGCCGAAGGGGATTTCGGCACCTTCGCCGGCGGGGGTGTTGACGTTGACCATGCCGGCATCAATCTGCTGGGCTAGGCGGCGGGCGCGGGCCTCGTCCTGGGAGAAGACGGCGCCACCCAGGCCGTACTGGGTGTTGTTAGCCAGCTCGATGGCTTCTTCGTCACTCTCGACCCGGTAAACGGTGGCGACGGGGCCGAAGAGCTCCTGATAGTAGACCTCGGAGCCGACGGGCACATCGGTGAGGACGGCCGGGGAGAGGTAGGCGCTCTTGTCGTCCAGTAACTGCCCACCGACGCGCAGGGTGGCACCGGCGGCAACGGCCTCGTCGAGCTGCTTCTTGAGGCCTTCGGCTGCCGAGCGGGAGGAGAGGGCCATGTAGGTGGTCTCGTCCGCTTCGGCGGGCTTGCCGGGCTTCATAGCCTCGGCCAGCTTGACGAGTTCGGCGACAAACTCGTCGTAAATGTCGGCCATGACGATCATGCGCTTGTTGGAGTTGCAAGCCTGGCCGGTGTTGTACATGCGGAAGCCCCAGGCGGTGGCGGCGGCTTCGGCGACGTTGTCGGTGTCGAGCACGATGTAGGGGTCGGAGCCACCCAGTTCGAGCACGGCCTTCTTGAGGTTGCGCCCGGCAATACCGGCAACGATAGCGCCAGCTCGTTCGGAGCCGGTCAGGGAGACACCCTGAATGTGGCGGTGGCCAATCATAGTCTCGATCTGGTCGTGGCTAGCGAAAACTGCCTCGTAGGCACCGTCGGGCAGCCCGGCGTCCTTCATAATCTCAGCAATGACGAGCGCTGACTTGGGGCAGATTTCGGCGTGCTTGAGCACGATGGTGTTGCCCAGCATGAGGTTGGGGGCGGCGAAGCGGGCGACCTGATAGTAGGGGAAGTTCCAGGGCATGATACCCAGCAAGGCGCCCAGGGGCTTGCGCTGGATGTAGGCCTCGGAGTTTTCGGTCTCTGAGGGAATCGGCTCGTCTTTGAGGTGGTCGGCGGCGATCCCGGCGTAGTAGGCGAAGATGGCGGAGGAGAACTCGGCCTCTTCAATGCCCTCTGAGATGGGCTTGCCCATCTCCTGGGAGATGATTTCGGCCAGCTCCTGCTTGCGCTCTTCGAAGAGCTCGGCGATGCGATTGACGATAGCGGCGCGCTCTTCGACGCTGGTGTTGCGCCAGGAAAGGTAGGCGGCATGGGCACGCTCTACGGCCTCAACAGCCTGCTCGTCGGTGAGGGTGTCGAAGGTTTCGAGCACCTCGCCGGTGGTGGGGTCTTCAAGTCGGTAGCTCATGGGTTTAGTTCCTTACTGTCCTGCGACCTTGCGGATTTCTTCGACGAAGATGTCCAGGGCCTGGCCCAGGAGTTCTTCGGGCATGGTCAGCGGGGGCAGCAGGCGCACGACGTTTCCGTAGGTGCCGCAGGTAAGGATCAGGACGCCGCGTTCGGCGCAGGCTGCTGCGATGTCTTTGGCTGCGGTGGCGTGGGGTTCCGTGGAGTCAGAATCTGCTACGAATTCGACGGCGAACATGGCGCCACGGCCGCGGATTTCGCCGATGATGTCGAGTTCTTCGACCAGGGGTCCGAGCTTTTCGCGGGCGATCTCTTCGATGCGGGCGGCGCGGGCGTTGAGGTCCCACTCTTCCATGGTTTCGATGGTGGCGAGGGCTGCGGCACAGGCGACGGGGTTGCCGCCGTAGGTGCCGCCGAGGCCGCCGGGCTGGACCTTGTCGAAGAGTTCGGCGCGGCCGGTGACGGCTGAGAGGGGCATGCCGCCGGCGATGCCTTTAGCGGTGGTGATGAGGTCGGGTTCGATGCCTTCGTGGTCGGAGGCGAACCAGGTGCCGGTGCGGCAGAAACCGGCCTGCACTTCGTCCGCGATGAAGACGATGCCTTTTTCGCGGGCCCAGGTGACGAGTTCGGGCAGGAAGCCTTCGGCGGGGACGATGAAGCCGCCTTCGCCCTGGATGGGTTCGATGAGGATTGCGGCGACGTATTCTGAGCCGATCTGCTTTTCGATCATGTCGATGACGCGGGTGGCTGCTTCTTTACCGCCGGTGTTGCCATCGCGGTAGGGGTAGCTCATGGGGGCGCGGTAGACCTCGGGGGCGAAGGGGCCAAAACCCTTCTTGTAGGGGGCTGCCTTGGCGGTCAGGGCCATGGTGAGGTTGGTGCGACCGTGGTAGGCGTGGTCGAAGACGACGACGGCGTTGCGACCGGTGGCTGCGCGGGCGATTTTGACGGCGTTTTCTACGGCTTCGGCACCGGAGTTGAAGAGCACGGTGCGCTTGTCGAAGTCGCCGGGGGTGAGCTGGTTGAGTTTTTCAGCCACGGCTACGTAGCCCTCGTAGGGGGTGACCATGAAGCAGGTGTGGGTGAAGTGGGTGGCGGCTTCGCGCACGGCTTCTACGACCTTGGGGGCGGAGGCACCGACGGAGGTGACGGCGATGCCGGAGCCCAGGTCGGCGAAGGAGTTGCCGTCGACGTCAACGATGACGCCGCCGTCGGCGTCCGCTGCATAGACGGGCAGGGTGGAGGCGACACCGGCGGGCACGTTGGCGGAGCGGCGGGCAGCTAGTTCGGCGGATTTGGGGCCGGGGACAGTGCCGGTGAGGGTGATCTGCTGGGGTAGGCGGTAGGCAATCTCAGCCATGATGGGGTTCCTTAGTGATGGATTTTCTTGTAACTACAAAAAGGTGAGGGGTGCGGACGCCTGCCCGAACCGGGCGTGGAGGGCGGGCGTCCGCTGGGCTTTAGTTGGCGTAGGGGTCGCGGATGCCGATGTACTGGATGGAGGAGTATTCATCGATGCCCTCGGCGGCTCCTTCGCGGCCCATACCGGACTGCTTGACACCGCCGAAGGGGGCTGCGGCGTTAGAGACCACACCGGCGTTGAAGCCCATAATGCCGAACTCTAGGTGGTCGCTGGCGCGGTAGAGGCGGTCGATGGACTCGGTGTAGACGTAGGAGGCCAGGCCGTATTCGGTGTCGTTGGCCAGCTGGTAGGCCTCGTATTCGTCCTTGAAGGTGAAGATGGGGGCGATGGGGCCGAAGATTTCTTCGCGGGCGACGCGGGCATCGAGGGGTACATCAACGAGCACGGTGGGCTTGTAGAAGTAGCCTGCACCTTCGCCCTTCTCACCACCGGTGAGCACGCGGGCACCCTTGGCGACGGCGTCCTCAACCAGGGCAACCATGGAGTCCTGGGCTTTCTGCTCAACCAGGGGGCCGCAGGTGACGCCTTCGTCCAGGCCGTTGCCGACCTTGAGTTCACCCATTTTTTCGGCGAACTTCTGGGAGAACTCTTCGGCCAGGGATTCGTGCACGATGAAGCGGTTGGCGGCGGTGCAAGCTTCGCCGATGTTGCGCATCTTGGCGGCCATGGCACCGGCGACAGCCTGGTCGATGTCGGCGTCCTCGAAGACCAGGAAGGGGGCGTTGCCACCCAGTTCCATGGAGGTGCGTAGCACGTTCTCGGCGGCTTTCTTGAGCAGGTCCTTGCCGACGGGGGTGGAGCCGGTGAAGGAGACCTTGCGCAGACGGGAATCGCTCATGATGGGCTCGGAGATAGCGGCTGCCGACTTAGATGAGACGACGTTGAGGACGCCCGCGGGCAGGCCAGCGTCGAGCATGGTCTGGGCGAAGTACTGGCTGGTCAGCGGGGTCAGGCGGGCGGGCTTGAGCACCATGGTGCAGCCTGCTGCCACGGCGGGGGCAACCTTGCGGGTACCCATAGCCAGGGGGAAGTTCCAGGGGGTAATCAGCAGGCAGGGGCCCACGGGCTTGCGGCGGGTAATCATGCGCAGGGTACCCTCGGGCATGTCGAGGGAACGGCCGTAGTGGCGGGGGGTTTCTTCGGCGAACCAGCGTAGGAACTCGGCCCCGTACTTGACCTCGCCGAGGGCTTCGGCGTAGGGCTTGCCCATCTCTAGGGTCATGAGGGTGGCAAATTCTTCGGCGCGTTCGGTGACCAGCTCGAAGGCACGGCGCAGAATCTCAGCGCGTTCACGCGGAGGTGTGGCGACCCAGCCGTGGTCCCCCGCTTCTTTTTCTGCGCGGCAGGCAGCATCGAGGGCAGCTAAGGCGTCCTCTTCAGTAGCAGAAGCTAAGGTAGCGATGACTTCGCCGGTGGCGGGGTTTTCAACGTCGAAGGTTCCCCCATCGGACGCCTCACGCCACTGGCCATCGATGAGTAGGCCGGTAGGCACCTTTGCCAAAAGTTCTTTCACATCTACGGTCATAGCCGGTGTGCACCTTTCGTGAACTATATATGTGATGGGTGCGTCATTAGACCCATTCTTCTGCTTATCTTACGCCCCCTACCGGTCGGCAGGTAGCCTGTCTCACATGCCCTGAGCGGACGCCCGCCCCGGGGCGGAGCTTATTCGGGCAA
Organism: Rothia nasimurium; assembly: GCF_042660305.1. Taxonomy (NCBI): domain Bacteria; kingdom Bacillati; phylum Actinomycetota; class Actinomycetes; order Micrococcales; family Micrococcaceae; genus Rothia; species Rothia nasimurium. The sequence goes on from NZ_JBHSTW010000010.1 coordinate 67,820, forward strand.
GTCAAGCATGTGCTCAACATCCATGGGTACTCGGCCTGCGAAGAAGTCGGGGCACTTGAACCGCTGGTAGAACATGACGGCAACACCGAGGGCAAGGAGGACAAGGGAGAGGATGAAGACCAGGCCGATACCACCGATTTCTGAGCCGGAGCCGTAGGCGGGGTCCATGGAATCAACGAAGGTTTGGGCGAAGAAGACCACCAGGATGATGCCACCAATAAGGGGCAAGATGAACTGGTTGAAGAGGTTGCGAGCCCCGCTCTTAAGGGAGGTCTTGCGGAAGTACCAGACGCAGGCGAAGGCGGTAACACCGTAGTAGAGGCAGACCATGAGGCTGAGAGCCGCGATGGTGTCCCAGAGTACCGAGGTGGAGATAAAGCGCATGGCCACGTAGAAGATGCTGGCGATCAGGCAGGAGGCGATAGTGGCGTAGGAGGGTGCCTGGTACTTGGGCGACAGGCGGGCGAATTTGGGGCCCAGTGCCCGGTAGTAGCCCATGGCCAGCAGGGTGCGGGCCGGGGAGACAGCGGTGGACTGTAGGGAGGCAAGCGCTGCGACCATCACGGCAATGGACATGAGGATACCCAGGGAGCCGAGCACGGGGCCGGAGAGGGCGGCAAAGATATTTTCCTGGTTGTCGGGATTCCCCAGGCCCAGGCCGTCCTCGCTGGTGCCCGCGAAGGAGAGGGTGCCGACGGAGAGGAAAAGGTAAAGGACGACGATGGTCAGAATCGTGCCGACGGCGGCGGTTCCGCTGGTGGTGTGCTTACCCTCGGTTTCTTCATTCATGGTGAGCACAGCGTCCCATCCCCAGTAGAGGAAGAAGACCAACGACATGGAAGCGGCCAGGGTTGAGAAGGAGTCGATGCCGAAGGGGTTGAACCACTCCAAGCTGAAGGTCAGGTTAGCAAAGCCGGTGCCGGTGGCGGCCTTGTAGAGGGCGACGGCGGAGAAGAGGGCCAGGACGATTAGTTGGAAGATGATGAGGACGGCCTGGAGTTTCTGGGTGGCGTCCAGGCCGCGGTAGGTGATGTAGCAACCAAAGGCCATGAAGGCGAGGAAGGTGGCGATATTGACCAGGTTGTTGGAGGCGAGGTCGGCGATGTCGGGGTTGCCTAAGGCCTGGGAGAGGAAGAGGTAGAAGAAGTCAACGGCGATACCGGCTAGGTTGGAGAGCACCAGGATGGTGGCAACCAGTAGGGCCCAGCCGCCCATCCAGCCGACGTAGGGGCCGAAGGCCTTGGTGGTCCAGGTGAAGGTGGTGCCAGCATCGGGCATGGCGGCGTTGAGTTCGCGGTAGCCGATAGCGACCAGGAGCATGGGGATGAAGCCGATGAGGAACATGGCGGGCATGTAGATTCCGGCTTCTGCGGCGACGGGGCCGAGGGCACCTGAGAGGGAGTAGGCGGGAGCTACAACGGAGATGCCGATGATGATGGAGGAGAAGAGGGTGACGTTACCCGAGGATAGGCCTTTTTTGTTGGCGGCGCTGACGTCGACGGAGCCGTGGGGTTTGGCTCCCGAGGTAGCTGGGGTCTGGGTCATCGCTGACTCCTTTTCACTATCACCTTCAGAGGTTGCAAGCAGAACAAGAAAACGAACACCATTCGTTTAGTTAGTTAGATTACAACCTTAAGTGATTCTTGTGAAGTGCGTAACGAAACTTTTACACAGCAGGGACCCCAGAATGCAAGGTGCGCCGGACGCGCGGTCGACATGCGACAGGCGGTTCAGGTGCGCGTCCGCCAGGATGCGGTGGACCGTCGACGGCGCGATACCGAGCCGGCATGCGAGCTGGGCTGGGCCCTCACGCAGGCGCAGGCGGAGCTGGATACAGCGCCTGACGGTGGCCTGGCTGGTCTTGTTCGGTGACCGGTGTGGACGTGAGCTGCGGTCCTGCATGGACTGGCTGGCTTGGTAGCGGTCGGCCCAGCGCTTCACGGTGGGCCAGGAGACCTGGAACCTGGCGGCGACCTCGCTAATTGGCCAGCCTTAATCGATAACGAGCTGGCCGACGATCAGGCGATGCCGGGGTGTGAGAGCGGCGTTGGGATGGGACATGGAGCCTCGTGTGGAAGTAGGCGTGGCGGCGAGCTGGTGCTCGCCGCCACGTGAGAGTTGGTTGTCGGGTCAGTCGACGGGACTGACTCGGATGAGGTTGCCGTCGGGGTCAGCAATTACGAAAGTGCGGCCGAACACGTCGTCATGCAGTTCCTCGACCACACGTACGCCCTTCGCGACCCACTCCTGGTAGATGCCATCGACTTTCGAGGAAGGGCCGGGGACCATGAGTCCGATCTCGCTCGTGCGGGGCGTGTCGCGGGTGATGTTCTCGTTGTGGCCGGTCCAGATGGCGAACAGCACCCCATCTGCCACCTCGAAGGCGACATAGCGCGGGCTAGTGAAGGTTGGCTCGATGTCGAACAGGTCGCTGTAGAAGGCGGTGGACTGCTCGGCGTCGCTGACGTAGGTCAGGAACAGGTTGGGTGTGGACATGGATGTCTCCTCGGGTCGGTTGGTCACGTAGCGCCAGTCAATCACCTAAACTGGACATCTTGTGTCATGTTTTCTGGGAGGGTCGGTCCATGAAGTCCTCGAGGCTGTTGTCGATGTTGCTGCTCCTGCAGACCCATGAGCGGATGACCAGCCGAGAACTGGCTCGACGATTCGAGGTGTCACCGCGCACGATCCTGCGTGACGTCGAAGCCTTGTCGGCCGCTGGTGTTCCGGTTCATACGGAGCAGGGGCGGTATGGGGCGATCGTGCTGGACCGTCGGGCCCGTCTCGACCCGGCCCGTCTCGACCCGGCCGAGGTGCAGCTGCTGAGGGTCGCGGAGGTGGGCGCCACAATTCTTGGGCAGATCGGACTGCAGGCAGCCCATGCCAGCGCCCAGGAGAAACTGTCGACCGTCGCCACGCGAGGACAGGCACTGGGTACTCAGCCCTTGTCCGAGGTGCTCCTCATTGATCCGTCAGGATGGTTCTCGACCGGAGGGAATCTCGATCTGACTGACCTGTTGACGGCAGCGCGAGAGCGACGACGCGTCCGGTTGTACTACCGGCGGAGTGGAGAAACCACTGGTCAATGGTTGACTGTCGACCCGTATGGGCTGGCGAACAAAGCTGGCTCGTGGTATCTCGTTGCGGATGTTGATGGGCGACCGCGCATGTTCAATACGATCCGCATCGAAGATCGCCGGTGCTGCACGGATGTCGCGGTTCTCCGATCAGACCAAGACCTGCGGTCGGTGTGGCGAGACCTCGTGACCAGCTTCGAGCCGACTCCCGGCATCGAGGTGCACGCGCTACTGCGTTCAACGCGCCTGGACCTGGCCCAACGAATTCTCGGAACCCGCATGGTCAGCATCGCCCACACCGAGGACGCCTGGACGCCCATCACTGTCCTGTACCCCGATCTTGAATCTGTGCGGCAGCTCCTCCAGTTCGGTGACCACATTCGCATCCTGAGCCCAGCCGACGCGGTCAGACGGTTCCACGACATTGCTGCTGAGATCATGCAGAACCACCCGGTGAGCAAGTCAATCAACGTCCCCGGTCAGTACAACTAGCGACCCACCACGGGAATCGAGCCGGTCCAGGGCTCCTGAGCCGAGCCGCGACGTCCTGGCGAATAATCGCGGGGAACAACCACCAGCGGAATAGGCAGACGGGTCAGGATTTTTGCGGTGTTGGAGCTCAAGAAAAGCTCGCCGCGCTGGGCCAGCTTAGACGACCCAGCCATGAGCACGGACCCGGCAGACCAGTCCACCGATTCCACGGCATCAGGCACACTGGCGCCGTGCCCGACAGCAACGGTGATGAGGTCCGGACGCTCGGGCACCAGGGAGGACTGCTCCAGCAGGTCCCGCACACCCTCCTCAGCTTCACGGGCAGCAGAACCGTCAGCGGCGGCGTCCTCGATGAGGGACACCAGGCGCACCGCAAGGCCGGTGCGGTTGCAGGTAGCCACAGCTTCTTCCACCAGGCCAATCGAGTCGATATCGGGGGAAACCGCACAGTCAATATGGGTGATATGGGTTGCCGCATCGTAGTTGTGGGGCGCAAGAATCACCGGCACTGAAGCCCGGTGCAGCAGGGCATTACCTACTGAGCCGATGGAGTGGAAGAGCCAGCCACCGGTCTTAGCACCACCCACAATGATGGCACCGGCCCCGATAGCGCTAGCGAACTCCATCAGCCCGGCTGCGGTGGACTCCGCCTGGCGCAGGTGGAAACGGGCCTTGAGACTGGTGGGCACCCGCTGCTGGGCCTCCTCAAGCCAGCCCACAGCCTGCTCCTGCAACATGGCTCCGAAGTTAGAACGCGGGGCAGCTAGGCGCGGGTTTTGCTGCTTGAGCACATAGACCACATCGAGCTCAGCACCCAGCGATGAGGCGAGAGCAACCGCCAGATTGAGCGCGTCCCGCCCCCGGGACGAGGGAGAATAGCCGACAACGTAACGCATGTTTTATCCCTTGAGTTTTTCGCTAATCATAGCGGCAGTTTTTTCACCCATACGAACCGCGCCGTCAACATGCTGGTAGCCTTCGGCCGCCAGGTCGGAGCAAGACCAGTGGATGGGGCCAACAGGGTCTGACTGGTAGGCACCGTAGCGAGAGAGGCCGCCCAGGTCGAAGCTGGCGGCGTAGGCGCCACGAGTCCACTCTTCAGCTCCCCAGTCAGATTCGTAGTAGCGGATAGGGTTCAGGGTCTCTTCGCCCAGCATCTCTGCCATGGATTCAAGGATGGTGCGCTTGCGTTCCTCAGCTGAGAGGGTGAACATGCAGTCAGCCTTTTCATCGGAGACGAAGCCGACCAGGGTGCCGCGCTCTTCTTCCTGACCAGTAGCAGGGTCGTAGTTGGTATTGTCGTAGATTTCCTGCACCAGGTTGTCGCAGGCGAAGGAGGTGCCAGACAAGCCCTTTTCGCGCCAGAAGGGGCGGTCGTAGACGGCGTGCACCTTAATGACCAGACCCAGGGACTGGTGCATGTGCATCTGGTGCTGTCGGCGATCCAAGGCGGGCACATAGGAGACACGGTTGTAGAGGTTGGGCGGAACAGCCATGATGGCGTACTTGGCGCGAACTTTGACGGCCCCATCGGGGTTAGCGACGCCATCCTCAGTGAAGTCTTCAGCTTCGGCCAGGACGGGGTAGTCCCCCTCTTCCTGCCAGCGCAGCACACGTACGGGGTGGCCCAGGATAACATTCTCTTCCCCAATTTTTTCAGCCAGGGTGAGAGAGACCTTCTGCATGCCACCGAGCACGCGCTGATCGAGAATGAAGTTTTCGTCCACCAGGTTGGAGAAAGAACCTGCGGAGGCCGCCATGAGGATAGCCTGCAGGGCTGAGAAGGCGTGGGAGGGCTTCGTCAGCATGGCACCGGCGATAAAGAGGGAGATATTGTTGAGGGCCTCTTGGTTGTCGGTCTTGGTCTTGAGCCATTCGCGGAAGCTCACAGAGTCAAGCTCTTTAGCGCGGGGGTGGGTCCAGGGGGCTTCGGCCCCCACTTCGGCGACAATCTCGTCCATCATGTCAATCAGGCGTAGCATTTCTGCCTTGGTACCCTCATCAACCGGGAAGATGTCGCCGGAGTAGCGTTTAACCTGACCATCTAGGGTTTTATAGATGGAGTCACCCTCGCGATAGCGGGAGAAAGTTTTGAGACCGAGCTCTTTGAGCAGGGCTTTGAGGGCGGTCTGGTCGGGCGAGACCCACTGGCCGCCGATTTCAATGAAAGCGCCATCGAGGTCGCCGTTCCAGGTGCGGCCACCCACACGGTGGCGGGCTTCGAGGACGGCAACGGAGTGCCCAGCCTGCTGCAGGCGGTAGGCAGCGGTAAGGCCCGAGGGGCCTGCGCCGATAATGACGACATCGCGGGTGATTTCCTGGGGAGCCATGGTGCCCAGCCTTTCTGCAGCGCTAGCTACACTAAACGAATACCGTTCGTTTTAGTGTAGCTTGAACCCTAAGACCTGTGAAGTACCTTACGAAAATATATAAGCCGGGCACTTCTCTCCTCTGCCAGCCCCTCACCTAGGCGCAGTGCTACCATTATATGCATGACCCTTGCTCCCACTTCGCCGCGCAACGCCGGGCGCCCCAGTGCGTCCCTACTTACCTCGGACAAGATTACTGAAACCGCCCAGAAGCTTATGGCTACAGAGGGTGATTTCACCATGGCAAAGCTGGCGCGGGCACTTGGGGTGGCGCCATCCTCTCTCTATAACCATGTAGCCTCGCGCGATGAGGTACTGGCTGCCATTTCAGACCAGGTGGCGCAGGGAATTGATACGCAGGCACTCCAGGACGCCGCCGAGCGGGTGCGCAGCGGAGGGGTGAGCGCCCTGGGCGCTAGAGCACTCTGGCTTGAAGCTACAGAGCAGTGGGCCCGGTCTTACCGGCAGGCTTTTTCGGTAGCGCCGACGGTGGTCATGACGCTGGCGGTGACGCCGGTACGCAAAGCCCCCGCCACCTTGGCCATGTATGAGCGAGTAACTTCTGCTTTTAGAGACTTTGGCATGAGCCCACGACAAGCACTGCTGACCGTGGAAGCTATTGAGGCTTTTCTTCTGGGGGCAGCAACAGATGCACACGCGCCGGTGAACATCTTCGATCCCGGACAGCTCACTCCTGAGCACCCCGTCATGGCAGAGGCCTACACAGCCCTGGGGAGCAACCCTCAGGACGAGGCTTTCACCATTGGTCTCTCAGCCCTGCTCACCGGGCTGAGTGCAACGCTGATACCCCGCTAAAGAGTCAGAACCAATACCCAGCAGCTCGTTGTATCTTCGAGAGACTAAGCCTTAAAAAGTCTGGGTCGCACCTACCCTCTTTTCAAGAAAGAATGATCACGCGACCCGACTATTAAGATACATACCACCTAGTTGGAACCGACGGTACCCCACTCGGCGAAGGTGGAGGAGAAGCCACACTGCGAGTTGTTAATGGTGTAGGTAAAACGCAGAGTGAAGCCTCCATCATTGGTTTGATCCTGAGGCACAAGGGCGGTTGCAGAGAATTCCAAAGGGCCAGAGCCAGCAGGAATAGTGAGGGTCTTACGGTCAGCAGAAAGGGTAGCCCCGGCAATGCCAGTGGGTTCTGTCAACTCAGCGTTGGAAACAAGAACAATCTGGGTGTAGGAACCAGCATCAGGGAAGCTGTAGGAGGCAGTTACCTGATGAGTATTACCCGATAGTGTGCGACTAAAAGTAGGCGCAAGGTCAGGGCAGGTGAAAGAGGCTGCGTAGGCAGGAACAGCTGCAGTAGCCACCACAACGGGGGGCAGCCCATGCGCTACCCTTGACCACATTACGGCGCGAGAGTGTGTGAGTCATGTTTTTAATTTCCCCTAAAAGTAATAAAAATCTTATTCATCCTAACACCCAGGGCAGGTCTTATCGGTGGAAATTTTCGATAAAAATTGACACCAACCCAGACCTAAAGGATTAAGGAGCTAGAACCCATCTCCAACTTGTCTATTAATGGAGGCCAAAACTTGTATCATAAAAACATTCAGGAACCCCTGTATAGCTAAGAAAATTTAATACACCCGCCCCACTATTCGCCCGCATCCTCAACTCCAACCCACCGCCCTCACAAACCTTATCTTTCCCACCCGCTTAAGCATGCAAAAATAGAGTCTATGAGTTTTGATTCGCACTCCGAGCTCCCCCCGCATCTTTTAGCTCTCGCACACCTTACCCAGTGGCATTCAGAGGCCCATCAGCGACCCCTGGAGGTCCGTTTTACCGTACACAACACCACACTAGATAGTGTTGCCTGTGCCATCACGGGCTCTTTAGGCACTCCACCCCCAGCTGATTATGCCCGCTCAGCCACCGTCGCCATCTACGAACTAGCTCGCAGTGGAGCCTTCAAAGGTTCCTATAACGTGCGTATCAACTCATCGCCAGGTGGCCAGGCCATCATCAAACAGATACCCTTCTCCCCTGCATCTGAACATGGAACTGAACACATCGACACACCCGTCGAAGACTCAGGGGCCACTGTCTCAAATAATGGGCTACGCCTGCGCTCTGCTTTACTTGCCCGCGGGCATAACTCTGGTTATTCTCCCGCTGAGGTCACCGCCGAAGAGAAGCAGCGCGGTCTTACCTTCACCCCCGAGCTCAAGTTCTATCGGGCTCTAGTACGCAACGGTGTGGTTGCTGAGGTGGCCGGGCAGAAGGTTATTGCCTCTACCCCTCAGGCCGATTTTGGGGCAGCCACCCTGGATTCTGCCCCCTGGAAGGCACCGGAAAAGACGGACGGCACCGTCCAAGCCGTCCTGAACCACACCCTCTGGCTTGAAATTGCCAACTCGCCCAGCCACCTCTACGCCATTGATTTAGCCCCCGGCGCCCAGGGCACCGTGGGGCAGGTGATTGCACGCAAGCGGGGTGAGGCGTCAGTTCCAGTGCGGGTTGCCCTGTCATTGGCAGATTTTGTGACCGGTGAGCTGGTAGGTCAGGACGCCGTTAGCAGCTCTCCCGTCGCAGCCGCACCCACTGCCCCCCAGACTTCAGCAGGAGCATCACCTCTAGCGCAAACCATCGCCTGGGTAGGCACCGTTGAGCCTATCGCGCTACCCGGTTTCCTGGGCTGGACTTTAGCTCCCACTGAGGCTCGCTACCGTGCGGTTCTGGCTGAGGTTAATCCCGAATCAGCAGCAGAGCCTGAACCCGCCGTGGCCCCAGAACTCACCAAGGGCGACGAGGCACCTGCTGCTGAAGCAGTACCGGCCCCCGCTCAGATTGATGATTCTGAGCCGGTTATCGCTCCCGCGGCGCCGGTAGTTATTAAGTCCACTACGACCTCAGAAAACGCTTCGAGCCTCTTCGCGACCCAGGAGGCAGACGAGCCTGCCCCCGCGCCGTCCGCCACGCCCAACTCTGAAACCTCCCCGGTGCCGTCCGCTGAAAAGCAGGGCGAGGCGGGCGTCCGCACCGATGAAGAACCTGCGGCCCCCGCAGCAGACGGTCGGGGCTCTACCGACGAGGGCGCTTCCACCCCCCTCAGCCGGGCGGCAAGCGCCTACGCCGCAGCGGCTTTCCCCAATGACTTGCCCGTCACCATCGGTGAGAGGGCTCAGGATATCCGCGATATCGACCCGGGTGTAGCCCGCGTCCCGGCCTCCCCCGAGCAGAAAAATATCGCTAATACCATCGGCACCCTGGCTTTTGGAACCCCCGAGGAGCGCAAGGAGTATCGAAGCACTGATACCGATGCTATTCCCAGCATCGCGGCCCGGGCTAAGAAAGTTTCGCTGGCATCTAGGCAGGTGGAGCCTCAGCCCCCGGTAGCAGAGGACGAGCAGAAGCAGGACGAGCGTGGCCTGCGTTCAGCCCTGCGCAAGTTCTTTATCGGCGACTAGATTGCTGAGAGCTTGCTGATAAGGCGCAACAGGCGGCGCACCCGTAACCGAGGTGCGCCGCCTGACCTTTTCTGCGAGCCCCAGCAGGCGTAGGCTTGGTAGAGCACACGAATCAACGAACGGAGCAGTAGTGGCACGCTCATCTCGCGACGCCCTGGGGAGCACCCCCCTTGAAGTTTTCATTCCGGCTGCCGGCGAAAACCCGGACGACCCCGGCGACACCCAGCGCGACGCCTTCCTTGCTGAAGCCCAGGAGCTGCTTGATGAGGGTCTTGATATTGCCGTCTACTCCACCGACTCCTACCCCTCTGCTTTTGTGGACTGTGAGCCGGTTGCCGATCAGCTTGCTATGGCGGGGCAGGAGGTCCTGCCTATCTTGTTGGTAGAGGGCCTGGTCAAGGTGTCCTACATGTACCCCACTGCTGAGCAGCTGCGCCGTTTTTCCCGCTTTGGTGAGGTCAAACAGCCCAAGGTTAACGCAGCTGCAGCCGCCTGCGGCACCGGCGGCGCAGACGCCCCCACCACGGTTCCTGGCGCTGAGCCAGCTGGTTTTGCGGCCGTCCTGGCAGGGGTAACTCCCAAACCTGCCGGAGGGCCCGACATTGGCAACCGGGTCAACCTGATGGGGGGCCACGATTCCACACCGACTTCACAGGGCGCCTCATGCGGCTGCGGTTGCGGCTGTGGCAACTAAAATAGAGCCGACACACATTTTTCTAAGGAGTAGTCGATGATTGGTGCGCGTGTAGAGCACAAAGATGAGTTCTTTATTGCGGGCTTCCGCGAGACCGTGAAGCAGGGCGCCGGTATTGGCGAGCTCTGGAAGAAGCTCACCGCCCATGCCGAGGCGCGGGGGGTGACCATGCCCGAGGTGCACTCGATGGGTGTAATTGTGGGGATGAACGCTTCCGGCGAGTTCGACTACATGGCGGGGATTCTGGTGGAGAACCTGGAAACCGCGCAGGCTCTGGGCCTCAACGCCCTGAAGGTAGACGGCGGTGAGTTCGCGGTGACGACCGTTGAGGGCCCGGTGCCCATGAGCACCATGGCCGGGGTGGACCACCTGATGGGCACCTTTCTGCCCGCATCAGGTTTCAAGCCTAATGGCCCGGTCTTTGAGGCCTATGGGCCGGGCGACCCGTCCGCTGACGATTTTCAGATGCAGGTCTGGGTGCCGGTGAAGGCTGCTTAGAGCCCGGCCGATAGAGATAGGCGACGGTTCTTCAGAATTTTGACTAGCTGCTTACGGCGAGCAGAGTCAAAAGGAAGGCCCGTCGCCCCTTCAATAAGCCCCTCTGTTTCGTGAAGCATTTTACGTAGTAAGAGGGCAGTTGCGGCAGGACGCACCCCAAGTTCCTGTCCAAAATCGAGAAAAGTTTTTGCAGAAAGCCCTCGCTCTTTTCCAAATAGCTTAAGTGCCATCGATTGGTCGCCGTAGGGTGCAGTTGAGGGGATGTCATATACCGGCGCTAGTCGATATTTTCCAGAAGACTCGATAATGGAAATATTTTTTGCATGAAGGTCGCCGTTGCCAGTAAGCCACGCAAAAGCAAACTGTCTCACTAATTCTTGGGCCACTAGAATAGGCTGGCTTGTTTTCTCTACCACCGCCTGCGCTAATCGTAAGGCTGTGACTTCATACTTATCAGCAGGATAGAGATTAAGAAGCTGACAAGCGTCTTCTACCGCATAGCGAGCCAGATGGCCGTTTCCATCTATCCCTCGATCAAATCGTTGTATCAAAAGGCCCGAGCGACCAGTAATATCACGCACTAAGTGAGAACTAACAACACCGTTACGAAAAGATATCCGACGTGCGCACTCTAGGAAAAAATGTTCATTTTCTACGAGTAATGGGTATTCAGGCGGCGTGAGCTTCAACAGATAGAAATTGTGGTTATGACGAAGAGGGATGGTCAACATCTTGCCCGACACTTTATCCTGAACTCCCGGAAGGGCGGCGTAGTCCAGTAATCCCTGGGCCGAGAAAAAATCAGCAAATGAGATCGACGCTAACTGAGTCGGGTCGAACTCCGTTATAGGTTCAGCATACTCATTATCGGGGGCAGCTCCGGGCGGCAGCACCCTCACATCCCCCACGGTATCAGCACCCACCGCTAGTAGAAGAGAAAGTTCATCGTCCTTCGATACCTTCAACACATTTCTCAAGCTCGTTAGGCGGCGCCCCTCAGGTAAAAGACCTGTGAAAAATGGAGGTAATGCGCCAGCTTGATACACAAAGGGCTCATCAGTAAGCGGCAATGTGGTTGCTACAGGTGCATGATGAGAGTCAAGATAATCAGCAGAATAACGAAACTCAGTAGTATGAGGTGTTCTGAAAAAGTGCCCGGCAAGAGTATCTTGCTTGTACACATCAGCTTTGAGTTCGCTCATGCCTCAATCACCTGAATTTTCAGACCCAGCACATCAGCAACAGCTACAGCTTTCTCCAAAGAGACACTCAAACGCCCTTTCTCCAAATCACGTAGAGTGCGTTCAGAAATACCACTGAGTGCAGCCAACTCTTCCTGCGACATTTTGAGTTTTTTACGATAGGCACGCACAACTTTTCCTAGCTCCACAGCATCTCCCAACCGGCAAAATCTCGCCGATACACTCAATTTATCTATAATTCTAGGCCACTATCCCGCAAAACGGCAGAATATTGCCTATTTAAGAAAGATAGACCCGAGAAACACCACTGAGACAAAGAAGCCCGCCCCGACCCTCTTAAGTTCCTGCTAATCAGTCGCAGGATTTAAGAGAGAGGGGCGGGCTGCTGTGTATAAACCGAGGTCTAGCTGACCGCGCCGCGCAGGGTGCGCAGGGCTACCTGCAGGACGGCCAGGCGGGGGCGGCTGTCGGCGCCGGGTGCGGCGTCCTGAATCTCCGCCAGCATGGAGTCCACACGGCCCATACGGACGGGGTGGCTGTCTACCCAGCGAGCCAAGGCGGCGTCGCCGCTTTCGGTTCCGGCCGCTACCCCTTCACCGGTTTCCTGCACGACCTTGAGTGCCAGGGAGGCGGCAATCTCGTAGAGGTCATCGCGCAGGGATGAACGGGCCAGGGTCTCCCAGCGGTCATTGCGAGGCAGCTTGGAGATAGTGGTCAGCAGCAGATCAACCTGGAAGCGGTCATAGACCGAGTAGTAGACGCGGGCGACCTGCTCGGTGGAGAGGCCGTGAGCTTCAGCAATGCGGACTACGTCCATGAGGGCGAAGGCTTCGAACTCACGAATCCAGTTGACAATGAGTTCCTCGGGCAGGCCCCAGGCTTCTGCCTGGTCACGCATGGCGCGGACGCGGGCGCGAGTATCGTCCGCGAAGTAGTCCTTGAGTGAGGGGATCAGCTCGGCAACGGGCTTGAATCGCTCGATCATCTCGGCGATAGGGGTGCCCACGACGACTGAGCGTTCAGCTGCAAACCAGCGGGCCAGGCGGTCGAGCACACGCTGCCAGTCCTTGATGACGGCCTGCCAGCCTTCCAGAGGAACAGAAGCAGGGAGCTCGCGATGCAACCGTGCAGAGTTGCCAATACCAAATGTTTCACGTGAAACGTAGAAGGCTCGGGCCAGGGCGTCTACCCCCACACCGGTTTCTTCCACCGCACGGAAGACGTGGGTGATGCCGCCCAGGTTGACCATCTCGTTGGCTACGCGGGTGCAGATAATCTGCTTGCGCAGGGGGTGAGATTCTAGGTGCTCGCCGAAGCGTTCAACCAGGGCGGGTGGGAAATACTCGGTGAGCACACGGGCCAGGTAGGGGTCATCTGCCAGGTCGGTCTTCTCGAGCTCTGCGGTGAGGTGAATCTTCACGTAGGCTGTGAGGACGGCCAGCTCAGGCCCGTTAAGGGTTTCACCGGTGGCTTCGTAGCGTTCGCGGATTTCCTCGTCGGTGGGCAGGAATTCCACCTCGCGGTTGAGGCCGGCGTTCTCTTCCAGGTCGTGAATCAAACGGATGTAGGCCTCAACACCGGGCACCACACCGTGGCGCTCGGCCTGCAGCAGCACGTTCTGCTCAACGTTGGTGCGCAGTACCTGGGCGCCGACGTCCTCGCGCTGGGCTTCGATGAAGCCTGCGCGTTCTTCGGCAGAGAGCTCACCGGCGGTGACCAGGCGGTCAACCAAAATCTTGATGTTGACCTCGCGGTCTGAGGTCTCTACACCGGCGGAGTTATCGATGGCGTCGGTATTGATGAGGATGCCGGCGCGGGCAGCTTCGATACGACCCAGCTGGGTGAAGCCCAGGTTACCACCTTCGCCCACGATGCGAGCGCGCAGGTCGCGGCCGTTGACGCGGATGGCGTCGTTGGCCTTGTCGCCTACAGCGGCGTGGGTTTCGGTGAAGCCCTTGACGTAGGTGCCGATACCGCCGTTGTAGAGCAGGTCGACGGGGGCCTTGAGGATGGCGGAGAGCAGTTCGGGCGGGGCCATTTCGGTGACGCGTTCGTCGAGGCCTAGGGCCTGACGTACCTGCTCGGAGATTGGGATGGACTTAGCGCCGCGCGAGTAGACGCCACCACCGGCTGAGATGAGCTCGGGGTTGTAGTCCTGCCAGGAGGAGCGGGGCAGGTTGTAGAGGCGTACACGCTCGTTGAAGGCGACATCGGCCTTGGGGTTGGGGTCCAGGAAGATGTCGCGATGGTCGAAGGCCGCAACCAGTCGGGTGGCGCGGGAGCGCATGAGGCCGTTGCCGAAGACGTCGCCGCTCATGTCGCCAATGCCGACGGCGGTGAATTCTTCGGTCTGGCAGTCGATGCCCAGCTCAGCGAAGTGGCGCTTGACGGACTCCCAGGCGCCGCGAGCGGTAATGCCCATGGCCTTGTGGTCGTAGCCGACGGAGCCACCGGAGGCGAAGGCATCGCCCAGCCAGAAGCCGTAGTCTGCGCTGATGGCGTTAGCGGTGTCTGAGAAGGATGCGGTGCCCTTGTCGGCAGCTACGACCAGGTAGTGGTCGTCGCCGTCGCGGGCGATAACGCGGGGGTTGTGTACGACGGTTTCGCTGCCGTCAGCCTCGATAGCCAGGTTGTCGGTGACGTCGAGCAGGGAGGCGATGAAGACCTTGTAGGACTCGCGACCTTCGGTAATCCAGGCGTCTCGGTCGAGGGCCGGGTTGGGGAGCTGCTTGGGGTAGAAGCCGCCCTTGGCGCCGGTGGGGATAATGACGGCGTTCTTGACCATCTGTGCCTTGACCAGGCCGAGCACTTCGGTGCGGAAGTCTTCGCGGCGGTCAGACCAGCGTAGGCCACCGCGGGCAACGGAGCCGAAGCGCAGGTGCACGCCCTCAACACGGGGTGAATAAACGAAGATTTCGAAGGTGGGGCGGGGCAGGGGCGCGAAGTCAATCTGACCGGGTGCCACCTTGAGGGCAAGAGCCGGACGGTCCAGGTAGGCGTTGGTGCGCAGGGTCGCCTTCATGACGGTGGCCAGGGAGCGCATGAAGCGATCCACGTCGAGGGTGGGGATGGCGTCAAGGACGCCGCCCAGTTCACGCCAGACCTGCTCACGGGCGTCCTCGCGCTGCTCGTCGCTTGCGAACTGAGCGTCGGGGTCGAAGGTAGCTGCGAAGTAGTCGGCGAGCAGGCGGGTAGCTGCGGGGTAGGCCAGCAGGGTGTCAGACATGAACTCGGCCGAGTAGACCTGGCCCAGCTGTACCAGGTAGTGGGTGTAGGCGCGCAGTACGCGGACCTGCTCCCAAGTCAGACCTTCTGCCAGAATCAGGCGGTCGAGGCTGTCGGACTCGCGCTTACCTAGCAGGTAGGCGTTCAGGGCGTCCTCGTAGAGGGCAGAAACCTTCTCTGCTTCTACGCCTTCGGGCAGTTCAACGCCGAAGTCGTAGAGGGAGAAGCTGCGGCCGTCTGCCGGAGTAATGTCGTAGGGCTTCTGGTCGATAACGACCAGGCCCATGTTCTGCATCACGGGCAGCAGTTCGGTGAGGGTATGGGCGCTAGCCAGGTAGGTCTTAATGCGGGTGCGGCCCTGGCGCTCACCCATGCGGATAGCGGCCGGCTGAGCATCGCTGAGCGATTCGAAGATGTTGATATCTTCAACGGCGTTTTCGACCTCGTAGTCGGCGCGGTAGGTCATGGGCACAGCCTCAGACCAGGCTGAGGCGGCTGCGCGGCCGTCCTCGGCACTCAGGCCTTCGCCTGCGGCGGCTGTCTCAACGGCAGCGGCGGTTGCCTCACCCCAGGAGCGGGTAGCTTCCTGCAAGCGGCGCTCAATTGCCTTGGCATCCAGGGCAGGAATGGTGTTAGAGGTTGTCAGGCGCAGACGGAAGAAGATACGAGCCAGGGACGAGGTGGAGAGGTAGACCTCGAAGTCTAGGCTTTCAATGTCGATGAATTCGTGGAAGACAGCCTCAAGGCGCTGACGTACATGGGTGTTGTAACGGTCGCGCGGCAGGAAGACGGTGGCGGAGACGAAGCGGCCAAAGGCGTCCGGACGCAGGAAGAGACGGGTGGTGCGGCGCTCTTCCAGACCCATGATGCCGCGGAAGGTGTCGGTAAGTTCCTGCAGGTCGGCGTGGAGAAGTTCGAGGCGGGGGTAGTCCTCAATGATGCCGGCCAGGGTCTTGTCGGAGTGGGAGCCCGGCTGGTAGCCCAGGTGGCGGCGCATAATAGCTACGCGCTCACGCACGATGGGGGTTTCGACGGCGGGCAGGGAGTAGGCCTGGCGGGAGAAGAGACCCAGAATGACGTATTCGCCCACAATCTTGCCGGAGCGGTCAAAGTCGCGCACACCGATGTAGTCCAGGTACTCGTGGCGGTGCACGGTGGAGCGAGAGTTGGCCTTGGTGATGTAGAGGGGCTTGGGGTCGCGGGCATTTTCAAGACCCAGGCCGGTGAGGACGATGGGGTCGCCTTCGCCGGTATCGGCCAGAATGCCCAGACCGGAACCGTCGCGGTCGGTCAGCAGCAGGTCACCTGAGTGACCTGAGAGGTCGCGCTCCTTGATGCCCATGAAGAGGAAGTTGCCGCGGGTGAGCCAGCGCAGGAATTCCTGGACCGATTCGATGCGGGTCATAGGGTCGGCGTCGGAGTTGATGGAGCCGGTGTAGTGGGCAGCCCCGCCCAGAGTAACGTCGGTGAGTTCTCCCAGTTTTTCTGCGATGTCGAGGGTGCGGGCGGCCATGGCGTCGTTGTCACGGGCTGCGCGGCGCACGTCGATCAGAATGGAACGGATTTCCTGCTCAAGATGGGTAACGTCTTCGCCCTCAACGCGGGAGGTGAGGCGGACGGCAATCCACGACTCAATGGTGGCCCCAGCACCGATGTTGCCGGTGGCAGCATCACGCAGAATGGGCATAGAGACAGTGTCACCGCTTGCTACGGGCTGCTTAAAGCCAGTGCCGGTCACGCTGGTCAGGCGGCCGTTTGAGTCTCGTTCTACGACAAAGGTGGGGTGGATGAGCCCTGAAATACCGCCCCAGTTTGCGGCAATCTGAGCGGTGATAGATGAGACCAGGAAGCTGGTGTCGTCTACAACGATAAAGAGAGTGCTGCCAGCGTCATCGTTGCTCACTGAAATCAGGGCTTCACCGGCTACCCGCTGATCTGCCAGGGCACGGTGGGCCTGGGCAAGGTTGGTTAGCTGCTGGTCACTCAGACCTTCGAGTTCGTCAGCTGAGCTGTGACGGTAGTATTCGTTGATCCAGTCTTCGCTACCGGACCAGTGGGCTGAACGATCGTTCGTGAGCAAGGGTTTGCCTTTCGCTGGGCGGATGTCACTCCGTTGTGATACCTGGGTGCGCGGGTCTGCGCTCCACTTACATAGTAGTCGGGAAGACGGTGGGAGTGAACCGCAACACCGAGGTGCTCAAAGCCCTTTAAGTACAGACTTGAAACACTTGTCTACTATCGCTTGCCTTGAATATTTCTTACCCACAACTTTAGAACAAATATTCCCATTTATCTCGAATCTGTGTACTATTTTTTGACAGGCAAATTAAGTACCCCCCCTAGGAGGCCCACCCCAGCAGCTTCTCTTCACATACGAGATACACAGTCTCACATTGCAAAAACACTATCGCCAGGTTTCTTTCCCGCTCTTATGCTGGAATTTCCACCGGGCGCCAGCGCCCCTACCCCAATCAGAAGGGCAGATGATGTCAGCTACTCCTACTTCAGCTCTCTCAGCCAAAGTTCTACACGCCTACTCCCGCTACCTCCTGCAGCTCGGAGTCAGCTTCAGCGCAGAATTCATGGCCCAGGCCCTTTCCAGCAACCCCGGCGTCGCCGCAGGTATCGCCGACATCTTCAGCACCGGTTTCGATCCCGCCCTCGGAAAGGACGCGGACGCCCGCCGCACCTCCCAGCGTGCAGCGGCCGAAGATGTGCGCACCGATATCGAAAAGCTGGATGCTGAAACCCAGGATTTCTTCACCAAGCTGCTTGAGGTCGTCCTCGCAACCGTGCGCACCAACGCCTATCAGGGCAAAGAAACCATCGCCCTAAAAATCTCAACCCGCGACGTTTCTTTTGCGCCCCTTCCCAAGCCGCTCTTCGAAATCTTTGTCGAAGGTGAAGCCCTAGAAGGTGTGCACCTGCGCTTTGGCAAGGTTGCCCGCGGTGGTCTGCGCTGGAGCGACCGACCCGAGGATTTCCGCACCGAGGTGCTCGGTCTGGTTAAGGCTCAGGTCACCAAGAATGCCGTCATTATCCCCACCGGCTCCAAGGGCGGCTTTGTTCCCAAGAACCTACCCGACCGCGACGCTGAGCAGGATAAGTACAACGAGATGGGTGTAGCTGCCTACAAGCTCTTCATCTCTTCCCTGCTCGATGTCACCGATAACCTGGTGACCGACAATGGCCAGCAGACCATCGTGCGCCCCGATGCGGTGGTGGCTCTCGATGAGGACGACCACTACCTGGTCGTTGCCGCCGATAAGGGCACTGCCACTTTCTCAGACATCGCTAACGGCATCTCTCTAGACCGTGGCTTCTGGCTGGGCGATGCTTTTGCCTCCGGCGGCTCGGTGGGTTTTGACCACAAGGAAATGGGTATTACCGCCCGCGGCGCCTGGGAGTCGGTCAAGCGCCACTTCGCTGCCCTGGGGCACGATTCTCAGGCTGAAGACTTCACTATGGTGGGTATCGGCGGCATGGCCGGCGATGTGTTCGGCAATGGCGCCCTGCTCTCAGAGCACATCCGCCTGATTGGCGCCTTCGACTCCCGCCATATCTTCATCGACCCCAACCCCGATGCAGCTACTTCTTTTGCCGAACGTCAGCGCCTCTTCAACCTGCCCCGTGCCTACTGGACCGACTACAAGCCCGAACTGATTTCAGAGGGCGGCGGCGTTTACTCCCGTAAAGACAAGGCCATCGAGGTCACTCCCCAGATGCGCGAGGCCCTCGGCCTTGATAGCGCCGTTGAAACCATGAGCGGCGACCAGCTCATTACCGCCCTGCTCAAGGCCCCCGTAGACCTGCTCTACACCGGCGGAACCGGCACCTACGTGCGCTCCACCGAAGAAAGCAACAGCCAGGTGGGTGACTCCACCAACGACAAGCTCCGTATCACCGCACCCGAGCTACGGGCACGCGTCATCTCCGAAGGTGGCAACCTGGGTCTCACCCAGCGAGCCCGCATCGAGGCAGCAGCGGGTGGCGTCCTCGTCAACACCGACGCCATCGACAACTCTGCCGGTGTTGAAACCTCAGACCGCGAAGTCAACCTCAAGATTCTCATGGGTCGCGCTATCGAAGCGGGTCAGTTCAAGGAGGGCGACCGCGCCGACTTCATCGCTGAGCAGGTCGAAGAAGTAGGCCGCCGCGTGCTGCGCTCCAACCTGGAGCAGAACGTACTCTTGCAGGCAGAGCGCACCGAAGCTTTCAACACCAACGACATTGCGGGCGAGTTCATGGACTACCTGACCGAGACCGTACACCTGGACCGCGAGGTTGAGCTACTCCCCTCAGATGCCGAACTAGCAGACCGGGCCGAAGCCCACGTCCCCCTCACCAGCCCCGAACTCTCGGTACTCACCGCCTACGCAAAGATCGGCCTCACCGTAGCGCTCGTTGACAGCGGCTACGCCGACGAGCCCGACCTCGACCTCAGCGACGTCCTGGCTGACTACTTCCCGACTCCCGCTACCGAGAAGTTTGGCTCCTACTTCGACGAGCACCCCCTGCGCAGCGAAATCATCGCAACCCGCGCAGCCAACCGTATGATCAACCACGCAGGTATCACCTTCGTGTACGAGATGAAGAAGAAGCACGGGGCTTCAGTGAACGATATCGCCCGCGCCTTCCGCGCAGCCCGTCTCGAAGCAGGTGCCCTGCCCGATATTGAGGGTAACGGCGACTTCGACGCCTGGGTCGAAGGAGCACAGGCCCTCCGCAAGGCCATCGAGGCCAAGCTCGCCCGCTAGACCCGCGGCAGGTATCGGCAGCCCCCAGCAAGCGCTGGCTCTTCTACCGACTAGCACCTAAAACCAGGGCGCCCGCCCCACCTACGAACGGTGGGGCGGGCGTCCTTATCTCTTGCGAGAAAATCTAGTGGTCCTGCACCCGGTCAACCTCAGCCAGGGTCAGCTTTCCGGTCTCGCGAGCGGTCAGCGCACACAGGCAGGCCAGGGCCGCCATGCCCAGGGTAAAGGCGGCGGGGCCTGCCCAGTTGGCAAAGTCGTCCCCGGCAAGCGCGGTAGCTGCTGCAGGAGCGATACCACCCGACAGGGCAAAACCAATCTGGGTGCCCAGGGCCAGGCCGGTCACCCGCACCCGAGTGGGGAACATTTCAGCGTAGAAGGACGGCCAGATACCGTTGGCCATAGAGTAGAAAGCCCCGTGCATGAGCACACCAAAGACGAAGACCAGGAGCACGTTGCCGCTCGTAATAGCGTGCAGGTAGGGGAACATTAGCCCGCCAGCAACCAGGGCGCCGGTGGCAAAGATAGGCTTACGACCCACCCGGTCGGCAAGCATGGCCCAGAGCGGGATAGCAAGAAGACTCAGCCCATTTGAGGCGATGGGAACCCAGAGCATGACGCCCGAATCAATCCCGTGGCCTTTGGCGGCAAAAGAGATAGAGAAGGTTGTGAAAACCATGTTCACGGTATTGACCATGGCGCACATGGCCACCACAGCAACTGCTCGCTTATGGCGGGTAAATACAAGGGTCAGGGGTGCCTTGCGGCGGGCCGGATCCACCACCTGCTGCGCCTGAGTCTCAACAAAGGAAGGGGCTTCTTCAAGACGGCGGCGGATCAGCCAGGCAGCTACCAGTACGAAGGCGGAGAGCCAGAAAGGCACACGCCAGCCCCAGGTCAGCAGGTCCTCTTCAGGCAGGGCTGCAAAGGGCAGAAAGACCGCTGTTGCCAGCAGGGAACCAAACTGGGTGCCGTGCAGGGTCCAGGAAGTGGTGAAGGCACGCTGGTGGTCGTGAGCGTGTTCCAAGGACATCGAAATAGCAGAGGCCTGCTCACCCGAGGCAGACAGACCCTGGAAAACCCGGCACAGCACCAGCAGGGCGGGGGCAAGCAGCCCCACCTGGTCGTAGGTGGGCAGGCAGCCGATGGCGAAGGTGGCCCCACCCATCATGAAAAGGGTCAGCATGAGCACGAAGCGGCGTCCGAACCTATCACCCAGCGGGCCCATCAGCATGGCACCAAAGGGGCGCACCACATAGGCGACACCCAGCACCATCATGGATTTAAGGATTCCAGCGGCATCCGAATCCTCGGGGAAAAAGACGCGGTTCAGTACCAGGGCCGCAGCCGTACCGAAGACCGCGAAGTCGTAGTACTCCAGCGCTGAACCAATCCAGGAGGCCAGGGCGGCCTTACGCGGGCGTTTGTGAGAGGTTGCGGGTGCGGTCATAGTTTTCCTGCAGGGGTGCGGACGCCCGGCTCAGCTCTACGGGCCCGGCGTGTGTGCGTACAGTGCTACCCCTGAGCGTATGCGGGGGTGCCCCAGCTGGTCAAAGCCGGGGCACCCCCATTCCGTATGGTGGTTATTGGTCAGCTGGCTAAGGAGCAGAGGGGTCCCAGCCTTGGGCCAGTAACTGACGTTCCATTTCAGAGGCCATGGTGGAACCGTAGGCCTTTGAAAGATGATTATCGTCAATATAAATAAAGACGTTTCCTTCAACCGGTCGGCACATACCCTTGGGGCAGATTTGCTCGGTCAGATCTACGGTGTAGACGCGGGGGTTAAACTCCCCCAAAGCCAGTGAGGGGTTAACCGGTGCTAGCTTCTGACTAACAGGCATAGAACAGTTAGAGAGCTTGCGCAGGTTAAGCTGGCCGCATACATACATGTTGTAGTCATAGCGGGGGTTATCGCGCAGGGCAATCACGTTAATTCCGGCAGCGGTAAATGTCTCAACGGTCTTCTCTAGCCCGTCAATGAGGGTTTCATTGGCGTCGGTGGGGCTAGCGGCAGTACCCATCAGCAGCAGATTGGTGGGTTTGAGGTCAAGAATCTCCTGGGTCAGGTTGCGGTTAAAGTCTGCACATTCTGCCCAGTCTTGAGGTTGCGTGGGAAATTTACAGCCTCCCTTGAGAAAGGCCATCATATTCTGCCGATTGGCTTCCGCCAGGGGGCGATACATCGAAATAGCCTGTTCTGCATGGGAGTCGCCTACAACGATGGTCAGGGGTGCGTCCTCATCCCCCCAGTAGTCGATGGAGCAGTAGTCTGTCAGGTCGGGGTTGATGTTGGCCCCGTAGCTGGCACACTGCTGGCTCAGGCTATCGAACTGGGTGAGAATATCGCCCTGAGGAATAGGTAGGTTGCGGTAAAGCTGGTTGCTTCCTGCCGCCAAGGCTCCAGGGTAGGCAGCGGTGCCAGCTAGGAGGGCAAGTTCCTCAGCCTGCTCCTGCTGGTAACGCACCCAGACCTGCCCGGCAGTCACACTGCCGCCTATCAGGGCCAGGCAGGTAGCAATAACGGTAAGGGGGCGCGCCCAGGAGGGGCGGCCGTCCTGCTTTTGGCCCGTCCAGGGAGCCTTACTCTCTTGGATATGACGCAAAAGCCGGCGGCTAGGCTTCCTATCCCAGGCGCGCAGGGGTTTTTCCACGAGATGATGTAGGGCCCAGGCAGCTGCTATGGAGAGGAGAATAATCAGGGTTCCATCGAACCAGCCAGCCTTAGGTTCTCCAATAGCGGTGGTGTAGAGAATAAGAATCGGCCAGTGTACCAGGTAGAGGCAGTAGGAAATAGCGCCCAGCTTCTGTAAAGGTCTAGCCGAGAGCAGGCGATCTGCCCCCCAGGGGGAGCCGGTCTGACCAGCAGCAATCACAAAAGCGGCCGAGAGCAGGGGCCAGAGGGCCAGGTAACCGGGGAAGGCACGCTCAACAGGCAGGAGCCAACCGCAGGTGACAAGGCCGATAACGCCCACCCAACCCATGGGTACCTTCAACCAGGACGGCACTCGCCAGGCTAGTACGAGCATGGCGAGCAGGGTGCCGGCTGCGAACTCCCAGAGGCGGGTGCGGGTGTCGAAGTAGGCAAAGGACTGGTTGGTAGAGGTCTCGATAATGGAGAAGGTAAGAGAGGTAACGAAGACCGTACCAAAAACAAATAGGGCGGTGGGGAGAACCTTCAGACGCAGATAACCCACCAGGAAGGCTACGAAAGCAAACAGCAGGGGCCAGAGAATAAAGATTTGGCCCTGCATGGAGAGAGACCAGAAATGCTGGAAGGGGGTTTTGAGGGTGGCGTCTTGGGCGTAGTAGTCCACCGAGTTGAAGGCTAGTCGCCAGTTGAGGAAGTAGAAGAGCGCTGCTTTGGCGTCAGCTAAAAGGGATGCCCAGCGTGAGGGAGCAATGACGAAATAGGCGGCGACCAGGGTAGCCAGGATGACGGTTGCAGCCGCCGGCAGTAGGCGCTGGAAGACGTGGAGCCAGTAGCTGACGACCTTGAGGGGCTTGCCGTCCTGAATCTTACGTAAGGACGACAGCGAGAGCAGGAAGGCTGAGATGAAGAGGAAGACATCGACACCGCCAGACACTTTACCGAACCAGACGTGGTACATAACCACGAGAAGGACTGCCAGGGACCGGAGGCCTTGCACTTCTGGCCTGAATTTGGGTTGCTCAATGAAGCTGCCCAAGGGCTTGTGTCTGTGGCGAGTTCGGTTCATCTATGCTGCTTCTCTGTGGTGCGGTTGCTACCCGATGGCTGGGCAACTTGGGCAGTCTACCACAGGCACCGGTTAGGTCTCCGAGAGCTTACAAGGCGGGGCAGGTAAGGTCTGCTTTCACAAGATGACTAGCGGGAAGGCAGTAATCGGCAGGCTCGGGAATAACTACTACCCGGCTAACATCGTCGACTCCGTACCAGGTACTGATTGCATTGATGACCCACTCGATTTGAGGGGCCCCTGCAGGTTGAAGATCTACAGCCTCACTAACGAGTGCAATACGCACGGGGACAAACTCGATAGGTTCATCGGCGCCCTTCTCAGCACGCTGTTGGGCAATAGATTCGCCACGAAGTTCCAGGTGCTCTGCGCGCAGGTTGAGGGCCGCAGCGGTGGTGGCGGTGTAGGAAGTAGCAGGCAAGAGCGTAAGAAGCGCGAGGACGCCAGCCCCCAGCAGGGCAGGAACTTTAGCTTTGTGAGGGCTTACGAGGCGCACTAGGGCAAGAAGACCTAGCAGGCTAGTGATAGCCGTAGCGAACGCAGGGTTGGTGAAGGTGCGCAGGGCGATGGTGGGGCTACCTGTTTTTGCAATAACGGTGTGGGCAAGGAAGTAGATAGCAAAGACTGCTAAAGCCAGCCCCATGAGTCGTAGGGGATGCAGGGACGCCCTCCAGGTAGGAGCGCTCAGGGCGTAGAGGGAAAGTGCCGAGATAGCAATGAGCAGATATCCCCAGTCAGAGGAGTGCCCGAAGAAGAGGGAGAGGTCGGAGGGTAGATTTTTGAGGATTCCAGTGAGAGATATTTCTGTCCCATAATATTCCCTGCGAGCCATAGTTCCAGGTGAGAAATAGATGAGGGCAAAGCCCAGAAGGGACCCCAGCCAGAGAGACCCTCCTACGAGACGTAAAGTTGCTTCGCGCCTAAGAAGGCCAGCGACCAGCAGAAGGAAACCAGCGATACCGGTGCAGATAGTCAGCGGCTCTGTGAACATACCTGCCCAGGTTGCAGCTAGGGCCAGGGCAAGAGCCCCTCGGATAGTGATTTTTCGTTCTGCAAGAAAGAAAGCTAGGCAAAAGGTCAGAGCGGTAAAGGTAAGCCCGCCCAGATAGACGGTGCTCGATGTTAGCCACAGGTAGGAGTCAAACATACTGGGTGAAAGCACAAGTCCACCGGCAACGATAAGGGTAGCTAAGCTGTGTGAGACAACCATGGGCGACTGCTCAAAACTTACCAAACGCCTCATCATGTATGCCACTGCAACTACGAGGGTAAGGAACATGAGAGCAGGGACGAGTTGTATAGCGCTTTGACCTAGAAGAGCGTAGGTGAAGGCGAAGAGGGAGGCCTGCCCGATACGCCCATTATGGGTGAGGTAGTGGTCTACGACGTAGGTAAAAGGGTTCCCCTGGTGAGCGTAGACGTTGAAGTAGCTAAAATCGTCCGCAATGATACTGGCACGGGCCGCGAAATAAAGGAAAGTACCGGCAATCAGGGCAGCGAGAACGGCAAGAGCCACAATGGGCAGAAAGTTTCGGCGCATAGGCTCAGTCTGCTGAGAAATGAGAGTTTTACGCATTGCCAGTCTTCCTAAAGATAATGAACTTGTAGGCAAAGAAGTTCCACCCGGTGGTAATGACAAGAGCCACCATGCGCGCTAGGTAGACACCCAAGAAGGCCGCCGTGAAGTGTACGAAGACAAGAGTGAAAATGTAATTGACTGCGAGAAGTACACCAAAGGAGACCGTCTGATACCCCACAGACTTGACCCGGACGTCCTTATTTTCAAAAGCAAAGAACTTTTGAAGCAGGAAAGAGAAAGTTACACCTAGCCAGTAGCTGGCAGTAACGGCAGCGGCGTCGCTGGCAGAAAAAACCTTAACTGCCACAAAGATCACGGCAAGTTCAAACAGCACACCGGTTCCGCCCACAAGAATATAGCGGACCAGGGTTTTATTGCGTTGTAGGAAATCTAGCATGGACTAGCCAATAAGGTTTCGTGATGAGGTGCGGTCAATAACGTAAAGGGGGCGCCCCTGGGCTTGGACATAAATGTGAGACAGGTAGATAGCCAATATTCCTTGCGCTACCAAAAGCACACCAACGAGGAAGGCTACGAGTATTCCGACCATGGCGGAACCGGTGATGTCCCAGCCAAGGGGATCCCCCATCAGGAACTGTTGCACAATAATCGTCAGCCCCGCGACAAAAGCTAGCAGGGTGATAAAGAGCCCCAGATAACCGAAAGCAAAAAGAGGCTTAATACTCATCGTGGTGAAACTGTTGAGGGCAAGCCCCACTAGCTTACGCATGCTGTAGGTAGCTTCACCTGCCAGACGGTCGGGAGCTTCAAACTCTATGTAATCGCGTTTAAAGCCCAGCCAGTCTATGAGGCCTCGAGTTATGCGATTTCGTTCGCTAAAGCGAAGAAACTCGTCTACAACAACTCGATCTAGCAGCCTGAAGTCTGTAGACCGGGGTACCGTCTGACTCTCCGAGATCGAGTTGAGGATTCGGTAAAAGAACCTTGACCCTTGGGTCTTGAAGAAGCCACCAGCATCGTTCGAGCGCACACCCACCACAACCTGGGCGCCAGCTTCCCAACGGGATAGAAAATCACTGATATAGGCAGGTGGGTGTTGGCCGTCCGCGTCCATAATAAGGACGGCCTGCCCGAGGGCAACTTCGATACCTGCCGTTGTAGCGATTTCTTTACCAAAGTTCCGCGACAGATTAACTACTCTTGTCGTAGCGCTCCCCTGGGCAAGTTCCTGGAACTTCTCAAGGGTGTTATCTGTGCTGCCATCGTTCACATAGATAATCTCGTAGGGGTCAGCCCCCATGGAGCGCTCAGCAAGACGCTCCGCAACAGCAGCTAATGCTGGAAGTAGAAGTGTCTCATGAAATGTTTGAATTCCCGCGCTTTCGTTATACGCGGGCACGACGATTGAGAGCACAGGGGCAACGGGTGAACGATGTGAGGAGTGTGGCACAAAACCATCATACGGCATACCCTAGAACGCTTTCTGGAGTGGCAAGACGGATAAGCTAGAGATACTTTCCTTATCGTCATAGAAGAAGAGATTCCGTGAGCGAAGAACATACCGAAGCTGTGATTAGTCGCGGCCAGTCGCTTTTTATTACGGCTTCATCCATTATTAGCGCGGGTACTACTTTCTTGGTGACCTGGCTAGCTGCCCGATCTTTAACGGTCGAAGACAACAAAGATTTTTTGGTTTTTTGGTCTCTTACTTCTTTGGTGTTCGCGACTTTGTTGGGGGTTCAACAAGAGTCAGCGCGCCTCATCGGCTCTCATCATTTGAGCAAGGGTAATTCTGCTTCTGTCCCCCGTCAGAGAACCTACAACCCGCTCGTGGTAGCGACCTGGGTGGGCCTCACCTGTGCTCTCATTTTTGCGGCTCTTACACCGGTGTGGCTCGGCACCGTTCTACCGGCAGGGGACTGGAGAACAGTACTTCTGATTACCCTGGTGACGGCTGTATACGCCTGCCACGTCTACTGCATCGGGGCGATGTCCGGCACCCGTTCCTGGACAGAATATGCCCTGTTGATTTCAACCGGCGGTATTTTCTGTTTCCTATGTACCCTGCTTGTATCTGTGGTTGGGGGCGGCCTGCTTGCCTTTCAGCTCTCTTTCTTGGCAACGGCCTTCCTCTGGCTCATTTTTGTGGCTTTCTCACCCCGGGTACGCTCAGCGACCCGTTTGCGTCTGGTAGGACGCCCAGGCGCGGCGTACCGGAGCATGCTTTTAGCTGTGGGGACCGCGGTAGCTATGGCTGCTATGTCTACGGGCTTTCCTATCTTCTTGGAAGCAACAAGTTCGAAGGCCGAAACAGAGTCCGATGCACTTCTGGCCGCGATTATTTTGGGCATCTCCATCACTCGCGCGCCCATCATGATGCCCCTGCAAGCTTTTCAGGGTGTCGCGGTGTCTTATTTCCTGGCCCATGCCCAGCGCCCTACCGCTGCCCTGCTTAAACCTGTAGGGGCTTTGCTAGCTCTGGGGGCGGTAGGAGCCGGAGCAGCTTATCTGCTGGGTCCCTGGCTTTTCGATGAAATCTACGAGAAGTATACCGGGCAGCTCGACGGTGCTTTCCTTGCGGCTCTCACTTTTGCTGCGGCCCTTCTAGCGGTGACAACGCTGTCAGGCACGGCGGCCCTGGCGATGGGCGCCCACCGCATCTACCTTGCAGGCTGGGTAGTTACCGTTGTGGTTGCTTTTGGCTGTCTGCTACTACCGTTAGATCTTGAAACTAAAACCATTGTGGCCTTGATGGCTAGCCCGGTCATCGGTGCGGCAGCGCACCTTGCCGGCATGGAGGTACTGAGCCGAACACAGACGTCCGCACCAGCCATCTAACAGTGCATACAACGTGAGGGGCAGCTGAGCTGCCCCTCGATGTTTTAAGAACGTTTGAAGTAGGTGAAGTACTCGTGCAGGGGGCGGATAAGCCCGGACGCCCGCACAAACTGGACGCTGCGCCACAGCAAGTGCGGGGGTAATGCCAGGACGGCGGGAACGCCAAGAGTCTTCGCGAGCTGGCGGCGGCCACTGGTAACTGCCTCGATGTGATCGCCGCGAGCTCCCGCTCCCTTACTGATATTGGTAGTGTGCACTCGGTACTGGATTTCATTCCCCTGCAACGTCGCTACAGGCCCCAGCGCTGCCAAACGCAGGAAGAGGTCATAGTCTTCGAACTGAGTGAGATCCTGGCGGTACTCTTTTGCCTGGTGGTAGGCTGCAGCCCGGAACACCACCGATGAATGCGGGATAGGGTTGAACAGCAACATGCTACGCCGAACATCGTCACCGGTTGGAGCTTTGAGTTCACCCGTTACTCGGCCATTTTCGTCAATGAGGTCTCCCCCAGTACCCACAAGAACACATTCAGGGTGGACGGCTAGATAGTCTAACTGACGGCGGAACTTTGTAGGAGTGATGAGGTCGTCCCCGTCAACATTGGCGATAAAAGCTGCTTGGGCGGCATCGCAGCCTGCCCGCATCGCGTTACTGACACCAATATACCGATCAAAGCGCAGGACGGTCAGGCGCGGGTCTACGAGCCAGGGGTAGGCTTTTTCGTCGGTGGCGCGGCCTTCGGAGTCAAGAGTAATCGTAGGGCCGTTAAGCACCAGAATTACTTCGAGATCAACATCGTAGCTAGCCAGCACCGAATGTACCGTGCTTTCAAGCCACTTATTCAAAGCCCCACTTCGTATAACAACAGATAGCTCAGGCAAAGATGTCATTTCTAAGCTCCTGCCCCGTTAGTGAATGTACGCAAAACCTGCTCATAGGTCTTACCCTGGCTAGCCCAACCCCACCGCTGGAGGTCTTCTACAGGGTACGCCTGGGGGCCCTGCGCGAGCTCAGCACGTACGGCTGCTACCAACTGGGGTACGCCCTGCTGCCCGACAATGTGAACCCGCACCCCGGCGTCCTTAAGCACCCGGGCGCTCGACACATCGTAGGTGACGATTGCTGCCTGTGAAACGTAAGCATCGATGATGGTGGTTTGGAACCCTTCGGCCGCCACGGTGGGATTGACTAGGGTCGCCCCGCGAAGCTCACGAGCTACAGTTGCGTGATCAACAAAGCCCTTGAAATCTACTGCATCAGAAATACCCAGCTCAGCGGCATACGCTTTAGCCTTCTCTAAATCAGCCCCAGCACCCAGCACTACACCGGTAATCTCAGCATCTTCTGCATGGAGTTGCTGAACAGTTTCGAGAAAAGCCCGCCAACCCTTCACCTCAACTACACGGGCTAAAAAGACAAGCTTTTTCCGCTGGAAGACAACATCTTCAGGGGCAGCCATAGGCAAGGGAGAAACGTTATAAAAAACCTCCGCATCTACACCTGAAAGCTTTTTAACAAAATCACAGGAGGGCTGAGAAACACCCAAAACCTTAGAAGCTGCACGGAGTGTCAGCACACCCAATGTACGGTCTACCAGCTGACTTGCTAGGCGAATAACAGCCTTCTCCGAGACCACAAAGCCCGAACCGTGCTCGGTATGGACTACGGGAATCTTCATCATTCGGCCTAAAGCAACCCCAAACCAGCTCATGCTAAAGAAGCGGGTATGAACCGAGATGACATCGATATTCTCGCGCTTCAGCACCTTAGCGAGGCGGGTAAGACCCACTAGAGATGGGAAACCGAGGATGCCGTCGACGGTGAGGTATTCCTTAAGCCGATAAACCTTGATACCGTTTTCAAAGCTCACACCGGGTGCATCTGAGAGGGTCACGATAGTGACCTTATGCCCTAGCCTGTGCAGCTCGGCTGACAGGGCAGAGACATGCTGCTCAAGGCCACCCACCTTAGGGGGGTAGTTATTGATAACGAAGGCGATATTCATAGTCTCTATTTGCCCTCTTCTTCTGGGCGGCTTTCAGTAGGCACGGGGTGGCGGGGGTGCTCAGCGTTTCCCTGCTCTAGCTGGGCTCTGAGCATCGCCACTTCTTCAGCCAAGGTTCTGGTATCTTCCCCCAGTCGTGAGAGATCTAGAGTCAGGTGCAGGCAAATACCGATAAGCATAATAATTGCCAGCATGAAAAGCAGGTTAACTGGCACGATGACGCCTGTCAGGTCAGCAAGTGTGCTCAGCAGGTGGGGGAAGAGAGCCAGCACAATAATAGCTGCAGACACTAGCAACCACAGGGCAGCGTACTTTTCCTTCATCTTCTGGTTGCGCACCTGGGCGAAGACCATAACGAAGATGAGAACCGACAGGATCAGAAAAAAGACATTTGACGGCATGCTTAGCCCTCCCCGGCTGTTTTCTTACGCGTCATGGAGATACCGAAGGCGAAAAAGGATCGCACCAGGTAGATAGCTGATTTTAGAGGCCCTGATGAGGGAGTGCCACCCTGTCGTTCCCGCATTTCCACCGGTACCTGAATGACCTTGCAGCCAGAACGAATAGCCATCACGGTTGAGTCGATGGTATCCCCTAGATACTCAGCAGGGAAAAATTCACAGTACTGCTGAATGCCCCGGCGGTTTACCGCACGGAAGCCGCTGGTGACATCGGTAAATTTCTCACCCGAGATACGGGTGAAGAGGAAGGAGAGCAGGCCCATTGCCCATTTACGGGGGCCTCGTACCTTGTAGGTATCAGAGGCTGCAAAGCGGGAGCCGATAACGATATCGGCCCGGTTCAGACCTTCAATGAGGGTGTCGATAAACTCAGGTGGGTGCTGGCCGTCCGAATCCATTTGCATAGCAATGTCGTAGTCCATACGGCGGGCGTACCGGTACCCGGTTCGCATGGCAGCACCAACCCCCATGTTGTAGGGCAGGTCAATGACGAAAGCACCGGCCTGGCGGGCCACTTGAGCCGTACTATCTGTAGAGCCGTCATTAATGACGACCAGGTCAACCCAGGGAGCCTTGGCCCGAAGGTCAGCAATCGTCGCTCCGATAGCCTCTTCCTCATTCCAGGCGGGCATAATCACCAGAACGCGCGGACGCTCCTGCGGTGCAGATTCACTGTTCATCTGTGGGCTGGCTTTCCTGTCTCGTGCATCTATCGGCCGATAGGTAACATGCGTATGGCCCAGTCTATCAGTTTGGGATAGCCCGCCTTAGGGCGCTGAGCAGGCTGTGATCTTGTATAGAACAGCATCACCTTCGCGGTGAACCTCGGTCAGCACTCCAGATTCAGCTAGCCCCTCAAAGCCTGCGTACCAGCTACTGTGGTCATGCCCGCTGACTTCTGCACGACCGAAGTCAAGATAGTAGTCAGCATTGAGGTTATCCAGAGCACGGCAGACCTGAGGGTCTGTGAGAGCCTGATTCAGATGATCCTGGACGTACTTCACATCATCATCTGCGGAATAGATAGTGTGGTAGGCGGTCACGGGACGGTCTGCTATTGCATAGGCCAGAGCAGCGCCAGTGAAAGGCTGCACTACAACGGTCTCACCTTCGGGCACATACTCATCGAGCACCTCAAGCATGTCGAACTCATCGGTGTTCAAGAGGTCAGATTCAGGGTCAGGAGCATACTCGTAGTAGTTCGCCTCAACCTGGTTCTGCAAAGCGGTGCTAGTTTGGCCAAACCCAGCTACAGCAAACAGGGCTACAGCACCGACTACTAGCATGCGTCGGGCGCTCTCCCACTGGGTTCGCTGCCACCACTGGCTAGCAACCAGTTTTTCCGCTACCCAGTGCACAGCCAGGGCCAGCATAGGAACGCTCATAACGGGCAAGAGGGCGGCCAGACGGAAAGAATCGTGGTACCAGAGGCCTACGACTTCATAGCGTCCGTCCTCCCATGCCAAGGAGCGGGCAGCTACATAGAAGTAAACAACCACAGCCCAAGCACCAAGCACCCAGAGGGAGTAAACATTGGCACGGCGGGTGAACGTATACAGGCCAATGACAAAAACAATGGCCAGGAACCACTGGGGCTTAAAGCCCATCGCGGCAAAGGCAAAGGGTTCCCCAAGAGCCTGCCCCTGGGTGAGGACGGGGCCCCACACTTCGCCTGCGGCCTGGGGCGGACGGACCACACCCCACAGAATGTTCATCACGATGAAAATCAGCGCAACGCCCAGGGCTGTGGCTCCCGCCGCATCCCAGTAGGCACGGTGCTTAAAGCTAGTAACGAAGTTAAGAATGACGCGGCCAAGCAGCAGAGGAATAATCATTACCAGGAGCGACATGATTGCGTTGGGGTGGGCAATCGCAATAGCCAAAGCTACCCAGACCCCTAAGACCACCGACTGCAGGGTTGAGATACGGCGAACCGCTACCATGCGGAAGAGCTGCGCTACCAGACCGATACCGGCAGGCATCAGGGCAATACCTAGAAGGTTCGGGTACAGCACACCGAAATCAAGCAACAGAATAGGGTAGGCAGTAAAGGCAGCTGCGAAAGCTCCCACCACCACGACGCCTGCGGTGTTCAGCTTAAAAATTTGGCGCACCATAAAAACTGTGCTGAGAGGCCAGATAATAGCCGAAACCACTACAGCCATAGTGTTAGTTGCCACCGGTATGTCAGCGCCTGAGCCCATCGTAATGAGCGAAACGATAGCGTGCCAAGCTCCGGGGTAAAAGGTAGGTTCCCCTTCAACCGTTGTCATTGCACCCAGGGTGAGGGGCGAGGCGCTACCTGTATCTTCAATGAAACGCACTGCGTTGAGATGGAAGCTGTTATCCCAGGTCTGAGAAATCCATTCAGGCTGGCCAATAGCATTCGTAACGTTGCGCCACAGCAGGAGGGCACCCACAAGGAAGCTGCCCCAGTAGGCTATCTGATCTTTCGACCACCAGGCGCTAGCCACTACAGAACGTTGAGGAGGAAGCCACCTCCCCTGATGTGAACGAGCTGGAGCAGAGCCAAGCCCAGCCCAGCGTCCTACTAGAACCACAAGCAGAATAACGGCAGCCAGCACTACAGCCGAGGCAAACGGAACCCATAAAGCCCAGCGAATACCGAGCATAGGAGTCACGGTTGCACCCAGCATAATAGCTGCCACAGAAAGCGCCGGGGCTAGACCAAAAGCCTCAAACCCGCGTAGCCGGGCAGCCGCCGAAATCAGCAGGCCCGGAACAAAAAGATAGATAAGCCCAACCAGTAGAGGCATTGCAATCTCGAACCAGCTCATCGTTCTCCTTGTTTGTGGCCACAGCGGGGGGGTAAAGCGTCCTCCCCAAGTCTAGTAGTAAAGCCCGGTAAGGAGGTGCTGAAACCTTTAAACAAAGGTCACAGGTGCTAGATACAGTGATTCTGCACGCCAGGCTAAGACTCAGGCGCTCGGCGCCCAATGGCGGGGCGGGCGAAACCCACTACACTGGAAGGTAAATGGCGCAGGTCACACGGCCTGTTTTACCTAGTACAAGGAGTCAATGATGACCTATACCGTGGGTAACTATATTCTCGATCGTCTGGCTGAGCTGGGCGTAGATAAGATCTTCGGTGTGCCCGGGGACTTTAACCTCTTCTTCCTCGACGATGTGCTGGCACACGAGAAGCTGGATTGGGTGGGCAACGCGAATGAGCTCAACGCCGGATATGCGGCGGACGGCTACGCCCGCGTCAAGGGCCTGGGCGCCCTGGTGACCACCTACGGTGTGGGTGAGCTGTCAGCTATCAACGCAACTGCCGGCTCCTACGCTGAGAATGTACCCGTGATTCACATTGTGGGTGCACCCAGCCTGTCGGCCCAGAATTCTCACCTGCGCATGCACCACACCCTGGGCGATGGGGATTTCAAGCATTTTATGCGTATGGCGTCCGAGGTATCTGCTGCGGTTGCGGCCCTGCACCCGGCGACCGCTGCGACCGATATCGACCGCGTCATCCGCACCGCCGTCATCCACCGTAAGCCCGGCTACCTGATGCTGCCGGTTGATGTGTCCACCATGCCAGCTACCCCGCCGTCGCGTCCGCTTGATGTAGATAGCCACGTTTCTTCCCCCGACATCGAAGCCCTCTTTAAGGAGGCCGTCACCGACTTTATGCGCGGTAAGAGCGTGACGGTGCTGGCAGATATCATGGCTGAGCGTCTGGGGGCCGTGCAGGACGTCCGCGCCCTGGTGACCGAGACCAAGTTCCCCTTCGCGTCCCTCATGTGGGGCAAGGCCGTACTGAACGAAACCAAGCCCAACTTTGCAGGCATCTACGTGGGTGGACTGTCGGCTGAACACACCCGTGCGGTAGTGGAAGATGCCGAGGTTTTGGTCTGCGCTGGCGTGGAATTTACAGATACCACAACCGGCATATACTCACATCAGATAGACTTTGGGCGGGTTATTAACATCGGCGCTGAGAGCACCAGCATTGCCGGTCGCCACTATGCCCCGCTCACCATGGCCAGCGCCCTGAACATCGTTAAAGAGGTGTCCCTAGAGCTCGGCCTCAAGGGCACCCCCTTTGAGGCACCCACCACCGATGAGTCCCTACCTGAGATCACCGACGAAGCCCTGACCCAGGACGTCCTGTGGCGGGTTCTCTCATCAAACCTGGATGAGAAGAACACCGTTGTGGTCGATATGGGTACCTCTTTCTTCGGCATGGCAACCCGCAAGTTCCCGCGCAACTCCCGCTTTATCGGCATGCCCCTGTGGGGTTCTATCGGCTACTCCATTCCGGCCCTGCTGGGTGCGGCTATGGCCGATACCGATTCCCGTGGCGTGCTGATGGTTGGTGACGGCTCAGCCCAGCTGACGATTCAGGAGATTGGCACCATTATCCGCGAGGGCGTGAACCCGGTGGTCTTCTTGATTAACAATGACGGCTACACCATCGAGCGGTCGATTCACGGCGTCGAGGCCCAGTACAACGACATCACCGCCTACGACTGGTCGAAGATTCCGGCGGCCTTCGGTGGCACAGACTCTAACACCGTCACGCTACGCGCTGCTACGGTTCGCGAGTTCGACGAGGCCTGCCGAGTGGCTAAGGAGAACCGTGACAAGCTGGTTTTCATTGAGGTAGTCACCGCGCCCATGGATATGCCTGAACTGCTTGAGAAGTTCGGCGCCCAGGCAGCCCAGCTCAACAAGAAGAAGTAGTACTACAAGAGCCCGCAAGGACGCGCCCGCCCCGCCTTCACGCACGAAGGCGGGGCGGGCGCGTCCGGCTATAGGCCACAGGCAACTAAAGCAGGCTAGCGACCCCAAACACGGCCACAGCACCGGCAAAACCTACGACACCAATGAGGGTTTCCATTACCGTCCAGGTTTTGAGGGTGGTCTTCTCGTCCATATTGAAGAAGCGGCTGACCAGCCAGAAACCTGAGTCGTTGAAGTGCGAGAGCACCACAGAGCCTGCGGCGACCGAAACGACAAGGGCAGCCAGCTGGATGGAGTTGAAATCTGCAGCCAGAACACCGGGGGTGATGAGACCTGCGGCGGTTGTCAGGGCTACGGTCGCTGACCCCTGGGCAACGCGCAGAATTGCGGCAATGAGGAAGCCCGCAACAATGAGGGGAACACCCAGGTCACCCAGCACATCGGCGAGAGCATCGCCGATTCCTGAGGATCGTAGCACGCCACCGAACATACCACCGGCGCCGGTAATCAGGATGACGGAGCAGACCGCGGGAAGTGCTCCGTCCATAGTCTGCTGGATACCCAGCGCGTGATCCTTACGTTTGAAGCCGAGCAGGTACATGGCAACGAGGGAGGTAATGAGTAGGGCAACAGGGGTCTCGCCGAGCAGGCGCAGGGTTTGGAACCAGGTTTCATCTGCTGCGCTTTCAGGTAGCACACCTCCCTTTGCCAGAGTGTTGAGGCCGGTGTTGAGGAAGATGAGGAACATGGGGAGCAGCAGCACGAAGAGAACGGTGCCGAAGGAGGGCGGGTTGAGGGGCTCGTCCTGGGTTTCTTCGTGGCCCATGAGGGCAGGTACGGGAAGGTCGATGCGCTTACCGATGAACTTTGAGAAGAGGTAAACGGCAAGGTACCAGGTCGGTACCGCGATGATGAGGGAGACGAGCAGTAGAGTACCGACGTTGGCTTCGAAGAAAGAGGCTGCGGAGACCGGTCCGGGGTGGGGCGGCACGAAGACGTGCATGACGGAGAATGCGCCCACAGCGGGGATTCCGTAGAGCAGAAGGGAGCCGCCAACCCAACGAGCGACAGAGAAGACGATGGGGAGCATCACGACAAGGCCGGCATCAAAGAAGATGGGGAAGCCAAAGAGCATAGATGCCACGCCGAGGGCGATGGGGGCGCGGTCTTCACCGAAGACCGAGATGAGTTTGTGGGCAAGTACCTGGGCACCGCCGGAGTATTGGATGAGAGCCCCCAGCATGGCTCCAAGGCCAACGAGCAGGGCTACAGACGCCAGGGTTGATCCGAATCCGCTGAGCATGACGGGCACGACGCTGGCGACGGGGATTCCGGTGGCGACGGCGGTGAGCAGGCTGACGATAATAAGTGCAGGGAAAGCGTGGAGTTTGAATTTGATGATGAAGAGCAGCAGGAGCAGGATTGCGCCGGCGGCGATAGCGAGCAGGGGCCCGGCGGTGAGGGTTTGAGCCCAGTCTTCGGGGAGAGGCATAGTGGTGTGCTTTCGTGTGGGGCTTATAGGGTAGGACGCAGGGCGGCCAGTGCCGCGGTTGCGACCTGTTCCGGGGTGCCAGAGATATCAACGAGCACCCCGGCTTCGTCAGCTTCGAGGGGTTCGAGGATGGCGAATTGGGAGTCGAGTAGGGAGGTGGGCATGAAGTGGCCTTCGCGGTGCTTCATGCGTTCTGCAATAGTTTCTCGAGAGCCAGTCAGGTGTACGAAAAGGACGCCGGGGGCGGCTTCGCGCAGCACGTCACGGTAGGTACGTTTGAGGGCGGAGCAGGTGACGATTGTGTGCTCGCCGCGGGCGTCCGCGTCCTTGATCCAGGTGGCGATGCGGGCAAGCCAGGGGGCGCGATCGTCGTCGGTGAGGGGAATCCCGGCGCTCATTTTCTGGATGTTTTCAGCAGGGTGCAGGTCGTCGCCTTCGACGAAGGACCACCCTAGCTGGTCGCGCAGGGCGTGGGCGATGCTGGTTTTGCCGGTACCGCTCACACCCATCACGACAATGTGATGTGTGTTTTCCTTTGTCATGTCTATTATTGTGCACCCATTTAGTCTGTATGCCGAATAGACGGGGCACTCAAGACATACGACTTCTACCCTTTGTTACAGCAGGTTGGCGTAACAGTGTCACAGTTCTACTCATAGGGGCAATATGTGAGAAAGGCTAGGGTTTGGTGCATCTGAAGTCCTAGGCTGAAGACCAAGCGCTCCCGGCGCTGTAGTCCCCAAGCAGCCGCACAAAGGAAAACCGACCATGACCACCCAGGTAAATATCAGCGAGAAGACCGCCACCGAACTTTTCTGCGAGGCTTTCGGCGCCCAGGCAGCCGGCGTTGCCATCATCACCGCTGAGGGATCCGACGGGCTGCCGGGTGGCCTAACCATCTCGTCCCTGTCATCGGTTTCCGCTGAGCCTCCCATCGTGTCTTTTTCTTTCAAGGACCGCACCGGTTCGGCTGCCCGCATCATCGACGCTGATTCCTTCCTGATTCACCTGATTGGTGCCGATAACATCGAGGTCGCCAAGCTTTTCTCGGTCAGCAAGGCCGATAAGTTTGGCGATACCTCCACCTGGGACCGCCTGCCCACCGGCGAGCCCCTGCTGCACGGGGTAAGCCGGGTGCTGCGCGTCCGCCCCCTGGGTACCCTCAATGCGGGCCCTGCCGTGGTCTTTACCGCTGAGGTCACCGACTTCATCCGCCACGACGCCAACGCAGCCCCCACCGTTTACCACGCTCGCCGTTTCCACGGCTTGGGCGACCATTCAGCCCTGTAATCTAGCGCCCCCGGCAGGCCCGGGGTTTTAGACTGGTGCTATGACACTCCCTGCATCTCTTCCCTGGATTGAAAAGCTTATTGCCGCGCAGTCCATCAGCCAGACCAGCAACCGCCCCGTGCTCGACCTGCTGGCGGCTGAGTTTGAGGCTCACGGCCTGACCCCGCACTACACCTATAGCGAGGACGGCGAGCGCGCCAACCTGTTTGTAACCGTGCCCGCCGCTGATGGTGGTACGGACGGCGGTGTGGTGCTGTCGGGGCATACGGACGTGGTGCCGGTTGAGGGCCAGGCCTGGACGGTCACCGACCCTTTCACTCCCCTGGTGAAGGACGGCAAGCTTTACGGGCGCGGGGCGTCGGATATGAAGTCTTTTATTGGGTCGGCTATGTGGCTGCTGCCCCAGTTGCTTGAGGCGGATCTGGTGAAGCCCGTTCATTTCGCTTTTTCCTACGATGAGGAAATTGGCTGTGTGGGTGCGCCTGCTATGGTCAAAGATTTTAAGGCCCGCGGTATTAACCCTGATTTTGCGGTGATTGGTGAGCCGTCCATGATGCAGGTTATTTCTGCCCATAAGGGTGCCCACCGCGGCCGGGTGACTTTCAAGGGTATTGCCAAGCATGCCTCCCTGGGCCCGCACGGGGTTAACGCCCTGGCGCAGGCGGCGGAGTTTATTACTTTCTTTGAGCAGTTGGCTGGTACCTGGCGGGCTGAGGGTCCCTTTGATGAGGGGTTTGTGGTGCCCTATTCCACCGGCGGGGTGAACTTTGCCCGCGGTGGTATTCAGTACAACATTGTGGGTGAGCACGTGGTGCTGGAGTATGACTTCCGCACGGTTCCCCAGATGACTACCGACGAGGTGCTGGCCCTGGTTGAGGCGAAGATTGCCGACGACCTGCTGCCTGCACTGAAGGCACGGGCGGCGGACGCTGAGGCCCTGGTTGGCGCTGCGCCCGGCGAGTTTGTGGATGCCGTGGGTATTACCCATGAGCTTCTGGCTGCCGTCCCTGCCCTGGGTACTGCTGACGGTGCTGAGATTATTGCCCTGGCCAACGAGTGGGCGGGGCGCCCCGGTTCTGTGGAGGCCCAGAAGGTTACCTACGGTACTGAGGCTGGCCAGTTTGCCCTCTATGGCGGGGTGCAGGCGGTGGTGTGCGGTCCCGGCGATATCGCCCAGGCTCACACCCCCAATGAGTGGATTGAGCTGGCCCAGATTGAGGCCTGCGACCGCTTCATGCTCAAGGTACTGGAGTGGGCTAGCCAGGAACAGGAGAATACGATGACACCCCAGGACGCAGGTGCGCGACCCCGTCGGCGTATTCGGGTTTTTCCGGAATGGGGAATTGATTTCCCCCTGTGGGGTGCTCCCAGTGAGCTAGAGCAAGCCGGAGAGTACCCCTACCCTTATGACCCGGACGATTTACCCCAGGTTCCGTCTGACCTGGTGGAAGAGCTTGCGGCTTGGTCACAGGCGTGGGTGACTCGGGCAGCTGAAGAGATGGGCGAGATCCCTCCCCGTCCCCTCACCCAGCAGGAGCGCCACCAGGAAGAACTGGAGTGGAAGAACCAAGGTAAGGCCCTGGTGGAGAACCTGCGGGCAGTTTTAGGGGATGACTTCGAGATTATCTATAAGGGCTAGCCAGGAATAGGGCCGGGTATCTAGACTGGGACTTATGAGTGCCCCATAT
This sequence comes from Rothia nasimurium, assembly GCF_042660305.1. Classification (NCBI taxonomy): domain Bacteria; kingdom Bacillati; phylum Actinomycetota; class Actinomycetes; order Micrococcales; family Micrococcaceae; genus Rothia; species Rothia nasimurium. Next base: position 107,305 of record NZ_JBHSTW010000010.1, read on the forward strand.
CACTTTATTCCCTACCCGGCGGCGCCGGGCCTACACCCGGCCCTGGCCGGTATTCTGACGGTTCCCGTCAGCCTTGAGCGGGCGGGTGTGCCCTCCCTCCTGGTCTATCTTCAGGGAGAGGTGGAACAGCACCTGCCCCAGCCGCCCGGCCGGGGGAAGATTACCGTCACCTACCGCCCCGACACCGTGGCGGGGGTGCAGGTCAGTGCCCTCTATCGCGCTGGGCACGGAGAGTGTGCGGACGCCGGCACCTGGCAGATTACCGCTTCGTCGGCTCCCCTACTCGGTGGGGAGGGGCTCCCCGTCCTGACCGAAACTAACCCGGGTGTCTTTCAACCTGCCGTTACGGGTGATGAACTCACCGAGGAGCTGGAGCTTCTCGCTGGCTTTTGCCGGGGCGTCCGAGCCCTGATTGACCGAGAACTGGGCAACCAGCCCTACCCGGCGACCTGGCCCCGGCTCACACCCGGGGTGGTGACCCGCTGTAGCAACCTGCCCTATCTCACCTCTGCCACCCAGACGGTATCAGAGGCCGATCTAACCCTAGCCCTGCCCGCCTCTCCGCTGCGCTGGTGGGGGTTCGCACCCGTCCGCCCCTCCTGTGACAATGTGCGGGGCCTGGCAGCAACCGCCAGCAGGGCACGGCCTGAGAGCCTGTGGCCCGGAGAGTTCTACAGGGACTACTCCCAGGCACAACAGGGCTACCGGCCCGCAACCTTGCGTCGTGTGGCCAGCACCGATACCGATTGCTGGGTACTGAAGCTGAGTTGGCTCAACAGCATGACCCTGTATGTTCAGCGCAGCGGCAACTGGGATATTGTCTACGGCTCCCCGCTGGTAGGGACCCAGGAAAACCTCCCCTTTACCAGGGGCAAGTACGAGGTGGCGGACGTCCGCGCCGCCTCTTCCCTAGAACCCCTGGTGCGGGCGATTCACCGGGATCTCTACGAAGAGCCCGGACTGCCCCCGGTGACCCAGTGGCGTATCGGGCCGCATTCGCAGACCGTGCACCTGGCCCTTGCCAATGACTGGGGAGAATTCTTCCCCCTCTGGTACGCCGACGGGAAAGGTCTGGCCGAGGATCTTGAGCTGACCCAGGCCACCCGGCAGTTGCTGGGCAAATGGGCCAGTCTTTGGGAAGACCTGGACATGGGCCCGGAAGACCCCACCAACCCCACAACCCGGGCCTGGCGGCAGCTGGGTGAGAGACTGCGCGAGACCCTCACCAGCGAACTGGGTGCGGGCTACACTGTCAAACTCCATCTGGTGAGCCGCAGCCAGCCCTGGAGTGAGCTGCGAGACCGCGCCTAGATAGGGTCGGTGCAGACTTCTTGGGCTGTGTGCAGAGAAAACCCTGCACACAGCCCAAGAAGTCTGCACAGCACCGAGTGGGTTACTCCCAGAAGGCCCTCTTCTGCACGACCGGGATTTTGCCGGTGGGCACGTAGGTGGCGGCGGCGGACGCGGCGGTAGCCTCGGTGTCCTCACTCTGGGGCAGCACCTCAGCCGACTTAGACCGGTACATGTGCTTATTAGCCCACAGGCCAAACCCGAGCACAGCCAGGGCCAGCACGACGCCGACCACCTGGAAGATAGAGAACTGGCCGTCGTAGTAGAGCTTGAAGAAGGACCCACCCATCATGCCGCCTGCGATGGGGGCGCACACCGGCACCCAGGCGTAGTACCAGCGGGAGCTACCCTTACCGTGAATAGGTAGCAGGGCGTGCATGAGGCGGGGGCCGAAATCGCGGGCCGGGTTGAGGGCAAAGCCGGTCTGGCCACCCAGACCAATCACCAGCACAGTGACCAGGAAGCCAAAGGCCAGGGGCTTGAGCACATGGTTCAGGTTGAGGGCCAGGGCTGAACCTTCAAGGACGGGGGTGAAGTTAACCCCCACGTAGAGGGCCGAGAAGACCAGCAGGAAGGTCCCGATAATCTCAGACAGGGCGTTGGTGAAGTAGTTGTGAATAGCCGGCACGGTAGCAAAAACGCCGAGTTTGATCTTGCGGTCGGCGGTTGCCTTCCAGTGGGGCAGGTAGTTGAGGAAGACGAAGCCCGCGCCCACCATGGCACCGGCGACCTGGGCGATGATGTAGCCGGGCACCATGGCCCAGTCGAACTCCCCGTAGGCTGCTAGACCGATGGAAACAGCGGGGTTGAGGTGACCGCCGGAATAGGCGTGGGAGGCGTAGACGCCGAAGGTAGCGGCAAAACCCCAGCCGAAGGCGATGGTGAAGAAGTTGTCGCCGTGGCCTTTGGAGCGGCGCAGTTCGACGGTGGCAATAACGCCACAGCCAATAGTCACCATAATCATGGTGCCCAGGAATTCAGCGAGGTAGGGGCTGATGGTGTTCACGTGCTTCTCCGCAAGTATCGGGGGCTAGTACGCCCAGGCAGGTGCCGGATCCTTCAGCCCATAGTTTGCTTCACTTGGCTTTAAGTGTGAATGATTGGGTTTTATGCGGCAAGGCTTAAGGGTAAAAGTGCCCTAACACTTAAGCGGTTTACCGCCCTCTTTTCCAAGCGCTGTGACCAAGCACCCACCAGCCCCGCCCACCAGCTAAGACGGCTATGGGCGGGGCGGGCGTCCGCGCGGGGCAAAGAGGCGGACGCACCCGCCCCACTAGCGCCCGAAGAGGCGGCGCAACTGCCCCGGCAGGGTATGGCGATACTGCCAGGCGGCAAGGGCGCCCCAGCCCAGTACGGCACCCAGGGTGTTATTGAAGATGTCTTCGGCGTCAAAGGTTCGGATAGCGCAGTCGTAGTAACCCCAGATACCGGTCAGCTGGGTCAACTCAATCGCGAGCGAAGTTCCAAAGGCAGCAAAGAGCACGGTGCGAAAACTGGCCCCCCAGCGCCAGCGGGCCAGCACACCAAAGGGCACAAAAAGCAACACATTCAGCAGCATCTGCAGCACGTAGATCGAAAAAAGGGCGCCGAGCAGGCCGTCATTGGCAGCGATCGCAAACTCAATACTCCAGCCCAGGAAGAAGCGGGGGTAGGTACTGCCCCAGCCGTCGGGGCAGACAAAGACGTCGTTATCGGGCAGGGGCAGGAAGGTGTAGGCGATAACCCCGGTAGCGTAGAGCACCAGGACGCCCGTGGCAGCTATGCGGCGCAGGAGCCTGCGGGTAGGCAGGTGGCGGCCAAACCACCAAAGGGCGGGCACGATAAACACCATGAGCAGGGCCCAGAGGGAAAGCGCCTGCTGGAGCACAGGAATCGAGAAGTAGAAGTAGTACCGCATAGCCTTATATATCAACAAGAATCTGAGTGATTGAGTGTACCGGGTTTAGCTGGGTCATAGCAGAGAAGAATAACGAGCGACTAGATGAGGGTGGTCAGGGTCAGCCCGGCCACGGCGGCAGCGGTTGCGGCAAGTAGTTGGCCGACGGCAAGGACGACGGTGGCCAGCTTACCGGAGGCTCGTAGGGTTTCGAGCAGGGCGGTGGAGAAGGTGGTGTAGCCACCTAAAAAGCCCACTCCCAGAATGAGGGTGAGATTTTCTGTAATTACAAAAGTTTCCGCACCGGGAATGGGCCTGCTATGAGCAGCAAGAAGGCCGGTAAGGCAGCCCAAAAGAAAGGATCCAGTGACATTAATAAAGAATGTCCCAAGCGGCATAGATACTTGCCAGAGCCTTGATACGAGCGCCTTAACCCAGCTATCAACCCACAGGCGCAGGGCGGCGCCTGCGCCACCAGCAAGAAAGACTAAAAGGTAGACCATGCCCTACTCCCCCGTTCCACGAGCTGGCCTACCGGCGTGGGGCGGGCGTCCGATCCTCCCCCATCTGCCCCCGAGCTGCCAACCAGCCCAGGCCAACAGGTAGCCGCCAACCAGCGAGAGCAGGGCATAGGCGGCAGCCACCCCCCAGTGCCCATCCAGGGTCAGCTGAGCCAGGGCGAGGGCGAAGGTGGAGTAGGTGGTGAACCCACCCAGAAAGCCGGTACCCAGCGTAAGACGGAGCTCCTCAGCACGAGCCGACAAGACCCCTCCCGGGGCAGCGGCAAGCAGGGTGCCCGTCAACAGAGCCAGCAGGAAGGCCCCTACCCAGTTCACCACCAGCACGGTCACTGGTAGGGTGCCAGAGACGGGAAAGGCAGCCAGAAGCAAGGCCCGCACCAGGGCACCTGCTCCACCACCCAGAAAGACAAGCCAGGTTGCGCGGAATGTAGGGGTCATTCCCCCAGCCTACGCCCCCAGCAGGGGCAAACGCACCGTAAACTCGGTACGCCCCGGGCGGGAGACTACATCGATAGAACCTCCGTGGGCTTCCACAATGGCCTTGGCGATGGGAAGCCCCAGGCCGGTGGTGCCATCGGAGCCGGAGCGGGCAGCGTCCGCCCGCGTAAAGCGGTCAAAAATCTTGCTCTTGAACTCGGGGTCAATGCCGGGGCCGTTATCGCTCACGCTCATGATGGCCTCGCGGCCGCTGGCAGAAATCGACAGGGAGGCGGTCACCGTGGTGCCCTCGTCCGTATGCTTCCGGGCGTTCGAGAGCAGGTTCAACAGCACCTGCTGAAGCTGGGAGCGGTCACCGCGCACCTCCACCACGTCCTCGGGCAGGTTGAGCTGCCAGATATGAGAGGGGGCTGCCACCTGCAGGTCCATGACGTTTTCGACCAGCAGTTCGGTCAGGTCCACCTCGGTCATCTCGGGCTCGCGCCCTTCGTCGAGGCGGGCCAGCAGAAGCAGGTCTTCGACCAGGCGCGACATGCGTTCGGTCTGCGAGTTCACGCGCTCTAGCGACGTCTTACCCTGGTCGGTGAGGGTTTCGGTCCAGCGAATCATATCGGCATACCCCCTGATAGCCGCCAGGGGCGTCCGCAGCTCGTGGGAGGCGTCCGCCACGAAGACCCGCATCTGCTCCTCGGTGCGCGAGCGTGCTTCAAGGGCAGACTGCACGTTGTCTAGGAGCTGGTTGAGGGCATACCCGACCGCTCCTACCTCGTCGCCGGGGTGGGCGTCCGCAGGCTGCACGCGGGTTGCCTCGGGCAGGGTTTCGAGGGCCAGGTCCATATGGGCAACACCCGCTGCTACCTGTGAAACCCGCTCAAGGGGTTGCATGGTGCGGCGGATAATCCAGGAGCCCAGCACACCGGCACCAATCATCACGGCAACCGAGCCTGCAGCGATCACAGCTACCAGCACAGCCAGGGTGCGGTGGGTTTCTGCCAGGGGCACGCCGGTAACAATGACGCCCTCGCTAACCGGGTTATCCTGCATGACAACCAGGTATTCGCCCACCTCAAGGTCTACTTCAACGGTTCCGTCAGAAGTGGAGAGCGCCAGCAGGGTCTGCTGGTCGGCGTCACTGAGGGTCTGGGTGGAGCCAACCGAGTCAAGTAGACCAGCCACCACGGTCTGGCCGTTGGCGGTGCACAGGCTCAGAGTACCGGGCCCTTGGCCGGGGGCGTCGAGGGTGGTGCGGCCGTTGAACTGCTGGCAGCCGTCTACCTCAGTGTTACCGTTTTGCCCGGCGGGACCACCGGGTTTGAAAGAAACCGCTCGGTGGGCAGCTTCGTCGAGCTGCCCGTAAGCCCGGTCCATGAGAGAGCTAGAGAGGGCAATGTAGCTCGAAACGCCAATAATGAGGCAGGCGATACCCAGCATGGTCACCAGAATGGCGATGAGCTTGGTGCGCAGGTGGGGGGCGGTGCGCAGCCCGGTGGGGGCTGCGTCCTGGGCCTGCTCCTGCCCTGAAGCGGGCGCAGGACTGCCCGCAGGCTGTGAAGGTGCTGCCATGGGCCCTACTGGTTGGCGGGTTTAATGACGTAGCCTGCGCCGCGCACGGTATGAATCATGGGCTCACGGCCCGCATCAATCTTTTTGCGCAGGTAGGAGATGTAGAGTTCCACGATGTTGGCCTGGCCGCCGAAGTCGTAGTTCCAGACGTTATCGAGAATCTGGGCCTTAGAGACCACGCGCTTAGCGTTTTCCATGAGGTAGCGCAGCAGGTCGAATTGGGTTGCGGTGAGCTGGATTTCTTCGCCGCCGCGGGTAACTTCGCGGGTGTCCTGGTTGAGCACCAGGTCGCCGACTACGAGTTCAGCGTCGCTAGCTGCTGCTACGCCGGAGCGCTGCACCAGGCGGTGCAGGCGGATGATGACCTCTTCCATGGAGAAGGGCTTGGTGACGTAGTCGTCGGCGCCGGCTGCCAGGCCGACGATGCGGTCGTCCACGGAGTCTTTGGCGGTGAGGAAGAGGCAGGGCACCTCGGGGTAGAGCTTGCGGATGCGGGAGAGCAGCTCGACGCCGTCGAAGCCGGGCATCATGATGTCGAGCACGAGGACGTCGGGGCGCCAGTCGCGGGCGATAGCCAGGGCTGCGGGGCCCTCGCCCGCTGATTTGACCTCCCAGCCAATCATTTTGAGTGCCACGCTGACCAGCTCTTCGAGCATGCGCTCATCGTCTACCACGAGGGCGCGAATCGGCGACCCGTCGGGGTGTTCAAGGGCCGGAAGGTTCTTGGCGATATCGGTTGCTGTGCTGCTCATACTTCTAAGGGTAGCCAACCGTGGGGGTTTAGAGGTCTCTTGACCCCTATTTGAGGGGATTTGGGGGCTGTTTTCACAGGCGATTCTTATATGAGTGTGAGCGGGAGCAAACCGGGGTGGGGCTATCTTGTATGGGCAGGTGAGAGAACATTTAGTGTCAGGAGGATGACACAGAGATGTAATGTTTCACAAAGACCTGCCTTTACGAGCACCGCGGGTTTATTTCCTGGACTTCATCGGGTAGAGTTCTGAACAGGCTGTCAATTGTTTATTTTTGAAGAAACTTTATGACGGGTTGCCTAGAGGCTTTCTAAATTTGAGTTGAATGAACCACCTCGCAACTCGTTAGACGGGCTCGCGTTGATGGTTGTGGTTCCCCTCAGCGCGAGCCTCTCTACAGCAAAGGGTCTTGCCCCGCAGATGCGGGAGCAAGACCCTTTCTTTTTGCCCTCCTAGGGGCCGGTTCGGTGCCCGGCTTAGCGGGCAGACGCGTGGCGGTGCTGCACCAGGTCGATAGCGGCGCCGATGAGGGCGGCAACCAGGGTGGGTACGAACCAGCCCAGGTCGTAGGCGTGGGCGGGGGCCCAACTGATAAGGGGCTCGATGACGTTTGAGCCAAGCCCCTGGGAGTTGAGGGTCATGAGCAGGGCCCAAATCACCGAGACCAGCAGGGCGAAGCGGTGGGTGAGGTTCATCCAGGGGGCGCGCAGGGCGGCCTCAAGGAGGGTGAGGACGACCAGGGTCAGGGCCGGCGGGTAGAGGGTGGTGATGATGGGGATAGCGAAGCTCATCAGCCCTTCAAGACCGAAGGACGCCAGCACGAAGGCAATCAGGGTGAAGATGATAGCCCAGGTGCGGTAGGAGACCGAAGGGACCAGCTTATTGAAGAAGGAGCTGGTCGCACCGATAAGGCCCACCGAGGTGGTCAGGCAGGCCAGCAGCACGATGAGGCCGAAGACGACGGCACCGGGGCCGCCCATGGTCTGGGCTGCGGCGTCGGTGAGCAGGGCTGCGCCGTCCTTGTATCCCTGGCCGTCCGCGATGTGCTCGCCAATGTAGCCCAGCCCCAGGTAGACCGCGCCCAGCAGCACACCGGCAATACCGCCGGCCAGGGCGACGCTGCGGAGCATCTCGCTGCGTCCGGTCACCCCTTTTTCACGCAGGGAGGCAATCACGATGATGCCGAAGGCCAGAGCTGCCAGGGAATCCATGGTCATGTAGCCGTTGACGAAGCCGGTGGCAAAAGCGCCGGTGGCGTAGTCTTCAGTCGGTGCAGCCGAGGGAGTGCGCAGGGTAATAAAGCTCATCACGACCAGCACACCCAGCAGGATTACCAGGGCGGGGGTCAGGTACTTGCCCAGGGTGTCGACGATACCGGTGGGGTTCATGGCCAGCAGGTAGGAGATGCCAAAGAAGACGGCAGAGAAGATGAGGGTGGGCACCATGCCGTCCACCGACAGGTAGGGGTCTACGGCCATGGCATAGCTGACGGTGCCGGTGCGCGGCAGGGCGTAGAGGGCGCCGATGGAGAGGTAGACCAGGGGCGGGAAGATGAGGGCGAAGATTTTTCCGCCGCGGGCCGCCAAATCTTGCAGGTCGCGGCCGGTGACGGCGAGCGCGATAACGGCCAAGATGGGCATGAGGACGCCGGTCACCAGGAAGCCTGTGATGGCAGGGGTGAAGTTTTCACCGGCTTCTGCACCGAGCATGGCGGGGAAGATGAGGTTGCCTGCTCCGAAGAACATGGAGAACAGCATGAGGGCTGTGACCACGATGCTGATGAGCGGTGATGATTTGGTGGGTGCTGAGTTCATAAGTGTGGGGGTAGTTCTCTATTCGTACGAAAGGGTTTAGTTTACTCCTCTTTATTGGGCAGGTTGCGGGCGCGCGGGGCCCACGGGTGGCGGTGGGTCGGTAGACTGGTAAGGATATTCGCGCGTTTTGAACCTGAGGCGAAAGGGGGTCACGTTGCGCATTTCACGTATTTATAACAACAATGTGGCTCTGGCTCAGGCCTATACGGGCGAGCAGATGGTGGTTATCGGTCGCGGCTTAGCGTTTGGTAAGCGTAAGGGCGACATGGTTGACCCCACCCTCATTGAGCAGACCTTCGTGCCGGAGCACGGCACCCCCGATGAGCATTTGGCGGGGTCGCTGGCGAAGATTCCGTCTGAGATTCTGGGCTTGGCGACCGAGCTTGAGTTTCTGGTCAAGGCCGAGGGTATTACCATTTCTCATTCCTTTATTGTGCCGGTGGCGGACCATATTAGTTATGCGGTGGTTCGGGCCCGCGAGGGGCTGGCGGTGGATTATCCGCTGGCTCTTGAGGTATCTCAGCTCTACCCGCAGGAGGTTCGGTTTGGCCACCGGGCCCTGGAGCTGGTCAAGGAGCGGCTGGGGGTTGAGCTGCCTGAGATTGAGGCGATCCCCCTGGCTATGCACCTGGTGAATTCGCAGTTTGCCTCGGAAGATATGGGCGGTACCTACCGCATGACCGAGGTTTTTGCCCAGATTTTTGAGGTGATTGGGGCCGGCTTTGGCGGCCCGGTAGACCGGTCACTGATGAGCGCTGCCCGTTTCGTCACGCACCTGCGCTATCTCTTTGTGCGCGCGGGCGCTGCCCAGACCGCGGACGCGGGCACGAGCGTCCCTCTACTCCTTGAGAGTTTGAAGGACGCCCACCCCCGCGCCTTTGTGGCGGCGGTGAAGGTGAAGCTGGTGCTTGAGATGCACCTGGAGCAGAACCTGACGGACGACGAGCTGACCTACCTGACCATTCATATTGCCCGCCTGGCCCGCGACCAGTACGGCATCTCCTAGCGCCGTCCACCCTATTCTTTTTCTCTTCACCCCGAGATAATCTCTAGGGTCATGAGAGAAAGAATAGGGTCATTGGCTGGCTATCCGGACGCCAAGGTGACGCAACCTTGAGATCAACAGTTCCGGGCGCTGCGCCAGATCACCCCAGGTGGCGCGAATAACCGTCCACCCCGCCAGTTCTAGTTCCCGCTGCCTCAGCGCATCATTGCGTAACTGCTCATCGGTTGCCCGGTAGGCTCCGTAATACTTATGCAGACCATCCACCTCAAGAAGCAGCTTGAGGTGAGGCCAGGCAAAATCAGCACGGTACAGGCGCCCGGATGGGGTAATAATTTCAAACTGCTGAACAGGCTGTTCGACACCTCCCTGATAGAGGCGAAGTCTGGCAAAAGATTCAAGAGGTGATTCGCTCAGCGGGCTCATCAGGGCAGCCACAACACGTAATTTCTGGGAACCTCGTCCCGTAATCTGTTCAATCTCTTCCCGTGCAGTATCGAGTTCAAGATTCCCGTGTTTTAAAAAGAAATCTGCTATAGCTAGCGACTCTTGCAGGGGCATAGTTTTTCCGCAGTCTACGACGGTCGTTAGCGGATCCGTGACTTTGACTCCACCTAAATCAGTGGCCAGGGAACATTCTTTTACCTTATGGCTATGCAAGATTGTTTGCGGGTGCCCCGACTTATTGATACCCAAGAGGGAGAGGTGCACTTTGGAAGGTAGGGTCATCAGCGGCGCACCCCACAGCAGAGCGGCTGACTGGTGACTTACTACGGCTGTGGGGCGGGTTTTCTGCAGGGCTACCGTCACAGCTTTAGCTCGATCGCTATCTGTGCAGTGTCGTGCGATATCGCCTTTGAGATAGACCCCGCGCGTCAGACGTATAAGCTCACCTCTACGGTGTTTTGCGCTGATGAGATTATTGCTCATGCCTGAGTCTTTGAGATCGCGGTGAGTGTGCATCGCTGAACAGATGTGTGAGAGGGTGAGTTCCATGCCGCTACTGTGGCAAAAAGGCGCGGGCGCTTCAAGTGACCCTATTTGCGCCTGTGGATAACCCTTATTTTCGCTCGTCAGATGCCTGTGGACAAGAAGACACGAGACGGCCTCTGCGTCGTCACAAAGAACGCCCTAGTCTTTCTCTCTTCACCCCGAGATAACCTCTAGGGTCAAGAGAGAAAGACTAGGGCACTCAGTACTGGTCAGATTAGAGTTCGGTAGCCTGCTCCCCATCGCGGGCGTATAGAGCCACCCCGTCTAGGGGCAGGGAGCCTGCGCGGTAGCGGACGGCGTCCGCCCCAGCTCCCGTTGCGCGGACGGCGGTGGCAGCAAAAGCCTTGACGGAGCCGGCAGACTCAATGGCAGGTACATTGTCGCCGCTGGTTGAGATTTCACCGCCGACCTCGATGGAGTCGAGCTCGCCGCCGTCCTTGATGGACAGGGCGATGGCCTGCAGGGTGACCTGGACGCCGCGTACCAGGCTCAAACCCTCGCCGCCGACGGTGGTGAGGTCGCGCTTGACGGTCAATGACGGTAGGGGCTTAGAGACCTGAATGCCGATGGATCCGTCGCCGGTGGTAGCGATGGAGTCGAAAATTGCTTGCTTGAGATAACCGTCGTAGAGGTTGAAGCCGCGAGCGCCCTTGCCTGTGGTAAGGATGGGCTGGCGGATATCGAGGGTGTCGATACCACCGAAGTTGACGAAGCCGATGCCGGAAGGCCCATGGGAGGTGACTCGTCCCTCCGAGATCCATTCGGTGGCTTGGCCCCAGTTATCGAGCACCATGTCGTTCTGCCCGTAGGTGGTGGTGGAACCCCGATTGACGACCTTCTCAGCGATACCGCCGTAGATGAGGAAGACACCACCAGAGATCAGGTCGGGGGTGCCGGGGGCGATGCCGCCGTCGGTGTAGATGTCACCGGTGGTCAGCTCTGAGATAACGAGGGTGCCTCCTGCCGGGGTGCCGTCCTCGGTGCCTTGACCACCTGCAAACACGCCGGAACCGCGGACGGGGGTATCTTCGGTTCCCGCGGAGATGTTCAGCAGTTCTGCGGTGATAACGACATCCTCGTCCTTTTGCAGGTTCCAGGCGGTGAAGCCGCCCTGTAGGGCATCGACGCCGTAGGCATGGGGGCGCAGGGTGCGTCCGCGCAGGTCAGCGGCGATGATGTGCACGCCGTCAGCTTCGAAGCGGCCTGCCCGGTTAGAGCCAGCGGCGGTGAGGAAGACCTGCCCTACCGTGCTTACATCTTCTAGGCGTAGGGTTCCGAAGTCTTCCACGTCGTCAGAGTTGAAGATGGCGAGTTCTTGAACCGAGGTTGAGATTTTGAGGTGGGAGACGGTGTTGTTAGCGGTGAGTTGAAGCCCCTTGGCACCGAAAGCCAGCTCGGCGTCGTCGGTGACGCCGCGCAGGGTGACTCCCTCGGGAAGTTTAAGGGAGGGCATGCCGGTGATACGGCCGGAGATATTAAGGACGCTGGTGCCGGACGAGAGGGCGTCGGTTAGTTGCTGGGCGGTTGAGATGGTAGCCATGACTAAACCCTTCACATAATTCATTAATGTACTTCTTACACCCCTCACGCTACTCTCTTTTACACAAAATACAAGCCAGAATAATTTATATAGAAAATTTTTTACACCCCCACCCGCGCAACACACCGACCGCAAGTTACTTTACAAGGAAAGTTTTTAGGGGTAGATTAAAACCATCAAAACAACACATCACCTCGAAAGGTAACCACCATGCAGTTCGGTATTTTCTCCGTCGGCGATGTCACCATGGACCCCACCACCGGCAAGACCCCCAGCGAATACGAGCACCAAAAGGCCATCGTTGAAATCGCCAAGAAGGCTGACGAGGTTGGCCTGGATGTCTTTGCCGTCGGCCAGCACCACAACCCGCCCTTTATTGCGTCCTCACCGACCACCACCCTGGCCTACATCGCAGCTCAGACCAAGAACATCCTGCTCTCCACTTCCACCACCCTGATCACCACTACCGACCCCGTGCGCATCGCCGAAGACTACGGCACCCTGCAGCACCTGACCGACGGCCGTATGGACCTCATGCTGGGCCGCGGCAACACCGGCCCCGTCTACCCCTGGTTCGGTAAGGACATCCGCCAGGGTGTCAACCTTGCCATCGAAAACTACGCTCTGCTGCGTAAGCTCTGGAGCGAACAGGTGGTCAACTGGTCCGGCAACTTCCGCACCCCGCTCAACTCCTTCACCGTCACCCCGCAGCCCCTAGACGGCACCGCACCCTTCGTCTGGCACGGCTCTATCCGCACCCCCGAAATCGCAGAGCAGGCAGCCTACTACGGGGACGGCTTCTTCCACAACAACATCTTCTGGAACAAGGAGCACACCCAGCAGATGATCAACCTCTACCGTGAGCGCTACGAGCACTACGGCCACGGCACCGCCGAGCAGGCCATCGTGGGCCTGGGCGGGCAGGTCTTTATGAGCAAGAATTCCCAGGATGCCGTTGCTAAGTTCCGCCCCTACTTCGATAACGCCCCGGTCTACGGCGGCGGCCCTTCTCTGGAAGATTTTGCTGACCAGACCCCGCTGACCGTGGGTTCACCCCAGCAGGTCATTGAGAAGACCCTGTCCTTCCGCGACTACGCTGGTGACTACCAGCGTCAGCTCTTCCTGGTGGACCATGCAGGCCTGCCCCTCAAGGAAGTTCTGAACCAGATTGATATGCTGGGTGAGCAGGTTGTGCCCGTGTTGCGCGAGGAGTTCGCTAAGCTGCGCCCTGCCGGTGTACCCGAGGCCCCCGTCCACCCCCGCTACGCTGCCCACCTGGCTGAGCAGGGCAAGTAGGGAGTAAGACCCATGAGCACTCCTTCTATCGTTGTTGTCACGGCGGGTTTGGGCGAGCCGTCCACCACTGCCCTGCTGGGTGAGAACCTGAGCGAGGCCACCGGGCAAGCCCTGGGTCGAGCCGGAGTTGAGGCGAACTTCACCCATATCTCCCTGCGCTCTTTAGCCAAGGACATCACCAACCACTACCTCACCGGCTTCCCCCTGGGGGCACTGGCTACCGCCCTGGATCAGGTGCGCGATGCCGATGCCCTGATTGTGGTCACCCCGGTCTTCAAGGCCAGCTATTCGGGGCTCTTCAAGAGCTTCTGGGACCTCGTCGAGGACGGCTCCCTGGCAGGTAAGCCCGTGCTGATTGCCGCCATCGGCGGCACCGCCCGCCACTCCCTCATGCTGGAGACGGCCATGCGTCCGCTCTTTAGCTACCTCAAGGCAACAGTCGCCCCCTCGGGCGTCTTTGCCGCTACCGACGATTTTGGCTCCGATGCCAACCTGGCTCCGCGAGTTGCCAAGGCAGCAGCCGAGTTCGCCCAGCTGGTCCTCTGGACGCTCGGGGCAGCACCTGCCGGGCAGGGTTCGCAGCTGGCGCCCCAGCAGGCCCTCGAAAGCGGGGCAGACGAGGCCAAGCAGCAGGCAGTTCAGGACGCCAACGCCGGCTCCTTCTTCGGGATTCTTGAGGAAGAGCGGGGCGGGAAGGCACCTGCGCCAGCCTACAAGGCCCCTGGCTTAGAGGCTTTAACCGTGACCCCTTTCGAGGAATTACTTAAAAGGAATATGCCGGGTTCCTAGGCCTAGCTATAGGTACACCGAACGGGCGGGAGGACACACGCCCTCCCGCCCGTTCTTTAAGATGTCTAAATTGTCACCCTCTTTGCCGCGCAATCAAAAGGGAGTCCTACCTGGTGAATGCCAACAAACCCGTTAACCCGTCTTAATATTTCCCACATATATTCCATACAGGTGACACTGCGCGTTAGGCTAGCACCGAATAGAGATTTTCTGAGTAAAGTCTCCTGAACCACACCTACCCACCCGGCAGAGAGGAGAGGAGGTTCTATGGGAACAGCCCCCACCCCGGCTCGCTTCACCAAAGAACAGGAAAATCTGTGGAAGATCTATACCAACACATTAGAAACCCTCAACCTGCATCTCGATAGATGCCTCAAAGAAGAGGTGAAGATTAAGCTGGCAGACTACAGGATTCTGGCAGCAATTTTAGATTCCCCACAGACAGATTCCACCAACAAAGATTGCGTAGTGCGCATGCGCGATTTAGCTCGCGCCACCAATGTCTCACCCTCGCGGCTGACCTACCAAATTGACGTGTTAGAGAAACACGGCTGGGTCACCAAGGTCTCCGTGCCCAATGACAAGAGAGGCAAGGGCGTGCGAATCACCCCGCAGGGGCAGCGGGTCTATATAGAGGCCACCCCGGTTTACGCCCGCGAAGTCCAGCGCACGGTCTTTGAGGGCCTAGACCCCGACATCGCACGGGCTCTAGCCCACTTTTCGCGCGGGGTTCTCGGCAAGGTTACCCACCCCGAACGCAAGCGCGTGAGAGCCTAGATAGCATACAAGAGGGGCGGACGTTTATCAGCGTCCGCCCCTTCTTGCGTACTCTGCTGGCAAGCAGAGAAAAAGTTTTAGATTTTTACTGCTAGTCGGCCGAACCCTGCTTTTTAGCCTTGGGAATAACCCCAACCCGCTGGGCCTTGTAGAGCTGCTCGCGGTTAGCCAGCACCACCAGAGCCAGGGCGTTGAGAGCCAGGCCGATAATGAAAATAATCCAGCCAATCACCATCAGGGCTGTGCCGCTGAGGATTGCACCAACAATCAGGGCAGCAACCGACACCAGATAAGCGGGAGAAAGAAGAAAACGGGTATCCATGGGGGCCTCTTCTGTGGTTCTAGCGGACGTGCGGGCGCGGGGTGCGGGAGCGGAAGATACGATCATCGCTAGCGACATCACCGGTACTAGCAGCGGGCGCTGCGGCAGCTACCAGGGGCTGGGACTCGGTAATGGCCTCGGGCTCATAGAGGTAGGTATCGCCGGGCACCTCTTCTTCCTCATACTCTACCTGGGCATCTGTGTCCGCACCGGCAATCATAGCGGGCAGAGGCCCACCTTTGAGGCGCTGTATCATCACCAGGGTGGCAAAGATGTTCAGGCCTAGACCCGTCAGCAGTACGACCCAGCCCAGCACCGAAACCCAGGTGGAACTCGCACCCACCATTAAAGCGCCTGCAAAAAGGGCTGCCAGGGAGGTGAAGTATGCCGGGGAGAGGTCTTTGGTGTCCATTGATCCTGATTCTGTGAGAAAAATTTATATTCTTTATTGAGAATATATTGCCGAGTGTTGTGCCCTTCTTTTTGCCCTCCATCACCAGGGCATTAAGCCAGAGGCCCTATAGGCCTACAGCGGAATAAGCACTTACCCATAGTAGGTGATGATTCTGCAAATTTCTTGAGTATCACCTAGTCGGTGCCCGGAATCACTCCCGCTCGCAGACGTCCGCACCCTCAACGACAGGCAGCTGACGGGTCGCCACCCGCAGGGCTTCATCGTCCAGCTCCTTTTGGGCCGAGATAATGCGCATCTCGGTAGTCTTGAACATCTGCTCTGCCTTCTCGCGATCCAGCTTGTGCTCGCCGTTGATGAAGGACTTAGGCAGTGACATGGTGAGCGCCCCGGGGCCCTGGTCCATGGCATCCTGGGCCTGCACCTGCACGTCAATCTGGTAGAGCACGTTGCTCACCACTTCGTAGTCGTACTTGTTACGCACATCGAGCACCGCAGCCTGGGCGGCCAGCACCGATTTTTGCCGCACCAGGTTCATAAACTCGCGCTGACGCTGGCGTTCAGCCCAGCGCTCCTGGAAGTCACCGGTCTTCTGGCCCTCCTCGATGCGGTCCATCATGCTGGTGACCACGTGCTTGAGCTGCTCGAAGGACTGCAGATCCCCGCTCTCAGCAACGGTTTTATACATAGACTTCCACATAGCCTTCTGGGCGATCTGCAAGAGCTCCTGCTCCTCGTGGTCGTCCTTTTCAGCCGTGGCGCTCACGCCCAGCACCCGCACCAGCCAGGGCAGGGTCAGACCGGGGAAGACCATGGTGAAGAAGAGGACGGTCAGCACGATAAAGACAGCCTCGGTGCGCAGGCCGTCGGCCATCTCGGGCAGGCTCAGCGCCAGGGCGAGGGTAACCAGGCCGCGCATACCGGCCCAGGTCATCACCAGTACCTCGGCAAAGGAGCGCGGGGTGGTGCGGCGGGAGCCCCGCCAGCGGCCCCACAGCCACATACCGGTCAGCCAGGCCAGGCGCGTACCGATAGCAACGGCCGAAATGAGCACACCGTGCCAAATCATGGTCAGCACGTTGCTGTCTGCACTGTAGAGCAGCTCACCGGCCTGCAGGCCGATCAGGCCAAAGGCTAGGCCGGTCGCAAGCATTTCAAGCACGTTCCAGAAGGCGGTGTTAGCCAGGCGCTCTTCGGCGGTGAGGTCGGCGCTGTAGCTGGCCATCTGAATTGCCGCAATCACCACGGCGACCACACCCGAGGCATGCAGCTCCTCGGCGATGATGTAAACACCGAAAGGAATGACCAGGGTTAGCGCACTGCGGGCCACGGTGTCGGAAAGGTTGCGGCGCAGCAGGCTACCGCCCCAGCCCAGGGCTAGCCCCAGGGCCACAGCAACGAGAGCACTATAGGCGAAACTGCCGAGGGCAGACAGGGGCTGGGGATCGGTGCCAGCCGTCAGGGCAGCGAGGGCGATTTGAAAGAGCACCAGAGATACGGCGTCATTGAAGATACCCTCGGTCTGCAGATTCGAGATGACGCGGCGGGGAATGCCTACCGGCTCAGCCACAGCTTCTACTGCCACGGGGTCGGGCGGGGCGACGGCCGCGCCGATAGCCAGCGCCAAGGCGATGCTGATACCGGGCACAATCATCCAGGTAGCCCACCCCACCACCAGGGCAGAGACAGCGGTCAGGGCAATGGAGTAAATCAGGACGCTGCGCCAGCTTCTGCGCAGCATGCCCCACGAGACGCGCTGGCCAATAGCCCACAGCAGGGGCGGCAGGAAGATGGGCAGAATAATCTCGGGCTCAATGTGCAGGCTGGGCATCTGCGGAATCACGATGACCACGGCGGTCACCAGCGTCAGCAGCACAGGCCAGGGCAGATTCAGCCTATCCCCCACACTTACCAGCACCACCGTTGCCAGCAACAGCACCACAATCACAATGAGGACTTCCACGCCCACCCCTTCGTCACCGACCTGATGTACCAGCTTTTAACTCTAGTACCTCAATCTAGGGGGACCCTGTGCCTCATGTGTGGTTTTGAGATGCCCTTTCCCCGGGGCTAGAAGTTGGGGGCGGTGTCCGTCCCTACTCCGCGGCGGCGGATTTCGGGTATAAGAACATCAGGAGCCCCCTGGTCAGCGGGGCGG
Source organism: Rothia nasimurium (assembly GCF_042660305.1). Lineage (NCBI taxonomy): Bacteria > Bacillati > Actinomycetota > Actinomycetes > Micrococcales > Micrococcaceae > Rothia > Rothia nasimurium. The sequence goes on from NZ_JBHSTW010000010.1 coordinate 124,909, forward strand.
ACGGCCGTGCCCATCTCTTCTGCTGGCGCGTGAGTCCCGCAGGCCCCAGAACTACACCCACCGCAACCACCGGACGCCCCGCAGGGCGCGGGCGCGACAGCAGTTTCTTGGGCGAGGTCTACACCGTGGGCGCGCAGGTAGTCTTCGTGTTCGGCGACCAGGTCACGGTCTTCGGCGCCGAGGACGACAAACCCGCCATCCCGAATCATCTTAAGGTCCTCAAGGGCTGACTGGCCGGTCGAGGTCAGGTAGTCACCCAGGAAGAGGGAGTTAACCACGTGCAGGGCTAGGGGTTGCAGGGTGCGCAGGTGCATTTCGCGTCCGCCCGCCATGCGGAGCTCCTTATCAGGGGCTACCAGGCGCACGGTTGCCAGGATACGCAGGCAGCGCATGGGGGTGAGCTCCCAGGTTCCTGCCAGCGGGGTGCCTTCAAAGGGCATGAGGAAGTTGACGGGAATGGAGTCGCCACCCAGGTCGCGCAGGGCAAAGATTGCATCGACTAGCTGCTCGTCGGTTTCCTTCATACCCACAATCAGGCCGGAGCAGGCTGAGAGCCCGGCACTCTGGGCCTTATCGACGGTAGCGAGGCGGTCGGCGTAGGTGTGGGTGGTGCAGATCTCGGCGTAGTGGTCTTCGCTGGTGTTGAGGTTGTGGTTGTAGGCGTCCACCCCGGCCTGCTTGAGACGGTCGGCTTGGCCGTCCTTGAGAATGCCCAGGCAGGCGCAGACTTCCACCTGGGGGTGCTCTTCTTTAAGCCCCTCGACCATGGTGGCAACGCGCTCGACGTCGCGGTCGGTAGGCCCCTTGCCAGAAGCAACCATGCAGACACGGGAGGCCCCGCCCGCGATACCGTAGCCGGACTGTTTGACGGCCTCGTCGGTCTTGATCCAGGAGTATTTGAGCACTTCAGCTTCGGATCCGAGGCGCTGGGAACAGTAGGTGCAGTCTTCGGGGCAGAGGCCGGATTTGAGGTTGACCAGGTAGTTTACCTTGACGGTGTTTCCGAAGTAGTGGCGGCGCAGGCAGGAGGCGGCGTCGACGAGGGCGAAGGTTTCGGCGTCACTGGCGGTCAGGGCGGCAAGCGCTTCGTCGCGGCTTGCGGGCTGCCCGGCCAGGGCGCGGTCGGCGATGGCAGAGAAGTCAATCATGGAACCAGTCAACACCGATTTTGAACAGTGTTCAAATTGTCTAGTTTTATGACATCAACTAGGTACCATCTAAATCAGAAAAACCCACCTAGTTCGTGGGTTTTTCTGATTTAGATGGTACCTTTCGGCAAAACTGGCTAGGCGCCGCAGCCCCCAGAGCCACAGGCACAGTTTCCACCGCAGCCGCCGCCGGACGCCGCACCCTCCAGCGCGACCTGGGCGTAGGCGTCCGCATCCTCCACCCCGGCAGCACGCAGGTGCTCTACATACTCAGCTACCAGGTCGCGGTCACCCGCATCGACAATGGTCAGGCCAGCACCCACGATGAGCTTGAGGTCCTCAAAAATCAGGCGGGGCTGGGCGGGGTCTACGGTCAGCACCAGTGAATCCAGGGCACCCACGGCCAGAGGTTGCAGGGAGCGCAAGGTCATTTCGCGGCTCTCCCCCAGGTGCAGACTCTTGGCCGGTGCGGCCAGACGGGCAGCAGCCAGCACGCGCAGGGCCTCCATGGGGGCGAGCGCTGGGCTGCCCACATAGTCCACGTCAATGCGCTCAATGGAAGGGTCATCCGCCAGGTCTGCCAGGTTGGCGGCCAGGGCGTCGGCATCGAGCGGGGCGGTCACTTCCAGGCGGACGGACGCCACCTGCGGCGCGGGTGCACCCAGCAGGTTGGTGGCGGTGACGGTTGAACCGTGGTGGGCGACGCGGAGTTCTGTGGCCAGATCCATGAGGGCGAAGGTGGCGGCAGGGCTAGCGGTGAGCACGTCGTGAAGGTCAGCCGGTGAGGCTGTTTCTCCGGCTCGCAGGCGGGCGGCAAGATCTGAAAAGTTGAGGGTCATGGGTTCAAATCTACTCCTCTTCTTACCTACCCCGCCTGCTCTCAGCTGTTGCCGGGAGCGAAAGTAGGTCACAATGAGGGGGTGGCTTTATCCCGCGAGAAGATTCTTGACACCGCTTTTGATGTGCTGCGCCAGTTTGGCTTGGCCGACCTTTCGATGCGTCGGCTGGCTACCGAACTGGGTGTGGCTCCCGGCGCTCTCTACTATCACGTGAAGAATAAGCAGGAACTCCTAGCCTCTCTCGCCTCCCGCATGCTGGCCACTGTGGAGCATCCCGGCACACCGGCAGACCGCAGTAGCCTGGTCACCACCGGGGAAAATACCTACCGGCAACTTATTCCAGTTAAGGAATGTTCCGAAGTCATCCGCCTTGCCCTAGCTCTTCACCCCGCCACCCTCACCCCCGACCGGCTCATCTTAATGGATGCCCTGGAAACTGATTTTGCCCTGGCCACCGGCACTCCGCAACCGGCTCTGGCTGCTGAAATCTTCATGCATACCTGCCTGAGCCTCATTGAGCAGGAGCAGACCCGAGCCCTACTCGCAGGCAGCACCCCGCCAGCTGAACCATCGGCGTCCTACACCGCCGCACTCACAGCCCTTATTAAGGGCTTTACCGCCTAAGCCCCCCCCGACATCCAACCGACCGAAAAGAAGAAAAACCGTGACCCTCCGCGTTGAGCCCGCCTGGGCTACCCTGCCAGACCACCGCGCCGAAGTTGAGGCAGCCCGCGCTGCTTTTGTTGAAAAGTACGGGGTGGAGCCCGACGGGGTGTGGTCAGCGCCCGGGCGTCTCAACCTGCTGGGTGAGTACATCGACTTTCTCGGTGGCTCCTGCATGCCCATGCCCCTGCCCTACCGCACCTATGTAGCGGGTAGGTTGCGTACCGACGGGGTGCTGCGGGCGGCGTCCTTGCAGATGCCGGGGGACGACCGCACAGTCGTAATTCGCGAGATCACCCCGGGCACCTTTAAGGGCTGGTTCACCTATGTAGCGGGCGTAGCCTGGGCCATGAACCGGGAGGGCGGCAAAGATATCGCCCTACCCCATAATTTTGGGGCTGACCTGCTGATTACCTCCCAGGTGCCGGTGGGCGGGGGCCTGTCGTCCTCTGCTGCCCTGGAGTGCTCCACAGCCCTGGCCCTGCTGGATCTTTCCTGCCCTCTGCGCCAGGGGTGCGACTGCACTGAGGCTCTACCCTCTGACCTCTCCCCCGCTAACGACGCCCTGCGTGCCCGCCTGGCCCAGGTCTGTATTCGCGCCGAGAACGAGGTGGCTGGGGCTCGGACCGGCGGTCTTGATCAGACCGCTGCGCTGCGCTCGTCACCGGGCAAGGCTCTGGTGGTGGACTTCCGCGATTTTTCTATCAACCCGCTAACCGTTGATGTGGCCAGCGCTGATTTGGGCTGGCTGGTCATCAATACGAATACCCCGCACGAGCTGGCAGGGGGTGAGTTTGCGGCACGGCGTGAGGCCAATGAGGCGGTTACTGAGGCCATGGGTCTGGACTACCTGCGCAATGCCCTGCCCGAGGATCTTACCTGCGCTGGCATGAGCGGGCGTGAGGCCAAGCAGTGCCGCCTAGATTTGGTGGATCAGACCGTCAACCGCGCCTTAAACGCCCTGGAGGAAAGCGGCCAGCCCCGCACCTTTCCGCGTGGCTGGGTGCGCCATACCCTGCACGATATGACTCTGGTGGAGCGGGCTGCCTATCTTCTGGGCCGTAAGGACGCCGGTGGGCAGGTTGACTGGGAGGAGCTGGGCAGGCTCTTTACCGAGAGCTTCGTGTCGATGCGCGATGAACTGCGCGTTTCCCGTCCCGAAATTAATCTGGCGGTTGATACCTGCCTGGCAGCTGGCGCTTTGGGAGCCCGTATTGTGGGTGGCGGTTTTGGCGGGGCTGTGATGGCTCTGTTGCCGCTGCACCTGGTGGAATCGGCGGCCGAGCAGGTGGCCCTGGCCTATACCCAGCACGGTTATGCCGACCCCGAGTTCCTGCCAATGGTAGCTGGTTTCCCAGCAGATCGGGATATCTAGACTTATCTTTCTCTTCTGGCTAGTTCAGGGCTAGTCGTCAGAATTTTCTCAGCTTACTGGGTTCCCTTTTATAGGACTAGTGCGTAAACTTATCAATAAGGGAAGTCTACGAACTATCCCTGTATTCCAGGCTCGCACAGGCGAGAGATGAAAGGAGCCACCATGGCTGCAGAAGACAAGATTGAAAACGGCCTCGACAACCTGGCTGGCAAGGCCAAGGAAGCCGGCGGCAAGCTGACCGGCGACGACCGCCTCGAAGCTGAGGGCAAGGCCGACCAGGTTCAGGCCCAGGCTAAGGACAAGGTCGATGAGGCTAAGCAGACCATCTCAGACGGTGTCGACAAGGCCAAGGACGCCATCAGCGGCATCAAGGATTCCCTGAAGAAGGACTAGCCCCACCCCATTGAGGCACTACATCGCCGGGTTCTCACGATAATCGTGGGGCCCGGCGATACTTGTATCTAGGCCAGGGCGTGAGCGCCCCGCCCAAGTAGCCACAGCGGGAATATCTGCCCTTGTAGTGCGTTATATCGGGCACTAGGCCATATTTTTTAAAAAGGAGCATTGCATGCCGAGCACATCTTCCACCCACGCTGCCGCCGAAACCTTTGTCGCCGAAGGCGGTGTCGCAATCTATTGGCGCCCTGGTTGCCCTTTCTGCCAGCGCCTGGACGCTGGTCTTGGCGAGGTGGGCGAGCGAGCCCTCTGGGTGAATATTTGGGAGGACGCGGACGCCGAGGCCTATGTAAAGAGCGTCAATGACGGTAACGCTGTGGTGCCGACCGTCCGCACCGCGGAGCGGTCTTTTGTTGCTTCAGCGGCAAGTGCCCCGCAGACCGTAGCTGAGCTGATTGAGGCTTCAGGCAAGTAGCGGCTTAAGCCTCGTTTAATCTTGGTTTCATGTGGGCCTGAAAGAATGAGCGCATGATGTTTTCTATGAAAAAGACTGTTTTTACTTCTTCAGCGGCAGTAGTGGCACTGGCACTTACGGCCTGTGGGTCAGCAGGGAGCGCCGAGACCAGCGCCCCGAGAATCTCTACATCAACCGCCGATGCAGCTACCTCAAGTAGCCATGCAGCTACGTCCGCCAGCCCCTCCCCTACCATTGAGGGCCCTGCCGAAACGGGGGCCCTGCTCGCCGCCATTGAGCAGGGCTTAGCTGCCCGCCCGGGTGGCACCGTGGTGCAGGTGGATGAAGAGGATGAAACCCAAGATAGTTTCGACCTTGCTATAGTGGTTGACGGAATCAAGCATGAGTTCACCCTCTTTGCAGATGGGTCTGTTGCTGATGAGAAAACCAGCGAGGATGCCGAGGATGTAGCGCGTGCTGCTACTGCCCAGGTTCTGGCGGCGGACGCCGTCCGCACCGCCGCTGAGGGGCGCGGCGGGCAGGTTGCCACCGACCTTGATCTTGATGACCAGAACGGTGCCCTGGTGTGGGAGGTTGATTTTGAGGACGCCCGCGGCAACGACCTGGGGTCGGTCAAAGTCGATGCCCTCACGGGTGACGTAGTGCCTGCCGAGTAATTTTTTGGAATTACAGGTTTTCTACACCCTGCGGATAGGAGTTATCCACAGGTGGGGATAAAACTGGGGAAATCTCTTACACCGGTGTAATTACAGGCGGCAGTTAAAGCTTTTTGGTGCTGTACACAGGTTTTTAACATCTGTGGAATTACACCCCTGTAGTTATTAACAGCTGTGGATAAGTCCTGTGGACAAAGAGTGAGGGCCCACCGTAATGGTGGACCCTCACTCTTTTTGTGCTGTTTTTACGGCCTACGCGGGTGACTCGGCAGCCGGTCAAGAACAGCAGCGACCAGGGCACCGGTCACCAAGCCACCGAGGTGAGCTTCCCAGGAGATACCCGGCATGAGGAAGCCGAAAGCGAAGTTGATCGCCACCAGGATCACGATACTACTAGTGCTCTGCTGGCGGGCCCGGGAGAGGGCGAAGAAGGCTCCAAAGAGGCCAAAGACGCCGCCGGAGGCCCCCAGGGTGCTCACGCCCATACCGCCCAGCACCGAGGCCAGCAGGTGCACGGCCGCTGACCCGCCAATGATTGAGAGCAGGTAGGTTGCGAGGAACTTCCCCTTCCCCATCAAGGGTTCTAGGGCCTGGCCGAAGAGGTAGAGGGTGAACATGTTGAGCAGCAGGTGGCTGATGTTATCGGGGGAATGCAAGAAGCCCGAGGTCAGCATGCGGTACCACTGCCCCGTGTACTCAACGTAGAGGGGGTTATAGATACCGAATACTGTGACCTGCGGGAAGATAAACTGCAGAATCCACACCACAACATTTATACCGATAAGGGCATATGTAATAGTGGGGCGGGTTTTAGCGTAGCGAATCCGCGGGGCTGAACGCTGCGCTTCTGCCAAGCAGTCCACGCACATCATTCCTACCTCAAGCGGTACCTGGCACTGCCCGCAGGCTAGCCGCCCGCAGCGTCCGCACCGCATATAGGTCACCTGGTCAGGGTGGCGGGGGCACACCGGAGTCTCATCACTGGAATAGCCGTACCTGCCGACCTGCTCGCTCACGCGCTCGTCCTTTCAACTGCGGAGTTAGCCGCTCAAAAAAAATTTTCTAGGGTAGAGCAAAGGCCCACCCAGGAAAGGGCGGGCCTTGCACTAACCTGTGGAAGGTTTAGAGTTCTTCGATGTCGATGGATGAGATAACGACGTCCTCGACGGGGCGGTCCATAGCGCCGGTTGCTACACCTTCAATGGCGTCAACGACCTTCTTGGAGTCCTCATCTACAACCTCACCGAAGATGGTGTGGCGGCCGTTGAGCCAGGGGGTCTCAACGGTGGTGATGAAGAACTGAGAGCCGTTGGTACCGGGGCCTGCGTTGGCCATAGCCAGCAGGTAGGGCTTGTTGAAGCTCAGTTCGGGGTGGATTTCGTCCTTGAACTGGTAGCCGGGGCCGCCGATACCCTGACCGAGGGGGTCGCCACCCTGGATCATGAAGTCGCGGATGATGCGGTGGAAGATGACGTCCTCGTAGAGGGGGCCTTCCTGTACTTCACCGGTGCGGGGGTGGCGCCATTCCTGGGTGCCATCAGACAGACCGATGAAGTTCTTGACGGTCAGCGGTGCGTGGTTACCGAAGAGGTTAACGACGATGTCACCGTGGTTGGTGTGAATAGTTGCTTTTGCAGTTGCAGTCATGCCCCTATTCTCGCACGGGCAGGTGGGCAGCCGCTAGATATGACCTGAGCTTTTGCGGTGAGTGAAAGGGGCGGACGCCGGCGGGCGGCCTATACCTGCTCCGCCTGTCTCAGCACGAAGTCCTGCATTCCCGGCACCGTAAAGGCCAGCTGGCCTACACCCGGCGAGTACACCAGCCCTTTTTCGATGAGGGATTTACGCACCACGCTGGTTCCGTTAGCTGTCTTACCCAGGGTCTCTGCGATTTCTCCGGTGCGGGCGGCCTGACCTTTCATCACGCGGGCCATAGCAACCAGGTAGTCCTGTTCTGCATCGGTAGTCCGCTGCCAGCGGGTGAGGTAAAAACCGCTATCTAGTTCGCTTCGCCCTACGGCAAGGCCAGCAAGCACATCGTCGTCGGTGATGGTCTGTTGGGCGGCAGAGTTCCAGATAGCCTGCCCGTACTGCTGAATGAAGTAGGGGTAGCCCTGCGAGGCTACGGTTGCTTTTTCGAGGGCGCTTGCTACGATGTGGCCGCCGGGCTTGCGGATGGGTTCGATGAAAGCCCGCCGGGTCGCATCCGGGGTAAGAGCACCTATTTCGCGGTAGCTGAAGAGGCGTTCAGCGCAGGTTTTGATTTCCCCTAGACGGGTGGGCACTGAGGGTAGACCAGCCCCGATGATGTAAAAAGGTAGTTCCCGTTGTCCCGCCTCATGCTGGGTTGTCAGAAGCATATCGAGCAGTTCGCTGTCGAGGTCTTGGATTTCGTCAATGAAAAAACCGATAGCTTTAGGCTGGGGAAGTTCTTTGAGGGCTTCTGCCAGGTTCAAGATTGCTTCGGGGAAGTCTATATCGAGGACGCCGGTGGTGAAGGCAGGTTCGTCAGTCTTAGGTTTGAGCACTAGGCGGGCTTGGGCAAAGCCCAGCGTCAGTGATAGTTCGGCAATAGAGGCGATTGCTCGCTGTATTGCACTTCCAGTGTGCCCTTGGGTGGCTACCCTGGTCTGCTGTGCAAGATCTCGTGCGAGTTTGATACGAAGCTGTTTTTGGGCAGAGGAAGTAAGGCTCCCTTCGAGTCTGAGGGTGAGCCAGCCGGAGCGTTCTGCGTGGGTTTCTAGTCTGCGAAGCAGGACGGTTTTACCGACTCCGCGTAAACCGTAGAGCATAAGCCCTCTATCGGTCAGGCGCATTTTACTGCGGGCTACGAGCCTGTCGAAGTCGATGATTTCTTGGTCTCGACCTGTGAGTTCAGGCGGTGTGAGCCCTGCTCCGGGGGTGAAGGGATTGAGGTCTTGATTCATCGTTCGCTGCTTTCTAAATCTTTCTAAGGCATTCTAAAAAATATTTTAGAACGCCTTAGAAAGATTTAGAACAGGGTAGCCCTACAGCCATAGCCTTCTAGCTAGGTCGGCCGCGAAACAGCGCTTATCCCACATTCAGCTCACGTAATATCTTGTATGCCATATTTCCGCTGGCTACTATCAAAACATGCTTTCCTCCGACGAAAACCATTGGACTAAGTACAATCAGGCGCAAGCAGGCCGTCCTGTCCGCCCTCTCCTTATACAGGCGCTGAGCTACTGCCATTCACCAGGCAAGGGTAGGGCTCTAGATCTGGGTGCTGGCGCAGGAGTAGAAACTGCCAAACTTCTCTCTCACGGATTTGAGGTTCATTCTGTAGAGCCTGACGCGCACAGTGAGAACCTCATTCAGAGCACCATCATGCAGGCAGACCCCGACTATCTAAAACGCTGGTCGCATTCTGTAGCAACTGCCCAAGATTTTGTCTTTGATAAGCACAGCTTTGATCTCATTTACTCCGGTTTCGCACTTCCCTTTTGCCCACCAGAGCATTTTCCTGCTGCGTGGTCACGCATACTCAATGCTGTAGCTCCCGGCGGTATCCTCGCAGTCGACCTTCTTGGTCCGCGTGATTCGTGGGCCGAGCAACCGCTTATCTCCACGGTAGAGCGTAGCTGGGTTGAGGACTCATTAGAAGATTTCACCGTGTTGCATTTCGATGAAAAAGCCCACCATGGAAAAACTTTCACTGGTGAGAAGTTTTGGCATATCTTTACTCTTATCGCACAACGTTAGCCCTAAAGACGAAGCCCGCTCGGGAATTCACGTCGCATTCGCGCAGGCACGCACCAGCGTCCGCCCACCCTTCAGGAACCCTTAACTTTAGCGGGCAGAGAAACACGAGGGTTTTTGCGCCGCCGCAAAACACTTTTAAGGTTTTAGAAAGTAAGCTGATACTAAATGTAAGTTGCTGGCCACCGCGCTCTACTCAAACTCACGAGTTAGATTAGGGGGCAGCCCCACACATGGAGGAAACAACCATGGCACTGTGCAAGAAGAGCAAGGCTAAGAAAGCTCAGAAGCAGGCAGAGAAGTTCTTCTCAAAGGCCGCTAAGAACACCGGCAAGAAGGCTGACAAGCTGACCGCCCTGGCCGAGAAGAAGGCCGCTCGCGCCGAGAAGCTCACCGGCAAGAAGGTTTCAGCCCTGCAGAAGGCCGCTGAGAAGCAGGGTAAGAGCATCTCCAAGGCAACCCAGGCTGCCGCTAAGGACAGCTCCAAGAAGCTGGAGAAGGTTCAGTCCACCCTGGCCGATAAGATTCAGCACACCATCGACGACGTCACCCCCGCCGTTGAAAACGCTGTAGCTACCGCCCGCGTCAAGGCTGCCGACGTTGCAAGCACCGTTGCAGACAAGCTCTCTGACGCTGAGGTTCCCACCCAGGTTGAGACCGTTGCCGCTAAGGTTACCGGCGACAAGAAGGCCCTGAAGAAGGCTCAGAAGGCCGCCGTTAAGGCTGCTAAGGGCTACGCCAAGGAGCAGAAGAAGGCCGCTAAGGGCGGCAACAAGGGCCTGCTGGTCTTCGGTCTACTCGTTGCTGGCGCTGTCGCTGGGGCGGCTGCTTTCAAGGCTTCTCGCCCCGTTGAGGACCCCTGGAAGACCCCCGCCGCCTAGTCCTCACAAACCGCTAGCCCGCGTCCTTAGCTCGCTCACCGCGAGCGCGGACGCCCGGCCCCGGCTCCCCCTTCAGGGAGGCCGGGGCCTTTGCTGTATAGGGGCTCATTCTGAGGTTCCTGATGCGTAGACGCCCCACCGGCCCTCGAAGTAGTAGGCCGAGGTGGTGGCGTCCATCAGGTCAAGGGTAAAGGCGCTGCCAATCGCCGTTCCCTGCACGCCCTCGACCATGGCCTGGCGGGCGGCGTCCGTATCTCCCGTGTAGCTCTCAAAGCGGGCGGTCACAAAGTAGTCGGTGGAGTCCCGGTATTTGTTGATGCTCACGACTTCTAGACCCTCGGTGTGCGCCGCGAATGCCTGGGCAATTGGGGCAGCAGAGTGTGACCAGACCTGCGTCTCGCTCAACGGGCCGAAGACGAAAACCTGTATCGTCTCGGTATCAATCTGGGTTTCCTCCACGTACGAGACGCTCTCAAGGTCTGGCCAGTTCAGGGGCTCCCAGCTGGCCATATCTGCAAGGAGGGCCTGCTGGTCTGAGCCCTTATCCCCGTAGAGGTAGTATGTGACCTCGACCCAAGGCGCCTCGGTTTCGTATTCGTCAGCCCCGCGTGCGGAAACGCGCACCGACCCCATACGCTCGTCGGACGCCCGCGTGAGGATTTCCTGCCAGGTCTCGGCTGAGAGGGTGATGGGGATTTCCTCGTGGCTGTCGATACTGATAGAGCCACCGCTCGGCAGGTGAATATAGGTGGAGTGGGTGGATTCCCGCTGGAAGATTCCGCTGGTGCCGCCGAGCTGCGGCACTACCTGGGTGAGGTGCTCGGCGAGCGCCCCCGACTCTATGCTGCCGGTATCGGCAACGCTGAGCCAGGTGGCGTCTGAGTTTGATGAGCCGTCATCGGTCAGCAGCGACGAGTCCCAGATGCTCCCGCCTCCCAGCGTCATGTGGCTGCGGGATCCCGCGAAATAGGCCACGAGCGCCAGAACCAGCACCGTAGGAACAGCCAGCACGCCCAGCAGAATCAGAATATTACGCCGGGTGTAGGACCTGTTGTCGATTTCGAGGTTGCGAGCACCGGGCACTGTGGCAGGCACGGCTTCAGACGGCGGAGGCGGGGCGGACGCGGTTTCCCCAGGTGGGGTGCTCAAAGGCTGTTCTGGGCATGGGTGGGTCATGATGGTTTCAGCCTAGCAGAGCCTTAGTGAGCAGTCAGGGCGAGGTGTAGAGTCAGAAACTGAAAGGTAAACCCGATCAAGGAGGATTCAGTGAACACCATCGATACCCACGCCCATCTCTACCCAGCCCGCTACCTTGATTTCTTAGAGGAGCACGGGGTAGCCCCCTCCACCACCCAGATTGCCCGGAACATGCGGGCTAGCGATGAGCCCGAAGAGATGGCTGCCCGTCTGAAGCAGATGGATGATGCCGGAGTCGCCGAGCAGATTCTCTCGGTGACTCCGCAGGTTCCCATGCTTGCAGATGCGAAGGACGCGCTGGCGGCAGCCCGTCTGGTCAATGACATCTACGAAGAGACCATGCAGAGCTACCCGGGACGGTTCCGCTCCTACCTGGCACTCCCCGTCCCCCACGTGGCGGAGTCCCTGACCATACTCGATGAATACTTTGACCGCGAGGGCTTCATCGGAGTCGGCCTTCCCACCGTCATTCAGGGTACGCTATCCATCGCTGACGACTCGCTACTCCCCCTCTATGAACGTCTCAACGAGTTAGGCGCTAGGGTCTACATCCATGCCACCGGCGGCGGAGTCAGCTCTGACCTTCTGACCGAGCACGGCCTGGTCTGGGTCAACGGTGCACCCGTTGAGGACGCGGTGGCGGTGCTCCACCTGCTCAAAGCAGATATCCCGGCCCGCTTCCCAAAGATTCGTTTCCACATCGCCCACCTAGCGGGCGACCTGCCCTTCTTGGCTCAGCGCATCGAAGATAACTACACCGACTGGGATGCCTTCAACCACTCCCCAGCTAAGACGCTGCGCAGCATGTGGTTCGATACCGCGAACTTCCACGGCCCATCCCTGCTACTGGCAGCCGATGCCTACGGAGTGAGCCAGCTGATGATGGGCTCGGACTACCCCTACTTCCAAGACACCCAATACACTCGCGCGGTGGAATACGTGCAGGGCGCTAGCCTACACCTGGGAGATCGGGCTATAGCCCTCTCCCCCGAAGACACTGACGCCGTCCTCACCACCAACGCCCAAAAGTTCTTCTCCTAAAGGACGCCCGCCCCACCGCCGCCTACCCCAGCGGGGCCAGGCGGGCGGGGCACCCGGGCCGCGCCTAAGCGTCCTTAGCCTTGACCTGCTGCATCTGCTGGGTGTGGCGCTCGCGGTCCTTCATCTCTTTGGGGCGCAGGAAGATGAGTCCCACCGCGATGGAGATAATGAAGATGGCGAGCATGACGAAGAAGAGGGGCCAGATCCCGGTCAGATAAATGACGGGGACGGCCAGGGCGGTCACCAGGCCACCGCCGAAGAAGGGTTCGAAGACCAGCTGCTTGTAGCCGAAGGCTTCGAAGGCCGGGGATTCACCCTTGGGGTCAACCACGCGCATCAGGATCAGGCCGGTGGCGGTGACGCCCATAGACTGGCCAAAGTCGCCGATGCCGCGTTCGAACCAGTAGCGGCCGATCAGGCGCGGGGCCAGCCAGAGGAACATAGCCACGTTGAAGCCGATACCGGCCACCGCCAAAATGGCGAAGACAGCAAGGTTCTCGCCCACAGCCTGTAGGGACAGGTTGGCGATTGCGGCGACGATGAGGAAGTCCAGGGCCCAGCCCTGAATACGCAGCATCATCTGGTGGTCGATGATAGAAGCAGCTCCTACCGCCTTAGCTGCCATCTGTACGATGACGCCGCCCAGCAGGGCCATGGGGAAGAGCGGCACATAGGCGAAGATTTCAAGCGGGGTGTTCTCGTCCAGCATGATAGAGGCGTAGGTCTGCTGCTCAATCCAGCGCAGGCCCTCCAGAATCAGCCAGCCCACCAGCACCGCCAGCGCCATAATGGCCATGTGCAGGGAGAGCGGTTCAACGGACGCCGGGCGGGAGGTCATTGTGCCGGCCGAGTAGTGCTCGTCCTCGCGGAAGAGACCTTTCTGCTCGGCAATCGACATCTTGGCGTCACCCTTGAGAATTTCGGTCTTGCCGGTGCGCACGCCCCAGTTGATGAGGGCAATACCGATGACGATACCGCCCACGATACCGACGGTTGCCAGACCAACTGCCAGGTCGGCACCTTCACTGAAGCCCAGGTCTTCCATGACGCCGCGCATACCGGCAGCGGTACCGTGCCCACCTTCAAAGGCAATTTCGATCAGGGCACCGGTCATGGGGGATGCTGCGAACATCGGCACGAGCACCAGGGCCGCAAGCAGCAGACCCACCACATACTGGCCAGAGCCCAGCGCTACGCCCAGGGAGAGCTGGGGCCCGGCCAGTTGCACTGCTCGCTTGGGGGTGGGCAGTTCCTGGCCCAGGAACATGGTGGCAAAAATGACGCTAATCAGCAGCCCGGGGAGGGCTCCCCAGGTGGTGAGCATAGCGTCGGTGAAGAGGCCGTTTTCACCCCAGGGGCCGGAGAAGCGGCCAAGAACCTGCGGGCCGAGCAGGAGTAGCAGGACGCCCGCCACGATAGAGCTGGGCAAAAAGAGGGTTTGCACCCAGCCCACTTTGACTCGAATAATCTTGCCGATGAGAAGGGCTACGCCGAGGATGAGGAGGGCGAAGCCAACTGCTTGTGGTGACATGGTTTTGCCTTTGTTCTCGCTGGTGCGTCCTTGCACCTGCAATCACAGAGATTGCAACACTACTTACTTTTGAAGTGTTTAGTTTACCTACACAGGGTTGCCTCTGGCTATTTATGACAGAGACGGGCGGACGCGAGCGGTGGGCGGACGCGAGCGTGCGCCATATCGCTGAGCGTGCACCCGCCCTGCGCACGCTCAGCGATATCATGCACGCTCGCCAAAAGAACTGCGCATACAAAAAGGAACCCCAGTCTTTCGACTGGGGTTCCTTACCAAATTTAATTCGGCGATGACCTACTCTCCCACACCGTCGCCAGTGCAGTACCATCGGCGCTAAGAGCCTTAACTTCCGGGTTCGGGATGGGACCGGGTGTTTCCCTCTTGCTATAATCACCGAAGAGTGGAGGCGAGGGGACTCGAACCCCTAACCCCCTGCTTGCAAAGCAGGTGCGCTACCAATTGCGCCACGCCCCCGTGGTGTTATGCTTCTACCTTACTACAGGTTTTTTGCACGCGCAAACCAATTCTACCAAATATGCGGTTAGCTCCGCCACAGGTTGAGGGTGAAAGTCTGAAAAATAGGCGATATACCCCGGTTTATCCAAGGTGGTGCAGGTACATGTCGGGGTCATCGAGCATATTGCGCCAGTGGGTGGTCATATCGAGCTCAGCCCAGGCCAGTTTCTGGATCCCCCACTCCCCTATTTCCCACACCAGTTCATTGCGGCGTGCAGCGAGCGCAGCAAGGAGCGGGCTGTGGGTGCAGAGCACTACTTGCCCGCCTCGCTCAAGAAAGGCAAGGACGCGGGCGCACAGTTCAAGCTGCCCCGAGAAAGATAGGCCTGATTCGGGTTCATCAAGGATCCAGAGGCCGTAATCATCGAAGGATTCTTCAAGTAAACACTGGGTACCCTCCCCATGGGAGAGGCGCAGAATATCGACTGCCTGCTGTGATTTGAGGCTGGCCATATGTTCCAGATGAGCCAGCATTCCCTCAGCTCGCAGGAAGAGCCCTGCCCGGCGTCCGGCGACCCCGCGTATAACCTGTAGGTCAGCGCCGAAGGCGGAGGCTTGCTCATAGGTAGGCCGGGCAACCCGGTTATCCCCGCCCCCGAGAGGCAGGCCGTAGGCTTCTGCGATGGATTCCACGAGGGAGGATTTACCGGCCCCGTTTTCTCCCACAATGATGGTGAGTTGCCCAAAGGTGAGCCCTGCGAGCGCCGCCCGGGTGACCGCAAGATTATAGGGCCAGGTATGGGCGCGGACACCGGTGAGCGGCTCGAAATCGCTACGGGCGGTGATACTGCGTAAGGGAAGGTCGTTGAGCACCATACTTCGCACCCTACCTGCGCCTCCCCTCACAAAACAAGACACCAGCCCACCGGCGTCCGCCCCTTAAAACCAGCGGGGGCTGGTGGTTACAAACCACCAGCCCCCGCCGTCTATATACAGAACCCTTTTAGCCTGCAGCTCCCAGGAAGTTGAAGCCGGTGTAGGCGTAGATGAAGTCCTTGGCGATCCAGAGAATACCGCTCACAACAGCCAGAGCCAGCACCGCAAACAGCACGTAGGCGGCAGCGCGGGCCACAGGGGCAGGCTCAGTGTAGACAGTGCCCTCAGGGGCCTCTACAGCGGTGCCGCTCATCAGGCGCACACCCAGGGCGTAGAGAATCGGCAGGCCAGCACCAAAGCCCAGACCGGCCAGGAAGACGGGGTAAATCTTGTGGAAGATATCAACAATCAACATTTAGGAACCAGCCTTCACGGTGGGAATCGACTCGGTGTGCACCTCACGGGCGGTGACAGCCTCACCCGAGTGCATATCGATGTGGCTGACGGCGCTCTTGCGGGAGTGGGCCCACATCCAGAAGCAGAAGCCAACCAGAATGAGGAAGACGGTTGCCTCGCCCATCCAGGCGCTACCGGTCATAGAGTTGATGCCGTTACCCACGAACCAGGTCAGCGCACCGACGGAGCCAGCGGCGGGCAGGGTGATAATCCATGCGATGACCATACGGCGGGCGGTTGACCAGCTCACCTTGGCGCGACGGCCGACGCCGGAGCCGATGATGGAGCCGGTTGCCACGTGAGTGGTAGACAGGGCCATACCGAAGTGAGAGGAGGTCAGGATGATAGCTGCCGAGGAGCCGTCCGCTGCGAAGCCCTGGGGGCCTTCAATATCGACGATACCCTTACCCATGGTCTTGATGATGCGCCAGCCACCCAGGTAGGTACCCAGGGCAATAGCCAGGGCGCAGACCAGGCGAACCCAGAAGGGGATATCTGCTTCGGGGTTGATTTCGTTGGCAGCAACCAGGGCCAGGAAGATAACGCCCATGGTCTTCTGCGCATCGTTCGTGCCGTGCGCCAGGGACATCAGGGAAGCAGCAGAAATCTGACCGAAGCGGAAGTTCTTCTTTTTCTGGTCGCCGGGCACGCTCTTGGTCAGCGCGTAGATGATGGCAGCGCCGATGCCGGCAACAACGCCCGCGATGAGCGGGGCCATCAGGGCGGGGACGATGATCTTCATCAGCACACCGTTCCAGAGCACACCGCTTGTGCCCAGCGATGCCAGGGTTGCACCGATCAGGCCGCCAAAGAGGGCGTGAGAGGAGCTGGAGGGCAGGCCCAGCAGCCAGGTGAAGACGTTCCAGAGGATTGCGCCTACCAGGCCGGTAAAGACAATCAGCATGAGGCTGGGGCCACCGCCGGCAGTTTCAAGGTCAATGAGGCCGGAGCCAACGGTCTTAGCTACCTCAATGGAGAGGAATGCGCCGATGAGATTAAGGACGGCTGAGAGAGCGACAGCCGCCTTGGGCTTGAGGGCGCCGGTGGCGATAGATGAGGCCATGGCGTTGGCGGTGTCGTGGAAGCCGTTGGTGAAGTCGAAGGCTAGTGCGGTCAGCACTACGATCACCAGAATGATGAGTTCTGTAGTCACGGTTTCTATTCTTGTGGGCAAGGCAGGTTTTGGGAAACATCAGGCAACTGAGGGGTTAGATAGGGGTGAAATGTTGCTTAAGTTTCACAAAACCCACAAGAGGCATATTTTTGGCAAGGACGCTCGCCGCGGCAAGGGTAGAAATACTTTCGTTTTACCTGGTTAGGGGGCATTCCCTGCGAGGCTCCCCCTTAAAAGAATGTGGTTTTATATGGCTTTCCCCGAGTGGGCAGGGCCTCTCGTCACGAGAATCCCACACGCGGGGCGATGTTGTTTACCATTTGTTCATCTTAAGACCCCGTGGGGTTGCTCATAAACTGCCATAAAAGTTCAAGGTTTACTTGAACCCTATTTTCACACCCCCCACCCGCCCCAGAGCGGAGGCACCTACACAAAAAAGGAACCCCAGTCTTTCGACTGGGGTTCCTTACCAAATTTAATTCGGCGATGACCTACTCTCCCACACCGTCGCCAGTGCAGTACCATCGGCGCTAAGAGCCTTAACTTCCGGGTTCGGGATGGGACCGGGTGTTTCCCTCTTGCTATAATCACCGAAGAGTGGAGGCGAGGGGACTCGAACCCCTAACCCCCTGCTTGCAAAGCAGGTGCGCTACCAATTGCGCCACGCCCCCATCGGGTGCTACCTATGAAATTTTATCTGTAGCTTCTTCCCAAGTTTTTTTATTCTCCTGAGAATCCTTGGCTTTCTTTGCCGCTATCGCCGTTGCTAATGCAGCGAGCGTGATTGCCATAAATTTCTTCATGTCAACCTTTCAACCAAGGTGAGTGGGCGTACCAGGAATTGAACCTGGGACCTCTACATTATCAGTGTAGCGCTCTAACCGTCTGAGCTATACGCCCTTGGTGTTCATCAGAACGAGATATAACTTTACACAGGTTTTAGCACCTTGCCAAATCGAAAGAGAGTGTTCTGAGACACAATACTTCGAAGGGGTTCAAAAAGCCCCGTGGCTCCCTGAAAAACAGGGTGCCACGGGGCTAGATGAGAGTTTTACTCGGTGTTTATTCGTCGGTGAGGGTCACACCCACGCCGCCGACTAGCTTGGCTGCCACGTTGTAGAGCATGGCTGCAAGAGTGCCGAGCAGGGTAAAGAGCACGACGTTCACTACGGAGATGATGGTGCTGTAGAGAGCTACCTGGCCCAGTGAGAGGTACTGGGAGATGTCTACGGCGTCACCGGTGGTACCGAGCAGGGTCAGCAGGTCATTGAGGCTCTGGAAGGCACCGGTGGCCTGCATGACGAGCCAGAGAATAACGGCTGCAACCACGGTAGCGATACCGATGGCGACCGAGAGCAGGAAGACGAGTTTGGCGACCGAGAAGGTATCTACCTTGGCAACGACCAGGCGAGCGCGACGGATCTTGGAGCGGGGGGCGGGGCGCACCAGCGGCTTGCGCTGGGCACCTGCGGACGCCGCACTCTGGGGGCGTGCCTTACCTTGGGCAGCGCGCGGGGTGCCGGCTCGCGGCGCTGGCCGCGGTGCGGTTCCGGTGCTTTTAGTGCTCACTCTTACCTCCAAGTGCGTCTGCGGTGTCGGCTACTGCCGGGGTGGTGTTGTTTTCTAAAGGTACTTCATCTGCCGGCTTTTCGGGGCTTTCGGCGCCGTTTTCGTCGGTGTCGTCTGCCTCATCGATGTTGCGCTCGTAGTTGCGGGCAACTTCGAGAATCTCGTCATTCTTGCCGGGCTTGGCGAAAATGACGCCCATGGTGTCGCGGCCCTTGGCCGGTACTTCTGAGACCGAGGTACGCACGACCTTGCCGGACTGCATGACGACCATGACCTCGTCCTCTTCGCCCACAATCAGGCCACCGACGAGCTCGCCGCGGTCTTCTGCCAGCTTGGCGACCTTGATGCCAAGACCGCCTCGACCCTGTACGCGGTACTGGTCGACCTGGGTGCGCTTGGCGTAGCCGCCAGCGGTGACCACGAAGACGAAGGAGTCGTCGGTGACGACGTTGGCTGAGAGCAGTTCGTCGCCGTCGCGGAACTTCATGCCGGTCACGCCGGAGGTTGCGCGGCCCATGGGGCGCAGGGCCTCGTCAGAGGCGGTGAAGCGCAGGGACTGGCCCTGGCGGGAGATCAGCAGCAGGTCGTCCTCGGCGCTGGCCAGCTGAGCTGAGACCAGCTCGTCGCCGTCACGCAGGTTGATGGCGATGACGCCGGCGGCACGGTTGGTGTCGTAGTCCGACAGGGCGGTTTTCTTCACCAGACCGTTCTTGGTGGCCAGAATCAGGTAGGGGGCGTCCTCGTAGGACTTGAGCTCCATAACCTTGGCGATGGTCTCATCGGGCTGGAAGGCCAGCAGGTTAGCTACATGCTGCCCCTTGGCGTCGCGGCCGGCTTCCATGAGCTCGTAGGCCTTGGTGCGGTAGACGCGGCCCAGGTTGGTGAAGAAGAGAATCCAGGAGTGAGTTGAAGTGACGAAGAAGTGCTGAACCACGTCGTCCCCGCGCAGTGAGGCACCCTTGATGCCCTTGCCACCGCGGTGCTGGGAGCGGTACTGGTCGCTGCGGGTGCGCTTGACGTAGCCGCCGCGGGTGATGGTGACGACCATTTCTTCCTCGGGGATGAGGTCTTCCATGGACATGTCACCGTCGTAGCCCATGAGGATCTTGGTGCGGCGCTCATCGCCGAAGCGGGCGACGATTTCGGCCAGCTCTTCAGAGATGATGGCGCGCTGGCGGTCCTCAGAGGCAATAATCGCGTTGTACTCGTCGATCATGCGCATGAGTTCGTCGTGACGGTCCTGAATCTTCTGGCGCTCCAGGGCGGCCAGGCGACGCAGCTGCATGTTCAGAATCGCCTGGGCCTGGGCCTCGTCGATGTCGAGGAAGTCCATCAGGCCGGTGCGGGCGTCATCGGCAGTGGGGGAGCGGCGAATCAGGGCGATGACCTCATCGAGGGCATCGAGGGCCTTGAGCAGGCCGCGCAGGATATGCGCTTCTTCTTCGGCCTGACGCAGACGGTAACGGGTGCGGCGCACGATAACTTCGAGCTGGTGGTTGACCCAGTGACGGATGAAGGCATCCAGGGAGAGGGTGCGGGGTACACCGTCCACAATCGCCAGCATGTTAGCTGAGAAGTTTTCCTGCAGCTGGGTGTGCTTGTAGAGGTTGTTCAGCACAACCTTGGGCACGGCGTCGCGTTTGAGGACGATGACCAGGCGCTGGCCGGTACGGCCGGAGGTTTCGTCGCGCAGATCAGCGATGCCGGTGATCTTGCCGTCCTTGACCAGTTCGGCAATCTTGATGGCCAGGTTATCGGGGTTGGCCTGGTAGGGCAGTTCGGTGACGACCAGGCAGGTGCGGCCCTGGATTTCTTCGACGTTGACCACAGCGCGCATGGTGATGGAGCCGCGGCCGGTGCGGTAGGCCTGCTCGATTCCCTTGTGGCCCAGGATGGTAGCACCGGTGGGGAAGTCGGGGCCCTTGATGCGGGCAATGAGGGCTTCGAGCAGCTCTTCATTGGAGGCTTCGGGGTTCTGCAGGAACCACTGCACACCGTCGGCTACCTCGCGCAGGTTGTGCGGCGGGATGTTGGTGGCCATACCGACCGCGATGCCCGATGAGCCGTTGACCAGCAGGTTGGGGATGCGGGAGGGCAGGACGACCGGCTCCTGGTTTTTGCCGTCGTAGTTGGGCTGGAAGTCGACGGCGTCCTCGGTGATATCTCGTACCATTTCGAGGGCCAGGGGGGCCATCTTGGTTTCGGTGTAACGGGGAGCTGCTGCACCGTCGTTACCGGGGGAGCCGAAGTTACCCTGACCGAGCGCCAGGGGGTAGCGCATGACCCAGTCCTGAATCAGGCGCACCAGGGTGTCGTAGATAGCGGCGTCGCCGTGGGGGTGGTACTGACCCATGACTTCACCAACCACGCGGGCGCACTTGTTGAAGGAGCGCTCGGGGCGGTAGCCGCCGTCGTACATGGCGTAGATGACGCGGCGGTGCACGGGCTTGAGTCCGTCACGCACATCGGGCAGGGCACGGCCGATAATGACGGCCATAGCGTAGTCCAGGTAGGAGCGCTCCATCTCGGAGCGCAGGTCTACAACCTCAACGTTGCCGGCGGCAGGTGCCGGGGTTGCGTCGGTTGCAACGATATCGCCCTCGACGGGCTGGGGTGAGCTGGTGGTGTTCTCGTCGCTCATAAGTTCCTCGTTTTTCGTCCTTGATTTTTATATTCCGTATTGGCTATATAGCGCTTAATTCACACTAAAAAGCCCTAGATATCAAGGAAGCGGATATCCTTTGCATTCTGCTGGATGAATTCTCGGCGGGCCTCGACGTCCTCACCCATCAGCACGGAGAAAATCTGGTCAGCCGCTGCGGCGTCTTCCATCTTGACCTGTAGCAGGGTACGGCGCTCGGGGTCCATGGTGGTATCCCAGAGCTCGGTGTAGTCCATCTCGCCCAGACCCTTGTAGCGCTGGATGCCGTTGTCCTTGGGGATGCGCTGGTTCTTGGCGTAGCCGGCTTCCAGGGCAGCGTCGCGCTCGGCGTCTGAGAAGACGTAGTCGTGCGGGGCGTTGGACCACTTGATGCGGTAGAGCGGGGGCTGGGCTAGGTAGACGTAGCCGGCTTCGATAAGCGGACGCATGTAGCGGAAGAGCAGGGTCAGCAGCAGGGTGGTGATGTGCTGGCCGTCCACGTCCGCGTCCGCCATCAGGACGACCTTGTGGTAGCGGGCCTTCTCGATGTCGAAGTCCTCACCGATACCGGTACCGAAGGCGGTAATCAGTGACTGGATTTCAGCGTTAGACAGGGCGCGGTCGAGGCGAGCGCGCTCGACGTTCAGCACCTTACCGCGCAGGGGCAGAATCGCCTGGGTTTCGGGGTTGCGGCCGCGCACGGCTGAACCGCCCGCGGAGTCACCCTCCACCAGGTAAATCTCTGAAATTGAGGGGTCCTTGGAGGAGCAGTCCTTGAGCTTGCCCGGCATGGAGCCGGTTTCAAGCAGACCCTTGCGGCGGGTGGTTTCGCGGGCCTTGCGGGCAGCCAGGCGGGCCTGGGCTGCGGTGATAGCGCGGCGGACGATTTCCTTACCGGTACCGGGGTTACGTTCCAGCCAGTCGCCCAGCTGGTCCATGGTCTCGCGCTGAACGAAAGCCTTGGCTTCGGAGTTACCCAGCTTGGTCTTGGTCTGACCCTCGAACTGGGGCTCAGAGATCTTGACAGAGACCACGGCGGTCAGACCTTCGCGGACATCCTCACCGGTGAGGTTGTCGTCCTTCTCGCGCAGCAGCTTGTTGTCGCGGGCGAAGCGGTTGATCAGGGTGGTTAGAGCAGTACGGAAGCCCTCTTCGTGGGTGCCGCCCTCGTGGGTGTTGATGGTGTTGGCGTAGGTATGCACCGATTCCTTGTAGGCGGTGGTCCACTGCATGGCCACTTCCAGGCTCATCATGCGGTCGGTATCTTCGCTTTCGAAGGCGATGATGTCATCGTGCACGGTGGTGAGCTTCTTGGAGGTATTCAGGAAGTTCACGTAGTCGAAGAGGCCGTCCTTGTACATGTAGGTGACGGTCTTGTAGCCGTTGGCATCGGCACCCACCTGGTTGAGGGGCAGCTTCTCGGGCTTCTCTTCGCCGGTGACTTCATCCCCCTCGTGCAGCTCGCGTTCGTCGGTGAGCTGGATGGTCAGGCCCTTGTTCAGGAAGGCCATCTGCTGGAAACGGGCGCGCAGGGTCTCGAAATCGAATTCGACGGTTTCGAAGATTTCGGGGTCGGGGTAGAAGGTCTGGGTGGTGCCGGTTTCGTCGGTGGCCTCCCCGCGGGTGAGGGGCTTGACGGTATGGCCGCCGTTGGCGTAGCTGATGTGCCACTTGTAGCCCTGGCGGCGCACCTCGGTTTCGACCTTAGTCGAAAGCGCGTTAACAACGGAGATACCCACACCGTGCAGGCCGCCGGAGACCGCGTAGCCGCCGCCGCCGAACTTACCACCGGCGTGCAGGATGGTCATGACGACCTCGACGGTGGGCTTCTTTTCGGTGGGGTGCTCATCGACGGGAATGCCTCGCCCGTTGTCGGCAACTCGCACTGCGCCGTCCTTCTGAATGACGACCTCGATCAGGTCGGCGTGCCCTGCCAGGGCCTCATCGACGGAGTTATCAACGACTTCGTAGACCAGGTGGTGCAGGCCGCGTTCGCCGGTTGAACCGATGTACATACCGGGGCGCTTGCGCACGGCTTCAAGGCCTTCGAGGACCGTGATGTCGGCGGCGCCGTATTCGTGGGAGGTTTCTTCAGTTGCCACAGGTAGTTAGGCTCCTTGCATGGTCGGTCTCGCACCGGCGGCCGTTCAGCGCGGACGCCCGCGCTCAAGGCGGCGGGGTGGGGCTACTGTACGGGCGGGCAGGCGCGCGTATTCTGCTCTCAATTCTACCGCACAGGGCTATTTTTGAACCTGTTTTGTGATGTTTTAGAGGGGTACTTAGGGCCAGAAGAGCCCTAGCTCGCTGCTAGAGCGACCGGAACCCCGATGCTGTGGGTTCTCACAGGGTCAGGGGGTCAGGGGCGCAGAAACGATTTTTGTAATTTGCACCCTTGGGTTTTCTACCCGTAGGTATCGCGGGGGCCGCGCCCGCCGGGGGCAACCCGCCGTCCTTTTTTCCACGAGGGGGCTGCTGGCCCAAAGGCGCGCACGTCTTTGACGACGTCGTCCCCCAGCTCCCCGTTGAAGCGGCGCATGATGTCGTATTTCATCTGGCGAATCTGCACGGCCCAGGCGGTTGATTCGCAGCGGACGGTCATCACCCCGTCCTCAAAACTCTCGGGGGTAGCTTTCGAGGCGATTTGGGGGCCGACCAGTTTATCCCAGCGGGCCATGACCGAGGAAACCGCTAGGGGAGTGGTCCAGCCCCGCTCCATAATGACGCGGTCGAGCAGGCCACCGAGGCTCTGCGGGTCGCGGGCGCTGGGGCCAGCTCCGGTATAGCCACCGAGCTGGCCGGTTGATTCTGTTGAGGCATAGCGACGCACTTTGGTGCCGGGCTCAGCGTTCATGACGCGGCCGAAGTCCTTGATAATTTTCCGACCGGCAGCGCCCTGCACCCGGTGTTCACCGCGGGCTTCTTTGGCAGCCCGGATGCGGCTGAGCAGGGCGTGGGGGGCGTCTACAGCCTCCGCACCGTATTCCGTTTGAGCTATATCATCCCGCACAGTAATCTATTCCTTTTCTGGAATATTACCTAGTGGTGAAGGCTCTACCCAAGCTTGCCCGGGTTCCACCCGTACCAGGGTGATTTGGCCCAGTTCCTCAGGAATATCGCTGGCGACAGCGCAGGTCACCAGCACCTGTTCAGCACCGGCAACAATAGCGCCCAGCTTATGGCGGCGGCCGGTATCGAGCTCGGCAAAGACGTCATCAAGAATCAAGATGGGGGAGGCACCGGGGGCATCGTTATCTGCCAGGTGCACATACCAGGAGGCCAGCTTCAGAGCCAGGGCATACGACCAGCTTTCCCCGTGGGAGGCAAAGCCCTTGACCGGGATGCCACCGAGTTCCAGGGCAAGATCATCGCGGTGGGGTCCCACCAGGGTCACACCGCGCTCCAGCTCTTCCCGCTGCTTATCGGCAAAACCGCGCAGCATAGCCGCCCGCAGATCATCTACTCCCATCAGGGCTGCGGTCGGCAGAAGGTTAGCTGAAATCGGCGGGAAAACAGTGGAGTCGTACACCAGGCTCACACTCTTGGAGCCGTCCGTGAGCTCGGCATAGGCCCTCTGTAGTTGCGGCAGGAGCAGGGCCAGGGTGCGCAACCGGGCCTGCAGAAGGTGGGCACCGGCGTCCGCTAGCTGCTTATTCCAGACCTCCAGGGTGTAGGAGTCCTCAGCCCCGGTGCTGCGCCGCGAGCGCATGGATTTGAGCAGGGAATTCCGCTGGCGCAAAACCCGCTCGTAGTCCGCCCGGTAGGCGGCAACAGAGGGGCGCAGGGATACCGCCAAATCATCAAGGAAACGGCGTCGCCCGGCGGGGTCCCCCTTCACCAGCTGCAAATCCTCGGGTGAGAAGAGCACGGTGCGGGTGACGCCTAGGGCTTCACGGGCGCGGACGGGCGCCGCCCGGTTGATGCGTACCCGGTTGCTTTTGCCGGGGGCTAGTTCAAACTCAAGGACGGTCTGCTGGTTGCCGCGGACCGTGCGGGTGCGGATGTAGGCGCGGTCAGCGCCCACACGTACCAGCGGGGCGTCCTGACTAACCCGGTGAGAAGCCAGCTGCGCGGTGTAGTCGATGGCTTCAACGATATTGGTTTTGCCCACCCCGTTTGACCCGAGAAAGACGGTGACGCCGGGGGTGAGGGGAAGAGTCAGGAGCTGGTAGGTGCGGTAGTCCATCAACGAAAGGTGGTCGATGTACAGCGCGCCCTCCTTGAGATAGCGGTTTGACCTGCGGCTTTACTGGTTCTGCAGGCGGATAGGCATGAGCAGGTAGCGGTAGTTTTTCTCGTCCTCAGCCTGCCAGTCGTCCTGTTCCGAGAGCACCACGGGCTTGCGGGGGTCGGTGAAGGAGAAGCGCACGAACTTGTTGGCTGCGAAGGTGTGCAGACCTTCGGAGAGGTAGCTGGGGTTGAAGGCTACGGTGATGTCGTCGCCGTGCAGGTGGGCCTGCAGCACCTCGGTTGCCTGGGCGTCCTCGCCGGTACCGGCGTCCAGGGTGACCTGGCCCTGGCTGAAGGCCAGGCGGACGGGGGTGTTGCGCTCAGCGACCAGGGAGACACGGCGGACGGCTTCCATCAGGTCTGAGGTGCGGACGATCGCGTGCACGGGGGTGACTTCGGGGAAGAGGGAGCGAATCTTGGGGTATTCACCGTCGACCAGCAGGCTGGTGGTGCGGCGGGAGTCAGATTCAAAGCCGATGAGCTCATGGGCATCTGACAGGGCGATGGACAGTTCCCCTGCACCACCCAGGGTCTTGGCGACCTCAGAAAGAGTCTTAGCCTTGACCAGCGCAGCGGTTGAGATAGAAGCGTCTGCGGGGTTCCAGGTCAGCTCGCGCATGGCCAGACGGTAGCGGTCGGTTGCGAGCAGGGTGATCTGGTCACCCTCGATTTCCATGCGTACACCGGTCAGAATCGGCAGGGTGTCGTCCTTCGACGCTGCTACCGACACCTGGGTAACAGCCTTGGCGAACTCAGAGCCCTCAACGGTACCTGATACCGCGGGGAGGGCAGGTAGCTCGGGGTAGTCAGCTACAGGCATGGACGACAGGTTGAAGTTAGAAGAACCGCAGGAGAGGTGAACCTTGCCCTCACGCAGTTCAAAGAGCACGTCAGACTTGGGCAGCGAACGGCAGATATCGGCAAGCAGACGGCCAGATACTAGGGCTTCGCCTTCTTCAGCGATATCGGCTGCGATGTTGAGTTTGGCTGAGGTCTCGTAGTCGAAGCTGGCGATAGACACTTCATCGGCTGTTGCCTTGATGAGCAGGCCAGAGAGTACCGGTACAGGCGGACGGGGGGAGAGGGAGCGGGCAGTCCAGCTGACGGCCTCGGCCAAAGTATCGCGTTCGACAGTAAATTTCACTGGAGCACCTTCCAAAGCTTTAAACATGAGAAGCCCTTAAACGGGCACAGTTCAGGTGTCCAGTCTACCGGACTACCGTGGCACTAAAGCTGTTTTTCTGTAATTACAAGCCGTGACCCTTAACCAAAGAGCCCTCACGAAAATCTGTAATTACAAGAGCCCAACCCCGCCCGGCAGCACGAGCACAGATTTTTTGTTATTTGACGTTTTTTCTTTAAGAATCGTAGTGTTAATAACCCTTGTGAAAACTGTGGAAAACCCCGTTTGAGCCCGGAATCTCAACCAAGTGCTTGTGGGGTGCCTGTGCAGAAAACCCGCCTCCACTGTGAATGAATAGTGGATGGATATTTATGCAATCATCGAACTGCACAGGCTTTGCATATTCATGCACTTAACATCCACATTAAAACCCCTTAAGTCTCAAAGTTATCCACAGCCCTATGACTAGGCCTTTTAGGGTTAGGATGCGTCGCGAGACCCCTGCTTAATACGGTTGGTAAGCTCTGTGACCTGGTTAAAGATAGGTCGACGCTCCGCCATGAGGTTACGAATCTTGCGATCTGCGTACATCACGGTGGTATGGTCACGGTCGCCCAGCTCCTGCCCGATACGGGGCAGCGACATATCGGTGAGCTCTCGCAAGAGATACATGGCAATCTGACGCGCGTTCACCAGAGTACGGCTACGGGACTTCGACCGCAGATCATCAATCGTCACGTCAAAGTACTCTGCCGTCGCCTGCAACACCTGCGATGCCGTAATCTCCTGGGCACCGTCGTCCAGCAACAGATCCTTGAGCACCTGCTCCGCCAGCTGCATGTCCACCGGCTGCCCCTGCAAGGAGGCAAAAGCGGTCACACGAATCAGTGCGCCCTCCAGCTCACGAATGTTGGTGGAGATGTGCGAGGCAATATATTCCATCACGTCATCGGGCACATCAAGACCCTCGTTCTGGGCCTTCTTACTCAGAATCGCGATACGGGTTTCGAGCTCCGGCGGCTGAACATCGGTAATCAAGCCCCACTCAAAGCGCGAGCGCATACGCTCTGCAAAACCGGTCAGCTGCTTGGGCGGTAGGTCAGAGGTAATGACCACCTGCTTCTGGTGATTGTGCAGGGCGTTGAAGGTATGGAAGAACTCTTCCTGGGTGCTATCTTTCCCAGCCAAGAACTGAATATCGTCGATCAGGAGCATGTCGACATTGCGGTAAATCTGCTTAAAGGTAATACCGTTGTTGTCGCGAATGGAGTTGATGAAGTCGTTGGTGAACTCCTCAGAGTTCACATAGCGCACCCGCAAACCGGGGTAGAGGCTCTTGGCATAGTGGCCGATGGCGTGCAGCAGGTGGGTTTTGCCCAGACCCGAGCCGCCATAGATAAAGAGGGGGTTGTAGGCAGACGCCGGGGTTTCGGACACCGCGAAGGCAGCCGCATGGGCAAAACGGTTGGACTGGCCAATCACAAAGCTATCGAAGGTGTACTTGGGGTTCAGGCGCGCGGTGGAGTCCCAGGTCTTTACATCCCCCGGCTCTGCGGGGGTCTCGACCAGCTCGCCTGCCTCAACAGGCTCTTCAAGGGGCTCTACCTCGTGGTTGACCTGGGCAAACTCGGGAGCCACCGGGGCCTGCCCAAAGGCGGGGGCGGCGTCCGGACGCTGGTGGGCAGCGTCGTCAAAACCGGCACGGGAAGCCTGCTCCCGCTCAGCGGGCGCAGGGAAAGACGGAGCAGCAGGACGCTCGGTTGCAGGCAGCGCCACCTTCTCGGGAGAATTCTCGAGGCTGGTATCAATAATGAAAGCCTCGGTCACCCCCTGGCCAAAGGTCGCGGTAATAGCCTCCTGCAGGGTCTCCTTCAGCTCGTGCTGAAAAATATCGCGGGTAAACTCGCTCGGCACCGCAATCAGCAGCACATTGCCCATAAAAGCGTGAGGCTGAGCTAGGCCAATATGCGCGCGGTGACGCTGAGCCACCGAGGTATCTGCCCGCAACAGGGTTACCAGGTGCATCCACTTCTTCTGAAGCTCCGGGTCCATATAATCGCCCACTGGCTCTCCTTTAATCTCAGGTCACGCAAAAAACTTACCCACAGCTTAGCCGCAGGGCCCACCGATTTATCACCATGTTATCCACAGGGTGGAAAACTTGTGATTTAACGAGGGGAGTACCTGTTTACAGTATGTGATTAAACCGCGCACCGCTAGCTCAAAGCCGCAGTTTTTGTAACTTACAACTTTCCCCGGTGTGCCTGTGGATAACTCTCGCTAGGGCGAGCGCGCTCGCAAGCTATCCACAGGTGTGGGCAAACTCTCCCACCTACCTGTGATTAAAGACCTACCCCTAGCGGGCTTGACCTTATATCGCAACCTCTTCTAGAGTTGTTTAGTCAAAGTGTGCTAGGACTATGCCTATATCTAAGGCCTGATATCCGCCCCTTACGCGGCGGAGCTAACACACAAGCAAGAAGCGTCAACCTGTTCGAAGAACTGTTGAAAGGTTGGCCCCCGTACCAACCATTTTTGGAGTAACCAAATGAGCAAGCGGACTTTCCAGCCGAATAACCGCCGCCGCGCCAAGAAGCACGGCTTCCGTCTTCGCATGCGCACCCGTGCAGGCCGCGCCATCCTCGCGAACCGTCGTTCAAAGGGCCGCGCAAGCCTCTCAGCATAAGGCTTCACATCTCCTCGCCTCGGCCTAGCCCCTTGTGTAGGCCAGCGTGACCACGCAGCCCGCCGAGAGACGACCGAAAAGACAAAGGAGACTACGTGCTGGCACAACAGCACCGGATGCGAGCTTCGGCTCAATTCTCAGCAACTACACGTTCCGGCGCCCGCTCAGGGCGTCGGAACTTAGTTCTATATACAGCCAAAACAGGCGAAGAACCAACCATCATCGGTTTCATCGTCTCCAAGGCCGTCGGTAACGCCGTTACCCGCAATAAAACCAAGCGACGCCTCCGCGACATCATCGCTCCCTTCGTCGCCGAAAACCCCACCGGCTACCGGGTGGTTGTGCGCGCCCTGCCGCCGGCAGCGTCCGCCACCTACACCGACCTCGAAACAGACCTGACCAGCGCGCTGGCCACCACCCTCAAAAAACTCGGTGCCACCGCCCGAGAGGAGCTCTAACCTATGAGCACCTCCCACCAGCACCCCGCCGGGGCGCCCACGGACGAAGACGTCCTGCTCGATAACGCCCCCCACGAGTTCGTCATCCCCACCACCATCGTTCAGGCAGCTATCACCCTGCCCCAGAACGTCCTCATCGCTTTCATCAAGGTCTACCGCGCCATCGTCTCGCCGCTCTACGGCAACGTCTGCCGGTACTATCCGAGCTGCTCAGCCTACGGGCTCGAAGCACTCACCACCCACGGCGCCATACGCGGCCTCTCACTAACCGTCCGCCGCCTACTGCGCTGCCACCCCTGGGCCACCGGAGGCCTCGACCCGGTTCCATCCGGGCGGCGCACCTTCGCCCCCGGCACCGAACCCAAAATAATACTTCTAAACCACCCGCACCAGCACCTGAACCACTAACAGGTACTGGCTGCAGTCCACCACAACCGGCTCACACACCCGAGCCAGGGAGAGAACTATGTTCGACATCATTCTCTGGCCCTTCAAATGGATCGTCTCGGCGATTCTCTGGGCATTCCACGAACTCTTCACCGCCATCGGTATGGACCCCGCGTCCGGCGTCACCTGGGTACTGGCCATCATCGGCCTGACCCTGGTCATGCGAACCCTCACCATCCCGCTCTTCATGAAGCAGATCAAGGCCATGCGCGGCATGCAGGAACTGCAGCCCGAACTGGCCAAGCTCCAGGCTAAGTACAAGGGCAAGACCGACCAGCTCTCCCGCCAGGCCATGGCCCAGGAGCAGATGGAACTCTACCGCAAGACCGGCTCCAACCCGCTGGCCTCCTGCATGCCTATCCTGGTGCAGATGCCCATCTTCTTCGGCCTCTTCCAGGTGCTCAACGGCGTACCCACCGCAGCGGCTAACAACACCGGCATTCTGGTGCTCGACAACGCCAAGATTGAGCAGTTCAACGACGCCTACATCTTCGGCGCCCCCCTCTTCTCCACCATGATGCGCCCCGGCGACGGTAACCACGCAGCGACCATCATCATCGCCGCCATCATGGTCGTGCTCATGAGCGCCACCCAGTTCTACATCACCAAACAGCTCTCGGCGAAGAACATGTCGGATGCCGCCAAGCAGTCCTCCATATACCGCCAGCAGCAGATTATGCTCTACGTGCTGCCCCTGGTCTTCGCTATCTCGGGTATCAACTTCCCCCTGGGTGTGCTCGTCTACTGGACCGTCTCCAACTTCTGGTCACTGGGCCAGCAGTACTGGGTCATCAAGAACAACCCCACCCCCGGTTCTCAGGCCGAGCGCGAGCTCAACGAGCGCCGCGCCGCCAAGGGGCTGCCCCCCGTTGGTAAGACCAAGGAAGAGCACGAAGCTGAGCTCGAAGCCCAGCGTGAGCGTGCCAACCGCGGCCAGCGTGCCCAGCCTATGAGCAAGAAGCGCCAAAAGCAGCAGAACAAGAAGAAATAGCGGCAGCTACAGGAGGAACCCATGACTGAAGCCTACGAAGAAACCGCCGCAGACAGCGTCCTTGAAGACGCCGTAGAGCAGGGCTTTGAGGACGAAGGCGACATCGCCGCCGACTACCTCGAAGAACTTCTCGACATCGCAGATATCGACGGCGACATCGACATCGAGGTGCGCAACGGCCGCACCTACCTCTCGGTCGTTACCGAGGACGGCAACAACACCGAGCTCACCGCCCTCGTGGGCGAGGACGGCGAAGTGCTGGACGCCCTGCAGGAGCTCGTGCGCCTCTCGGTGCTCGCTGCCACCGGCCAGCGCACCCGCCTGATTCTGGACATCGCTGAGCACCGTGCCGGCCGCCAGAAGGCCCTCGTTGACATGGCAGAGACCGCCATTGCCCGCGTCAAAGAAACCGGCGACGAGGTACACCTGGAGCCCCTGGGCTCCTACGAGCGTAAGCTCGTGCACGACATCGTGGCAGCCCACGGCCTCCACTCCGAGTCAGAAGGCGCTGGCCCCGACCGCCATATCGTCATCATGCCGGCGGAGGACTAAACCATGAGCGAAGAAACCACCGACCTTCCCGAGCTGGCAGGCCCCACCCTGGTGGCTGCCGACCAGATCTTCGGCGACCGCCTGCCTCTGGCTGAGCGCTACGTTGAGCACCTGGCTACCAGCGGTATCGAACGCGGCCTCATTGGCCCCCGTGAGGTGCCCCGCCTCTGGGAGCGCCACGTACTCAACTGCGCCGTCGTTGAAGAATTCATCGAGGACGGCGCTCGCGTGGCTGACGTGGGCTCCGGTGCGGGCCTGCCCGGCCTCTGCCTGGCTATTGCCCGCCCCGACCTGCAGCTGACCCTCATTGAGCCCCTGGAGCGCCGCGTCATCTGGCTAACCGAGGTTGTGGACGACCTCGGGCTGGATAACGTCGAAATCCTCCGCTCGCGCGCCGAGCAGGCCGTGGGGCAGGTCGAGGCTGACTACGTGACCGCCCGTGCCGTCTCAGCCCTCGTTGGCCTGCTGGACATCACCCTGCCGATTCTGCGCGGCACTGGCCAGCTGCTAGCCCTCAAGGGTCGCAGCGCGGCGGACGAGATTACCAAGGCTCAGAAGAAGCTCAACAAGTACGGCGCTCGCGAGACCGAAATTTTGGTTGCCGGTGAGACCCTGCTCGAAGAGCCCACCACCGTGGTGCGAGTTAGCCTCTAGGCTTTAGACCAGGACGGCACAGCCCGGCTTCCCTGTACAGGGAAGCCGGGCTTTTTGTTTGGGACCTATCGGGGGTCTCTTCTGAAAATGAACTCGTAGTCTTGAGTAGAGCCAACCGTGAAGTAGTAGTCACCAACGCGCGCAAAGCCGTAGCGCTGGTAGAGGCGCTGGGCGCCGTAGTTTTCAGACCAGACCCCCAGCCAGAGGGAGCGGTGGGGGTACTCGCCCTCCAGCCACTCCAGGGCTGTCTCTAGCAGTCTAGCGCCCAGCCCTGAGCCCTGCTGATCCGCTAAGACGTAGAGGCGTTTGAGTTCACCGTCCTGGTCGCTGCAATCAGGGTGGGGCAGGCCAGCAGGGCCTGCCATGACGTAGCCCAGTGGGGTGCCGGCGTCCGTATCTTCTGCCAGCCAGATAGCGGTACGGGGGTCTGTGAGATAAGCGAGGTAGTTTTCGGCGGTGTAGGTGGTGGAGAGGTAGTGCTCTAGGTCTTCGGGTGGGTAGTAGTTGAAGGTCTGCGCATATGTGGTGGCAGACAGGGCTGCTAGGGTCTGGGCGTCGTGGGGGAGGGCTCTGCGAATGGTGATCATGGTCAGTGATTATAGGGGTGTGCAAAGTGTTTCACGTGAAACACGGGTTTTTATCTGTAAAACAACTTGATGATGGTGTTTATTTTTCGATGTTTCGAGAGGTGAGGGAGAGCGGGTAACCTTAGATAAGCGAGACCACCACACCTACCGAGGGAGCATAGCCGGTGTCTACCATTTCCAATATCCCCGATTTTGGGCTGCCACCTGAACCCCAGGACGCCCTGGCCAAACCTGACCGAGGCTCACATGTTTCACGTGAAACACGCGAAAAGTTGGAGCGCACTGATGCCGCGGCCGCTCAGAATAACCCCATCACCCAGCAGGCTCGCTCAGCCAAGCAGCAGTTCGAAGAGCTGTCCAGTGAAACCCTCAGCCGCCCCCGAGAAACCCGCATCTTCACCATCTCTAACCAGAAGGGCGGGGTGGGTAAAACATCAACCACAGTGAACCTTGCCGCGGCGCTCGCCCTCAAGGGCATGAACGTGCTGGTCATTGACAACGACCCCCAGGGTAATGCCTCGACCGCATTGGGCATAGAACACGGGGTGGAGGTTTCCTCTACCTACGATGTGCTGATTGACGACAAGCCCCTGGCAGATATTGTGCAGCCCTGCCCCGATATCGAAAACCTCTGGTGCGCTCCAGCCAATATCGATCTTGCGGGAGCCGAGATCGAACTGGTTTCTATGGTGGCTCGAGAGACCCGTTTGAAGACCGCTGTCTCTGATTATGCTGCCGCGCGAGAAGCTGCCGGACTGCCGCGTCTGGACTACATCTTTATCGACTGCCTGCCCTCCCTGGGGCTGCTCACCATCAATGCCTTCTGTGCTGCCCGGGAGGTGCTCATTCCCATTCAGTGTGAATACTACGCCCTAGAGGGTCTGAGCCAGCTGCTCAAAAATATCGGCATGATTCAAAAACACCTCAACTCTGAGCTGCACATCAGCACTATCTTGCTCACCATGTACGACGGCCGCACCAACCTCTCATCCCAGGTGGCTGACGAAGTACGTGAACATTTCCCTGAGCAGGTGCTTGAAACCGCTATCCCCCGCTCTGTGCGCATCTCTGAAGCTCCCAGCTACCAGCAAACAGTGATGAGCTATGACCCCGCGTCACCCGGTGCTGTGGCCTACCTGAAGGCTGCTATGGAGATGGCAAAAAGAGCGTAAACACCTTTTCTACGATGTTTTAATAAATATCTAAAGAAAGGCAAGGCAGGGTCGGCAGCGAGCGTGAGCCTGCGTAGCCTTTCGAAAAAGCTCAGTAAGAATGACGGCGCCTTGTGTTTGAACAGGGCGCCGTTGGTCTATACGGGGGAGCTGACTCCACTAGACTTGGGTGAGGAAAACTTTTGAGTACGGAGGTTAACGTGGCAGAGAAGAAACGCGGTCTAGGTCGTGGCTTAGGAGCTCTCATTCCAGAGAGCGCTAAGCCCCCGGTGGAGCAGAAAAACACCGAGTCAGTAGAGAGTGAACAGCTAGATTTGGATCTAGGTGTAGAGGCCCCTGCTCCCGTCCAGAAGAGCGTTTCACGTGAAACATCAAAGAAGAAGCGGGCAGACATGGGAGCTGCCCTTCGCACCGCAACCGGTTCCCGGCGTCCTGTCGATTTCTTCTTTGGCGATGAGACTGCCGCCGCAGGCGATGGTTTGGTACCTGTGCCCGGTGCTGATTTCGCTACCCTCAACGTCACCGATATTCACCCTAACCGTAAGCAGCCCCGTACCGACTTTGACGAGCACGATATGCAGGAGCTGGTGCATTCCATCAAGGAAATCGGCGTACTGCAGCCGATTGTCGTGCGCCCCAGCCGGGAGAGTGGCGCTGAAAAGTACGAGCTTATTATGGGTGAGCGTCGCTGGCGCGCTACCCAGCGCGCGGGCCTGACCACTATTCCGGCAATTATTCGTGAGACCCAGGACGAAGATCTGCTGCGGGACGCCCTGCTAGAGAACCTGCACCGGTCGCAGCTTAATCCCATTGAAGAAGCTGCCGCCTACCAGCAGCTTTTGGAAGAGTTTGGAACCACCCAGGAGCAGCTGGCCCAGCGTATCGGCCGTTCTCGCCCGCAGATTTCAAATACTATCCGCCTGCTGAAGCTGCCTGCCCTGGTTCAGCGTCGGGTTGCTGCCGGTACCATTTCTTCGGGCCATGCCCGTGCCCTGCTGGGGTTGAAAAAGGCCGCTGATATTGAGACTCTAGCCCAGAAAATCGTCAATGAGGGTCTGTCTGTGCGTGCCGTTGAAGAGCTCGTAGCTGCAGGATCTTCGGCTGAGCCCGAACGAACCAAGAAGGGTGCCAAGGTTCAGGATCACTCTGAACGACTGGACTATCTGGCAGATGCCCTCGCAGACAAGCTGGATACCAACGTCAAAATTAATCTGGGAGCCCGTAAGGGCAAGATGACCATTGAGTTCGCCTCGGTGGATGACCTCAACCGAATTCTTGACATCATTGATCCCAAGCTCAAGAAAAAATAGGGGAGCGGTCAGCCTGAGCTGGCTGGCCTGCCCGTGAGGCCTGGAAGCGGTACCTGTTCGAAGCGCAGGTACCGCTTCTTTATGTTTCACGTGAAACATGACGTATATGGGTGCCCCTGAGCGGAAATCTAGGTTTTTTGGGCTTGTGGGGAGGTGAAAAAGCGCTGTACGGCCGCCTGAGGGCCTTAAAGAGGGTGTAACTTACTTGGATGCCGGTTAAGTCGCATTAGGCGCTGAGAGTGGCTTCTAGAGCTCCAATTTTTTGCGGTAGGGACCAAAATTCTCCCGATTTCCTTGATGTGTACGCATACAAGCGGGGCCAATCTGGTCCCTTCTCGTGGGGAGACTCTGATTTCTCTAACTCGCAGTAAATATTGAGGCTTATTCATAAGGGGTTCCACAGGCTCGCACCTTCTCAAGCTCAGGTGATTCCGTTCGCTCTTGAGTGCTGACGCACCCGCTTCACTTCATCTGCCGACCCTCTCGCATGGTTCGCTAGCTGGCTCGCAAGCTCGCCAGATTCGCACCGAGATTTATTTTCCTCGCGCGCTCGGAATCTCGGTGCTCATCACTAGCGATTCACGCCCCGCCTAACGGCGGATTCCGTTCGCTCATGTGTGCTGCCGCACCCGCTCACTTCATCCGAGCCAGCAGCTTCGCTGCGAGCCTGCTCCACCTGCCCTAATGAATAAGCCTCATTGTGTGAGGTTTGGGTGAGGGGCTGTTCTATACTGGGGATATCACGAGGAGGTGATAATGGTGAATTTTTTCTATGAATTTATTTCCTGGTTTGGTGTTTTCATTATTTATGGTTTGATGTTCCTTGCCTTTATTGTCATTGTGCGTCGTGTGATTATTAAAGAAAATCCTAAAGCTGGAAAATCTAAAAATAAACCTGCCGCTAGTAAGGGTGATATATCATCCGGTAGTAAATCGACGTTGGGTGATAGTTTAGCCCAGCCTATGGAATTATATGGTTCTTCTTTTGCTCCCGGGCGGTCGGCCAGATTTGAAGCGCCCCAGAAAAGCGGCAGGGATAGCTCGTCAATTCATGACCCTGGCAAAGACCCTCTAGAATCTTAAAAGCACCTCTCCAGGGTTGAATTATTGTAAATTCTGAGATTTTTGCCGTTTCACGTGAAACATTACCCGATTTTTAAGGCACCCTTTGCTGAATATATATCGTGTGTGGAGGTTGATGATATGTCTAAAAAATTATTTTTTATAGCCCTCTCCCTGTGGGTGTTCGTTGCATTTATTGAAGTATTTGTATTTTCTCGTATGTTTACTTCGTGCCCAACAAATCTAGATTCAATCTATGGAGATGCCGGAGTTTCTCTTATTCCGCTGGGATATACCTGCACTTGGGATTCTTTTCCCCAGGGTGTAGTGGTGAAAAGTTACCCGCCTCTATCGACCCTGTTGACACCGTTGGTGCTTTTATTATGGGGATTTAGTCTTCTTGAAAAGAAAAAGAAGTGAGATTCTTGTAAACGAAGGGATTAATGTTTCAAAATATCTGTTGCGTGCATGCACCATCTGTTGCACGTATGCAACAGATGTTTTAGGTGGGGCATGTGGATATACCTGAACTCATCCGTGAAGTAGCCAAACAGTCTACCCCACCCTGCCAGAAAACCTGCCTCAAACTCGTCCTGAAGTAGCCCAGTGGTTAGCTCGCTATGAACGGTGGGGAACTACACCTACCACCCCAGAAGATCCCCTCCGCGCCGCATACGTTGGGGCAACGACGAGGAGCAAATTTTTGCCTACTTTTGCTCTGCAGTGCAATCTTAGTTCTATTTTGATGGAAACAGCGGTCAATCTGCTGAGTTTCACGTGGAACATTCCGGCCCTCTTCTGCTGTCTCTGGCAGCCTTCTGCGGCCACAAACAAGCCCCTCAGCAGGAAGCTGAAGGGCTTGTCAGGGGTGTCTAGAGAAGCAGCAAAGCCTACTTGAGGAACTCCGCAAACTCCTGCTCCAGGGCAGCCTTGGGCTTAGCGCCGACGGTCTGCTTGGCAACCTCGCCGTCCTTGAAAACGTAGATGGCGGGGATAGAAGTGATGCCGTACTTCATTGCGGTGGCGGGGTTGTTCTCAACATCGAGCTTGAGCACCTTGACCTTATCGCCGTACTCTTCACCGAGCTGGTCGATGATGGGGCCGACCATGCGGCAGGGGCCGCACCATTCAGCCCAGAAATCGACGATGACGGGCTTATCTGACTTCAGAACCTCGTCAGCAAAAGTAGCGTCAGTAACCTGCTGTGCCATGATAAATAACCTTTCGTAGAGGGGCTAGGGGAGGCCTAGAGAGCCTCAAGATAGTGCTGGGCATCCAGGGCCGCAACGCAGCCTGAACCGGCTGCGGTGATGGCCTGGCGGTAGGTGGGGTCGATGACGTCACCCGCGGCAAAGACACCGGGAATAGAGGTGCGTGAAGAGCGGCCCTCTACGGCGATGGTGCCGGCCTCGGTCAGCTCCAGCTGGCCCTGCACCAGGGAGGTGCGGGGGTCTGAGCCGATAGCAACGAAGACGCCCTCAACATCCAGGGTGGTTTCCTCACCGGTCTTTACATTCGACAGGGTCAGGCCAGAAACCTTCTCGTCGCCGTCAATGGTCTTGACAACCGAATCCCAGATAACCTCAATCTTCTCGTGGGCCAGGGCGCGCTGGGCCATGATCTCAGAAGCGCGGAAAGAATCGCGGCGGTGGACCAGGTAGACCTTAGACGCAAAAGCGGTCAGGAACAGGGCTTCTTCGAGGGCGGAGTCGCCGCCACCGATAACAGCCAGTGCCTTCTCCTTGAAGAAGAAACCGTCGCAGGTAGCGCACCAGGAGACGCCGTGGCCGGAGAGCCGGGATTCGCCGTCCACACCCAGCTTGCGGTACTCAGAACCGGTGGAAATAATGACGGTCTTCGCCAGGTGAACTGACCCGTCGGTCAGAATAACCTTCTTAACGTCACCCTCGAGCTCAACCTCGGCGACGTCCTCATAACGAATATCTGCGCCGAAACGCTCTGCCTGGGCGCCGATGTTGGTCATCAGCTCGGGGCCCTGAATGCCGTTGATGAAGCCGGGGAAGTTCTCAACCTCGGTGGTGGTCATCAGGTCGCCGCCGGGGGAGATGGATGAGGCAAAGAGGACGGGCTTGAGGTTGGCGCGGGCGGTGTAGATAGCGGCAGTGTAGCCGGAGGGGCCTGAGCCAACAATGATGACGTTGTGAACGGTCTGGTCGTCGTTCTGGGCGGTGGCGTCGGGGGCGGTAGTGGTGGCTGAGCCTGCCAGGTTGAGGCCGGCAGCGGCGCCGCCGAAGAGGCCGCCGAGTGCGTTGTCGGTCATTGTTCTCCTTGGTGTTGATTTGGTGCGCTATGGGTATGGAACGGCGGGTGGGTGGGGTTTATTCCCAACCCACCCGCCGGCGGTAGATGTGCTGTTACTTGACGGAAATTTCTGCCAGTCGCAGGCCGTAGACGTAGCCCGGTACGATGGGCTGGCTTAGCTGCGGTGCGCTGGTGAACTGGACGATGATGTATTCGGTTTTGCCGTCCTGGGCGTCCTTGTTGAGCTGGACGGTGGTGTCGCCGGTGGCTGCGAAGCTACCGGAGCCGATTTCGGTGGCTCCCTCGATGGAGGCTGAGTCGTTGGCGTAGATGGTGAAAGCGCCGCCTACACCCGATACCTGGTTGATGGTGATGCTGTTGACGGTGGTTGCCTCGTCGAGCTTGGCTGAGAGGTAGAAGGAGTCGGTGAGGCCGCCGAAGTTAGCAGAACCGAAAGCTAGGGAGAGCCAGGTGGTAGAGGCGTTACCGTCGGTCAGGTTGCCCAGCAGGGAGTCACTTTCTGCCATGAGGGTGGGAGCGGACGGCACCGTGCGGGTGAAGGTGCCCTCAATCTTGGGGGTGGGCAGGGCAGTTTCACTGGGGGTTGCTGAGGCGGACGCGCTCGCTGAGGCGCTTGCCGAGGCACTGGCTGACGCGGTGGCTACGGCGGTACCGTTAGCGTCGAGTACCTGCTTTGAGGTGTCGGAATCCACCATGTTGCCGAGACTTGCGAAGACGGCTCCTGCGCCGATAACCAGCAACAGGACAGCAGCGATGCCGACTACCCACATGCCACCGTTACCTTCGGTGGATTCTTCGCTCTCGTAGTAGCCCTCTTCTTCGGCGTCGTATTCTTCGAACTCGTCGGCGGGCTCTTCTTCAACGGTGGAGAGATTGCGGGTGGCTGAGATGGAGGTGGCACCCGCTGCCGCTACTGCACCTACCGCGGCGGTGGCGTCCTGACCCTGCCCGGAGGGCTTGCCCTTTGCCACCACGTAGGTGTTGGGGGCAGCCATGGAACCGGTATCACCAAAGATCTCTTCGCCGAACTCTTCGGCAGAGTTGCTCTCGCCCTCGGTCAGTAGTACATCGAGTAGGATGTCGGGGCGGGAATGAGAGGTGACCAGGTAGGTGCGCTCGCTGTGGTTGCCTAAATCGAGTACCTGCACCGCAGAACGGGAAAGTGCGCTTGAGTTGCGGGCGTTGGTGACCAGAAGACGGCTGTGGTCGGGGGCGGCCACAACAATGGAGACCTTGCGGCCGAGGACCGTGTCAAGGCCGTCGAGCACGGCGTCGCCTTTGGCTGTATCAAGCAGGTGTGCGGTGACTTTGTAGCGATCTCCCAGCAGGGTGTTGAGGAGAATCTGCTGTGTCAAGTGGGGCCTCCCGTTGCGAATGGGTGAGTGATTGGTTAGGTTACTGAGTTTACCCTCTGTGGCGGGCAGTGGGGCGACGCATACCAATTTTCGCCATAATCGGGTTAATGAGGGTGTCGATCTCACGTACGCGGAAGAGCATGAGCATGGCGTAGTAGGCCAGGCCCATGACGATTCCGCCGACGAGGACGGTGATGAAGGCGCTGCCACGTGAGGCCCAGGCGAAGCCGTCGAAGGTGTAGCCACCTAGCAGATAGAGGGCGGCGGCACCTGCTAGACCTGCGCCGATGGAGGCAAAGGAGACGCGGGCGTGGGTTGAGACGAGTTCACGCACCCCGTAGTTGCCCAGGCGGCGGGCCAGGACGCGGTGGCTCAGGTAGACCGCCAGGACGTTCTGCAGGGCGTAGGTAAGGGCCAGGCCGTAGATAATGTGCTGGGGTGCTAGGCGGGAGGCGATGAAGCCCATGGCCACGATAACCACAGCCGAGAAGAGCTGGATGTAGAAGGGGGTTTTGGCGTCTTCTTGGGAGTAGAAGACGCGGCCCATCATAAAGGCGATGGTGAGGAAGGGCCCGCCCAGGGCGATAAGGGCAATGGTCTGGCCGATGACTGCCCCTGCCTGCTGGGAGCCGCCACCGAAAATCATGCCGATGGGGCCGGCGAAGACAATGAGGGCTACTGCGCAGAAGATGGTGGCGATGGAGGCAGTGCGCAGACCGGACGAGAGCGCGGTTGCTACCGAGGT
Source organism: Rothia nasimurium (assembly GCF_042660305.1). Classification (NCBI taxonomy): domain Bacteria; kingdom Bacillati; phylum Actinomycetota; class Actinomycetes; order Micrococcales; family Micrococcaceae; genus Rothia; species Rothia nasimurium. The sequence continues at coordinate 165,595 of NZ_JBHSTW010000010.1, forward strand.
ATGGTCGTCGTCTTGGGAGGCGGCAGACATGCGGTTGAAGAGCACTGTGGCGATGGAGAGGCCGATGACGCCGTGGGGCAGGGAGTAGAGCATGGAGGAGTAGTTCAGGGCCTGCACACCGGGAATCTGCACGCCCATGGCCAGGAAGTCTTCGCGGGCGCCGACCACACCGGCTGCAACCTTAGCCAGGTAGAGGAAGGCCAGGTTGGAGATCACACCGGTGGCCAGCGTCCACCCCGCCAGGTTAGCTGCGGTGCCCAGGCCGATGCCACGCCAGCCAAAAAGGGGCTTGAGCTTAAGCCCCACCTTACGCAGGGGGATAAAGAGAATGAGGGCCTGCAGGGCTACACCCAGGGTCGCTGAACCTGCCAGTACTAGGGTCTGGGCAGACGTCCAGCTCTCTAGGTTATGGAAGGGCGGGTTGGTGGTGACGTCCTGGGGACCGAAGGCAACGATGAAGACAACCAGGGCGGCAATAGCTACCACATTGTTGAGGACGGGAGCCCACATGTACCAACCGAAGGCACCGCGGGCGTTGAGCACCTGGCCTAGGACCGTGTAGAGGCCGTAGAAGAAAATCTGGGGCAGGCACCAGAGGGCGAAAATCCAGCCCAAATGCTGTTGCTCGGGCGTCCACTTGCTGCCCATCACCGCAATAATGGGCCGGGAGAAGAGCAGGACGACCGCGGTTACTGCCGCGATACCGCTGACCGCCAACGTCACCAGACGCGAGACGTAGCCAGAGCCGCCGTCATCGTGCTTGGCAGCCTTAATGATCTGCGGCACCAGGACGGCGTTAAAAATACCGCCAGCTACCAGCACATAAATCAGGTTGGGCAGGGTGTTAGCGGTTTCAAAAATATCGCCCACGGTAGTGGTGGCACCGAGAGCAACAGTAATCAGGAAGGTTTTGACGAAGCCCAGAACCCTCGAAACGAGCGTACCAGCGGCCATAATTGCGCTGGATAAAGCACCGGAACGTGCCACGGGAATCCTTATCTACTCAGTCAGCTAGGAGAGCTGGTGAATGATGTACTCACGGGCAATCTCAGCGATGCGCCGCTCATTGGGGAAGGAGAGTTTACGCCCCAAATCATCGATGTTGACCCAGGCGACATCAACCGCCTCATGGTCGGGGTCGTTCTCGGTGGTTAGCTGGCCACCGGTTGCAGAGAACAAGAAATGGTGAACCGTCTTGTGCACGCGGTGCCCTGAAACGTTGAACCAGTAGTCAATGGACCCCAGTGAGGTAATCACATCGCCAGAGATGCCGGTTTCTTCTTCAATTTCGCGGGCCGCAGCTGCCGCCTTGGACTCGTCCCCCTCGGGGTGACCCTTGGGCAGACACCATTCCAGACGCCCGCCACGGTTGATGCGGGCGATGATGGCAACGGGCAGGTTGCGGTCGTCAAAGTTGACGATGACGCCGCCTGCAGAGACCTCCTCAACCGTGGGCATGGCAGCAACGGGCGTGAAAGCCCGCTTCTTTGGTGCCCGGGGAATGGGAAAAGTCATGTCTCTACCTTAACCGATAGAGAGGGGTGATGTTTTAAAAGTTGAGGGTGTAAGTGGTAACTTATGCGGTTTGCTGGCACGATTGAAGGGTTATGGCGCATGTTTTTGATACTTCCCTCATTCACCCGGTAGCACTTGAGGCGGGCGAGTTGTTTGCCCGCGCTGGCTTCGAGCTGGCCCTGGTGGGCGGGCCCGTCCGTGACCTGTTTTTGGGGGAAACCTCGGTAGATTTGGACTTCACTACCAACGCCACACCCGATGAAACCCTGGCTGTGGTGGACGGCTGGGCCGACGCTACCTGGGAGATCGGCAAGGAGTACGGCACCATCGGCATCCGCAAGGGCAATGAGATGGTTGAAATCACCACCTACCGTGCTGAAAAGTACGACCCTGATTCCCGTAAGCCGGTTGTTGCCTTCGGTACAGACTTGAAGGAAGACCTCTTCCGCCGCGACTTCACCATCAACTCTATGGCCCTGCGTCTGCCCTCCCTTGAACTGGTTGACCCCTTTGGGGGGCAGGAGGACCTGCAGAAGGGTATTATTCGCACCCCCGGCACCCCGCAGGCGTCCTTCTCTGACGACCCTCTGCGTATGATGCGTGCCGCCCGCTTCGCCTCCCGCCTGGATATTGACCTGGCCCCCGAGGTTTTTGAGGCCATGGTCGATATGGCCGACCGTATTCAGATTATTTCGGCTGAGCGCGTGCGCGATGAGCTGGTCAAGCTCATCTGCGGTGCCGCCCCCCGCCGCGGCGTTGACCTGCTCGTGGAGTCGGGGCTGGCGTCCTTTGTTCTGCCCGAAATCCCGGCGCTCAAGCTGGAGGTCGACGAGCACCACCGCCACAAGGACGTCTACCAGCACTCCCTGACCGTCATGGAGCAGGCTGCCGCCCTCGAAACCGGTGCGGACGGCGCCGTGCCCGGCCCCGACTTCATCCTGCGCTTTGCCGCCCTCATGCACGATATTGGCAAGCCCGCCACCCGCAAGTTCGAGAGCAACGGGGCTGTGAGCTTCCTGCACCACGACGTGGTGGGGGCTAAGCTCACCAAGAAGCGCATGCGCGAGCTGCGCTTCGACAATGACACCATCAAGGCCGTTGCCCGCCTGGTAGAGCTTCACATGCGCTTCTACGGTTACGGGGACGCCGGCTGGTCGGACTCTGCGGTGCGCCGCTACGTACGCGACGCAGGGGACCTACTGGAGCGCCTGCACCGGCTGACCCGGGCGGACGTCACCACCCGCAACAAGCGCAAGGCCAACCGCATCGCGTCCGCCTACGACGACCTGGAGCGCCGCATTGCAGAGCTGGCTGAACAGGAGGAACTGGACGCCATTCGCCCCGATTTGGACGGCGAAGAAATCATGGCGATTCTGGGTATCAAACCCGGCCCTCAGGTAGGGCAGGCATACAAGTTCCTGCTCAACCTGCGCCTGGACGAAGGCGCCCTGGGCAAGGAAGAAGCAACGGCCCGCCTGCTGGAGTGGAGCAAAAAGTAAGACCAGAAACTTGGGCATAAGCATATAGCCTTATATATGAATATATAAGGCTATATGCTTATCTTATGTTTGTTTTGACTGTTGACCAGGTGGGCTCATCCGGTGATAAGGATCGAATCCCAGACCTCTTTACCCTTGTCGATGGGCTAGAGAGCGGTGGTGCCCCAGTCCGTCCATTCCAGCGCACCGCAGGCGACGAAGCCCAAGCGGTGTTCGACGACCCAGCTGCTGCGCTTGTAACCGCTCTTGCTCTGGTGCGTACCGGTCACTGGTACGTGGGTATAGGGGAGGGCCCGGTAAACGTCCCGCTACCTGCAGAAACTCGGGCAGGGGCAGGGCCCGCCTTTGAGTACGCCCGTAGGGCGGTTGAGCGGGCTAAAAAAACAAAAGGACGCTGCTGCTTCGCTGGGTCTGTAGCGTCAGCTCAGCTGGTTGATAGAGCCCTGAGCCTGCTCGCCCGTCTTGAAATAGACCGGCAAGAAACCCGCCAACAGGCAGGAGAAATGGCTCGTCAGGGGTTGTCTCAGAAGCAGATAGCTGAAAAACTTGGGATAAGTCAGTCTGCCGTGAGCCAGCGGCTCAGTGAGGGCTACTGGTCTGAAACACGAGCCCTGATAGACGAACTGGTAGAGATCCTGCGGTAGTGAAACTCAACGATGAGGGAGCTGTATGAGCGTCTTTTTAGCCTGTGCCTTAGCGGCCGTGGGTCTAGCGGGTATTCTGCCTAGCTTGCGACCTGCTCTCAAAAGAATGCCAGGAGCGGGCTTCCTGCTTATTCTTCAAACAGCACTCATGGTCACCGTACTCGTGGTAAGCCTCTATGGGTATATAAATTCTTATCAGGAAATTGGGGTGCTGACCGTGTGCGCTGTTTGGGCCGCAGCTTGTGGCGGAAGTCTTCCTCTAGCAACTTTGCTAAACCGTATCGCACACCGTGAACCTGAACTCTCCACTGGCTCTGGCGATTCGAAACAACTGCATGGGGCGATAACAACACCGGAAGGTGAACAGCTGCAGATTGAAGGAACGCTGAGTTCACCGAAAACACATGAGAGTGCTCTGTTAGCCGGTGGGCACTGGATTGGAATCTTTGAGCGCTTAACCATCGCCGTGCTGCTCGTCTTTGCACAGCCAGCACTTTTAGCAGCGGTGGTAGCAGTTAAGGGGCTGGCTCGTTACCCTGAGATTCGCGCAAAGAGCAGTCTCGCTGAAAAGTTCATTGTAGGAACTTTTGCATCGGCGCTCTGGGCAGGCCTATGCATCTTGCCCATACATCTGCTCCATTCATAAGGTGCATGAAGAACTCACCCCGCAGACTGATGTTTTCTTCAGCCTGACCCCCTAGTGTTAAAAGTGATACCGTCACACACAACAAGGGGAGACCCATGCTCGAGGTCAGAAACCTCACCAAAACCTACGGCCCTAAAACGGCCGTCAACGACATCAGCTTCACCGTGCCCAACGGACGAGTCACCGGCTTCCTCGGCCCCAACGGCGCCGGCAAATCCACCACCATGCGCATGCTGGTAGGGCTAGAAAAGCCCTCCAAGGGCAGCGCCCTGGTCGACGGCCAGCCCTACCGCTCCCTCAAAAGCCCGCTCACCTCTGTCGGCGCCCTCCTCGATGCCAAGGCCATGCACCCCGGGCGTAACGGTGCAGCCCACCTGCGCTCGCTGGCGCTGACGCACGGCATCCCGAAATCCCGCGTTGACGAGGTTATTGAGATGACCGGCCTGGCCGCTGTCTCAAAGAAGAAGGTCAAGGGCTTCTCCCTGGGTATGGGCCAGCGCATGGGTATCGCCGCCGCCCTGCTGGGTGATCCCCAGAACGTCATCCTCGATGAACCCGTCAACGGCCTTGACCCCGAAGGTGTTATCTGGGTGCGTAACCTTGCCCGCCACCTGGCTTCTGAAGGCCGGGCCGTGCTGATTTCTTCCCACTTGATGAGTGAGATGTCCCAGACTGCTGACGACCTTATCGTGATTGGCCGCGGCCGTCTGCTGGCCAACTGCTCCATGGAAGACTTCCTGAAAATCGGCGATGAAAACAAGGTTCTTGTGCGCACCGACGCCCGCGATACCTTCGCTACCGCCCTGAATGAAGCCGGCCACACCTTCACCGCCCTCGAAACGGACGGCCTGATGGTGGAGCAGGCGGACGCCCGCGACCTGGCCCGCCTGGCCCAGGGGGTTGGCGTGCTGCTGCACGAGCTCACCCCGCAGAAGTCCACCCTGGAGCAGGTCTACATGAATATGACCCGCGACGAGGTCGAATACCACTCAGCCGAGTTCACCCCCTCCACCGGCCAGGAGAACGCCGCCGCCCCGGTACTCGCAGGCCCTGCAGATGGCCCTGCGGCCCCCTGGAACCAGACTTCAACCGACGCTAAGGAGAACTAACCATGACTGCTACCCTTTCTGCTCCTGCGTCTGCCTCCCAGTTCGCTGGGCGAAAGCTCTCTTTCGTGGGGGTTGTGCGGTCTGAGGCCCTGAAGTTCCGTACCCTCACCACTAACTGGGTGATGACCCTGGTGCTGGCTGTGGTGATGGTGGGTATGGCCCCCCTCTATTCCCTGGTTCTGAACTCTATGATGGACAGCCCGGAGCTGATGACCCAGGCTGAGCAGGGTATGGCTTCGACGAATGCCGGTGTTGAAACTATTGCCAACATGGCATATACACTAGGTGCTTCAGGTATTGATATGGCAAATATGCTGATTGCCTCCATTGCTGCGGTCTTTATTGGGTCTGAATATGCCACCCGGTCTATTCATACGTCTATGACTGTTGTGCCTCGCCGTACCACCCTCTACCTGGCAAAAATCCTGGTTATTTCCCTCTATGCTTTCGTAATTGGCTTTGCCCTGGCTGCGATTGCTTTCTGGGTTGGCTACCCGGTGCTGGATGAGTCTATTCGTCAGGCTCTGGAGATGAACTCTGGCCTGCTGATGAACTGGGTTGCTGCAGGTATCTACTTCATGTTCATGGCCTGGATGGGCTTCGGCTTTGGTTCCCTCTTCCGCAATAACGCTGGCGGTATTGTGCTGGTGGTTTTCCTGCTTCTGATTCTGCCCATTATTGCCACTATCTTCATGGGGCAGTTCGAGTGGGTAGCGGACGCCTACAACTACCTGCCCTCGGGCTTAGGCCGCGTCATTCTCACCTACGACCTGAGCTCAGATGCCGACATCAGCTACCTGGAAGGCGGCGCCTGGTTTGCCCTCTGGGCCGCTGTGCCCGCCCTGCTGGGCTACCTGCGGTTTACTCTCACCGATACCCGCGGCTAAAAAGCTAGCTAGTCCTTGACTGGCATGGGTGGTGACTTCTTCTCAAGGGGAAAGAAGTCACCACCCTTATTGTTTGGCTTTACAATAGAGCCATGGTTGAGCGCAAGAAAAAGGACGGCGAACAGTGGCTGGCCCGTGCCGTCTCCCATGCCCGTCCCGAGGCTGTGCGCGACACCTTCACCACCTCCATCCAGCGAGTAAGCCGAATCCCGGGTCAGGTCGGGGAGTTCTCCGGGCGCGCCGCCGGCGTCCTGACCCGCAAGGACGCCCGTACCGTCCGCGTCCGCCTTACCCTCACCACCCTCTTTGTCACCCTGCTCGCCATACTGGTCGCCGCTGTGGGCAACTACCTCTCCCTCACCCACACCCCCGAAGACAGCGTGGACCGCTACATGAGCGCCCTCGAACGCGGCGACTACATCGCCGGCATCGATCGCGGTGCCTACAGCGACTTCACCTACACCTACCTCACCAACTCCATCTACCGCGCCGCCCAGGGGCGCGTAGAAAACTACACCATCACCGGCACCAGCAAGGACGCCACCGGGCAGGTTACAGCCAGCGTCCTCGCCACCGTCGCGGGGCAAGACCACCAGCTCACTCTGCCACTCACCCAGATACCCCGCACCGGGCCCTTCAACGACAGCTGGCAACTTGCCACCCCCGCCCAGTCCTACCTCACCCTCACCGCGCCGGTAGCGCTCGCCGGGGTGCAGGTCAACGGCCACCCCCTCGACCTTCCCGTTACGCGCCGTACAGAAACAGAAGCCGGGTACCAGTGGGTAATCCCAACCCTGCCTGGCACCTACGATTTCACCCTGCCCAGCAGCTCCTACTACACCCTCAGGCATGCCGACCACACCGTCACCGCACCTCTACCGGGCGACGGAACAAGTGCTCAGGAGCTCACCCTCGACGTGCGCCCGTCCCCGCGCATGTGGAACGAAACCAACAACCTCATCACCTCCTGGCTAGAGCGTTGCGAAAGCGCCCGCCGCCTCGATGTTGCCGGGTGCCCCACCTCGGCCCTGCACGGGGAAGACTCCACCGCCACCATCAGCAACGTCATCTGGAAACTCACCGACCGCCCCGCCTTCTACCTGGTACCAGACCGCACCGACCCCCGAGTCTGGCGGGCTGCCCGCTACCGCCAAGCCACCTTCGAAGTTACCTACCTGGCTAACGGTAAAGCCCAACGAGAAATCATCCCTTTCTACATCAACGCTGAGGTAGTCTCAGATGGAGCCCAAGCTAGCATCAGCGTGGGCCTGGGCGGCAGCGAAGAAAGCGAAGCCCAGCTGCGCCAAGCCATCAACAGCGAAGACGCCGCCAAATCCACCCTCCAAAAATTTGTGGCCTCACTCTAGGCCCACCCTCTAAAGGCAGGAGACCATGCCCGAACAGCCCCAGCATTACCAGCCCACCTACATCAACAACCCCGGCCGCGCCCGCTCCTTTGCCCAGGGTCAGCCGGTCTACATCGTGCAGGCCAAGTCCACCCTGGTGGCCTACCTGCTTTTCTTCTTCCTCTGGTGGCTCGGGGCCCACAAGTTCTACCTGCGCCAGCCCATCATGGGCATCTTCTACATCGTGGGTAACCTCATCGCGGGTGGTATCACCGCGGCTGTGCCCTTCATTGGCTGGATCTTCTACATCCCCCTCGTCATCGTCATGCTCTGGGACCTCTTCACCATCCCCGTACGCGTCGGCTACCTCAACGCCCTCGCTAACCGCCGCATCTACTAATGGTGCTGTGAACAACACCGCTTTAACCGCGCCATCCCTGCCCAAACCGGGCGTCCTGCGGTAAAGTTGGTCAAGTCTGTGCTGGCACTCGGCCAACACCTGAGACCGGCCAGACCGTACGTAATCTCCTGCTATGGAAATCCCATAGCCGCTTAGCCCAAAGGAGGGGTTTAATCATGCGTGCATACGAACTGATGGTTATCCTCAACCCCGAGGTAGAGGACAAGGCTGTAGAGCCCACCCTCACCAAGTTCCTCGAAGTTGTCACCAAGGACAACGGCACCGTTGACAACATGGACATCTGGGGCCGCCGTAAGCTCGCTTACGAAATCCAGAAGAAGTCCGAAGGCATCTACGCCGTCGTTAACTTCACCTCAACCCCCGAGACTGCAGCTGAACTGGACCGCGTTCTGAACCTGAACGAATCCGTCATGCGCACCAAGATCATCCGCCCGGAAGATCAGCAGATTTCCTCCAAGTAAATGTTTGAGACGGGGCCCTGTTCACTAAAATGTCAGACCCCCGTGCAAAACTTCAAATACTTACTCTTATTACGACTGGAGGCATCACATGGCTGGCGATACCGTCATTACCGTCATCGGTAACCTGACCGGCGATCCTGAGCTTCGCTTCACCCCCAACGGTGCAGCGGTAGCTAACTTCACGATCGCTTCGACTCCCCGCAACTTCGACCGCGCATCGGGCGAATGGAAAGAAGGCGAAACCCTCTTCCTCCGTGCCAGCGTCTGGCGTGAAGCTGCTGAGAACGTCGCCGAGACCCTCAAGAAGGGCATGCGCGTGATCGCGCAGGGCCGTTTGAAGTCTCGCTCGTATGAAACCAAAGAAGGCGAACGCCGCACCAGCATGGAGCTAGAGATCGAGGAAATCGGTCCCTCACTCCGCTTCGCCTCCGCTAACGTATCCCGCAACCAGCGCTCAGGTGGCAACTTCGGTGGCGACCAGGGCTTCGGTGGCGGTTACGGTAACCAGCAGGGTGGCGGCTATAATGCCGGCAACCAGGGTGGTTACGGTGGCGGCGCAGGCTACGGCAACCAGGGCGGCTACGGTGGTAACACCGGCGGCGCACAGCAGGGCAACTTCAACGCTGCCCCTGCCGCACCGGCAGCAGCCCCCCAGGCCGCACCGGCCCAGCAGGCACCTGCTGCTGACCCCTGGGGCCAGCAGTCCGGTGGCAACTACGACTGGGGCTCCGGCGCAGACGACGAACCCCCCTTCTAAACCCCGCGCAGGCACCGCCTGCACGGCAGAAGGAAAGGGGCGCCGGGCGTCCTTCTTTGAACCAAGACAAAATATTCATCCATCCCGCGGTTTATCCCGCGGGCTCCCACCAGAAAAAGGAGCACCACGATGGCTAAGGCTGAAATCCGCAAGCCCAAACCCAAGCAGAACCCCCTGAAGGCTGCTGACGTCACCGTAATTGACTACAAGGACGTCGCACTTCTGCGTAAGTTCATCTCCGACCGCGGCAAGATCCGTGCACGTCGCGTCACCGGCGTGACCGTTCAGGAACAGCGCAAGATCGCTCAGGCAATCAAGAACGCCCGCGAAGTTGCACTGCTGCCCTACTCAGGCGCTGGCCGCTAAATCGATAGGAGAGTAGAAGAACATGGCTAAGATCATTCTTACTCAGGAAGTCACCGGTCTCGGTGCCGCTGGCGACGTCGTCACCGTAAAGGACGGCTACGCACGTAACTACCTGCTGCCCCGCGGCTTCGCAGTCACCTGGACTGTAGGCGGCGAAAAGCAGGTTGAGTCCATCCGCGCAGCCCGCGCTGCTCGCGCTAAGGCTAACCTCGAAGAGGCAAAGGCAACCGCAGCTGCTCTGGCATCAAAGCCCGTTGTCGTTGCTCACAAGGCTGGCGCTGACGGCCGCCTCTTCGGCACCGTCAAGGCTGAGCACGTTGCTGACGCCATTGAGGCATCAGGCGCAGGCTCCGTCGACAAGCGTGCGATCAACCTCGGTTCCGCTATCAAGCGCACCGGCGTTTACACCGTTTCTGTGCGTCTGCACGAAGACGTTGTAGCTAACGTTGAGCTGGACGTTGTAGCCGAGTAATTCCCTTGAGGATTATTCGCTAGGTTTCTAGCAGCATTAGGACGCCCCGTTCCCCCTTTCGTGGGGGAGCGGGGCGTTCTGCGTGTGGTGGGCTTGCGGTTTTCACAGGGGAGTCTGGCATGCTAGAGGGTATGGCTTTACAATCGACACCTCCTGCTGCCCGTACCCGCCGCCCGCAGAGCACCCAGACCCTGATTGCGGCTGCGATTACCGAGGGCGTGGCGGTGCTGACGCTGGTGTTGGCTTTCGTGGTGAACGTGGGGTCACCCTCAACGGTTCTGGCTACCTTCTTGGGGTTTATGGCTGTTTCTGTCGTAGCAGCTACCCTAGCCTTTGTGCTAGCCCTGGTGGGTCTGCTGCGCTATGCCCGGCACACGGCCTGGTTCATCGTGATTCTGGTGGTGTCTGTGCTGGCTAACCCGGTGCTCTGGTTCTTCCTGATTGGCTACTTCTCCTAGAAGCTCCCCGGGGTGGCCGGTGCCTGCCCGCGCCCGGGAAGCGCCCACGGGCGTCCGGAAAAACACCCAGCTTGCTCCCAGGCAACTCAAAACCCAGTTCAAGCCTAGTGCGGTTATATAGATGTAACAGCTCGAAAGGCTATAAGAAGCGAATGTGTGTGTGCTTCGAAAAGCGGGTAATGCTGAACCCGGTTTTCACTCACCGATGGCGAGACCAGTATGGGGGTCTCGCCTTCAGTGTTTAAAGTGTTTTTCACCCGCCCGGCGGATGTGCCCTAGCTCCGTTTTCTTTAGGGTAGAAGCAGAGACCCACACACGAAAGGTAGCAATGGAGCGCCCACACCAGACCCTTCAGCCCCAGCCTCCTCAGACTCTTCCTGCACCTCGCATGCTTGTACCCGATGTCGCCCGCGGACTGATGCTCTGGGGCATCGCGGTGGCTAATGTGACCACTGCCTGGGTGCTCTTTGCCGGAGGCCCGGCCTCGATGACGGGCCGGGTGGTAGATAACAGCTTTTGGGACAAGCTGACCATCATGTTCACCACCTCCTTTGTACATGCCCGCGGCTTCCCCATGTTCTCGACCCTGCTGGGCTTTGGTGTGGGCCTGATCGCCGCCAGTCTCTACCGGCGCGGCTACCCGCTGCCTAAGGCCCGCGGAGTGATTGCCCGCCGCTATGGCATGCTGGCGATTTTTGGCGCCCTGCACATGGTCTTTCTCTTCTGGGGCGATATCATGCTGGCCTACGGCCTGATTGGCCTATTCATGGCCTGCCTGATTGCGGTGCGCACCAAGGTCTTGCTCTGGGTGGCCGGTACGCTTTTTGCCGTGACCAACCTGGTGGCTCTGGCCGGGGTGCTTTTACTTGAGGCGGTGCTCGGCGCTGGCCAGCTCCAGGAGCTACTGGGCGGGGGCAGCAGCGGCGGCCTACTGCCCATAACGAGCTACTGGTCGGTACTGCTCAACGGCCTGATTGTGTTGCTTGGTAGCTTCCTCGGTGTGCCGTTGCAGGCTTTTATGTTGCTCCCGCTGATGCTTCTGGGTTTTGTGCTGGCGCGTGAGGGCGTGCTGGCTGACCCTGCGCGTCACCGCCGGGTGCTGGTGTGGCTGGCCGGGGTTGGCCTGGTTGCTGCTCTGGGCACCGGTATTCCTGCCGGGCTCGAGGCCCTGGGTGTGCTACCTACCGGCGTTTTCGGGGTGCTCACGATGACCCTGGGGGTTCTGGGCGGCCCGGGCTTTATTGCCCTGCTGGCGCTGGCACTAACCGGTGTTCAGGAGCATGTGGACGCCGGTGCCCCCGTCCCCGCCCCGCTTCGGCCCCTGATTGCCCTGGGTAAGCGGTCTATGACCGGCTATGTGCTGCAGTCGGTGATTTTCTTAGTGGTCTTCGGTGGCTTTGCCCTGGGGCTTTTTGCGGACGCCGGTGCCTCCGTGCTCCTGCTGGTTGGCACCGCCGGGTGGCTGGTAACGGTTCTTGTGGCGGTGGCCCTTGAAGCGGCGGGCAAGCCCGGCCCGCTAGAGGCCCTGCATCGCAGGATGTCTTACGGTAAGGGCGGGCTGAATTAGCTGAGGGGCAGAGGCTTCGCCCGTAGCCTAGGGGCTGTCTAGGTTTCTTGGCGTGTGTGCACGTTTTTCCCTGCACACGAGCTAAGAACCCTAGACAGACTGCCGCTCCACATTCCCAGCTGGTACACAGGAACGGTATATAAGAGCTTAAGAAGGCTCCGCCATACTAGAGGTACAAGGTTCGAAAGAGCAGCCGCCCGCAGGGTGGCCCTGGAGAATCTCAAGAAAGCAGTAGTGTGTGTTTCTTGCATGGGGCCTAGCCCCGATGTGTAAATGTGTGTGTATTGATGAGGCCGGGTCGGGGGACCCGGCCTCATCGTTTTAAAGTGTGCGAGTGCGCGCCTAGAATGGGTGCTTATGCACTGGCTTATTCTGATTATCTCTGGCCTTTTCGAAGCTGTCTGGGCAACGGCCCTGGGTAAGTCTGAGGGCCTGACCCGCTTGGCCCCCACCCTGGTCTTTATCGGGGGTCTGGTTCTCAGTATGGTGGGCCTGGCCTATGCTATGCGGGAGCTGCCCACCGGTACCGCTTATGCTGTATGGGTGGGGATCGGCGCGACCGTCACCGTCCTTTACGCCATGGCGACCGGCACCGAACCTGTTTCCCTGCTTAAGGTGCTCTTCCTGCTCATGATTGTGGCAGGTATCGTGGGGCTGAAAGTCACCTCCTAGAGAGACAGGCGCATAATAGACCCATGAAGGTTTTACTCGCTGTCGATAAGTTCAAGGGCACGCTCACCGGCGCGCAGCTCACCGAGGCGCTCGCCGCCGGGCTAGAGGAGGCTGGCGGGTGTGAGGTCATCACCTGCCCCATTGCGGACGGCGGCGACGGCACCGTAGACGCCGCCCTGGCCGCCGGCTACAGCGAGGTCACCTGCACCGTCACGGGCCCCTTTGCTGGTCAGCCGGTGACCGCCCGCTACGCCTACTCGCCAACTGAACGCACGGCCGTCCTTGAAATTGCCGAAGCGGGCGGCATTGCCCGCCTGCGCGAAGACCAGCTGGACACCTGGCGGGCCACCTCCTTCGGTGCCGGTGAGCTGATTCTGCACGCGGTGGGCGCGGGTGCGCGGACGCTCATCATCGGCCTGGGTGGGTCGGCCAGCACCGACGGGGGAGCGGGGCTCATGCAGGCGCTCGGTGTGACACTTCAGGACGCCGAAGGGCGCGACCTTGCCTCCGGCGGCGGGGCGCTGGGGCAGCTAGCTTCTGTTGATGTGACCGGGCTTGACGAGCGCCTAGCCGGGGTGGAGATCATTATGGCGAGCGATGTAACCAACCCGCTGTGTGGCCCGTCCGGTGCCGCTGCGGTCTATGGGCCCCAGAAGGGGGCTACTGAAGAGCAGGTTCCCCAGCTTGACCAGAACCTGCAAAAACTAGCCGATGCGGTAGAAGAAACCCTCAATGTTTCACGTGGAACATTCGCTACTGCGCCCGGCGCCGGTGCCGCCGGTGGCCTGGGCTTTGCCTGCCTGTCGGTGCTCGGGGCCACCATGCGCCCCGGCGTGGAGGTCTGTTTCGAGCTCACCGGCTTCCACCGGGCACTTGAGCAGGCAGACCTCGTCATCACCGGCGAAGGAAAGTTCGACGAACAAACCCTGCAGGGCAAGGGTCCGGCAGGTGTGGCAGCAGAAGCCTCCGCCCGCAACCTGCCGGTCATTGCCGTCTGCGGAATCAGTGAACTCTCCACCGGCCAAGCCCGCGAGGCCGGTTTCACAGCCGTCTACTCGGTCGTGGGTGACACCCAAGCTACCCTGGAAGAATCCCTGGCCAACCCGCGTCCTTACCTCCACGAACTAGCAGCCACTATCGCCAGCACCCACCTGAGCTAGGATGCAGCGCGAGTGTTCTCTACCGCAGTAGCAAGCTCATCAAGCAGGGTAGTCTCTTCAACAACCCACACCACAGACAAAGGAGAAGCCGCAGAAAGAGCCAAGCCCCGCTGCTTATCTGCCTCAAACACAACAGCGTTGTTCTTAAGGGCAGGAAGCTGGGCAAAAAGCTCATTAGAGCGCACGCTCTCTGCCTCCTCAGCAGAGTTAACCCAGGCCCACACCACATCAGCCTCTACCTGATCGAGCACCTCAGATGAAAGAGTCATATAGACACCCTCAGCAGAACCTTCGTGCTCCGTAATGTAAGGAGCATTGACCATGCCCAAAGAGGTAAAGAACTGGGGGCGTGAATCCTCTGAAGTGTAAACACCAAAGGTATTAGCGGCAGTATCGAAGTAGCCAGAAATTGAACTAGCTCCCTCAAGAATAGGGTGCTGGACTACGGCATCCGCTAGCTTGGCTTCAACTTCTTGAATTAGAGCCGTGGCGTCCTCTTCACGCTGAAGCATCTTCCCAGCCATCTCAACGCACTGCTGCCAGCTGGTCTCGTAGGCCCCCACTCCCACCGGAGCGGGAATCACAGGGGCAATGCCGGAGAGTTTATCGTAGATTTCCTGGGTCATGTCGCCGTAGGGAGAGAAAATAGCGTCGGGTTCTAGGGCAGCAAGAGCCTCGTAATTGGGGCCGTCAGTCTCGTCATAGCGGGTGGGCTCTTCGCCGCCCAGCTCGGCGAGTTTGGCATCGAACCAGTCGGTGGAGCGGTTGGTGTTCTCGCCCCAGCTCACATAGGGGGTACCTGCGGGAACTACGCCCAGGGCAAGGAGGGCATCGGGGTTTTTCCAGGGCTGAACAACAGCAATTTTTTCAGGAACAGCATCAAAGGTGGTGCTGCCAAAGGCATGCTCAATGGTATAGCTACCCCCGCTGGTTTCTGATGTTGAAGAGGGCGTGACTGAACCTGTTGAGCAGGCGGAAAGGACGCCGGTGAGGGCGGTTGCTGCGGTTAGCTTGAGGAAGGATGCGCGGGTGAGTGCCATGAGTAAAACTTTCTTATTAGGTGTGCCTAAATCTTTGTTTAAGATACCCTAAAAATTTGTTTTGTTTGATGACACCCTGTACCCAAACTACTTCTTCTTCCAATACCCCTTAGCGTAGCCGTGCCCCTTGGGTACGCCCAGCTCCCGCCGCGCCCAGATACGCACGGGGTGGATAGACCCGGACTCGCCCGCCAGCCAGGTGCACACCGACCCCTCCGGCAGGGGGTAGCCCATCACGGCCTCAGCCAGCGCCCCGCGCCGGGTGGAATCCACCCAAACCACCTCAAAATGCTCAGGAGCAGCAATCACCTGCTGCGAGGCCTCCCCGGGCACCTCAATAAAGGCCGCGCCCCGGGTGCTCGCGGGCAGACTCTCAATCCAGCGGGCCATACCGGGCAGGCCACTCTCGTCACCGGCCAGCAGGTAAAAGTCGTAGTCGTCGCTGATGGAATAGCCCGACTTCGCACCCAGAAAATGCGCGCTATCGCCCACGGCAATAGTGCGGGCCCAGGTGGTTCCAGCCCCGTGCTCGTGCAGCATGATGTTAATTTCCAGGGCCCCGGTGTGCTCGTCAAAGCGCCTGACCGTGTACTTGGCGGTGGTGGTCGGCTGGCTCCAGCGCGCCTTGCCCTTCTCGAAGGTCGGGGCGGGCAGCACCTCCCCCTTCTTACCGGTCACCAGGTAGATGTACTCACCCACCAGCCCCTGGGCCTCAACCCGCTTGCCGTCAGCAGGTTCGGCAATCACCCGCATGACGGTGGGGGTCAGGTTCCCCACCTCGGTGACCCGGTAGTGGGCGTAGCCGCCCCGATACTTGCCCGACTTCATGGGCTGGGGGTAGGACGTCCCCGCCCCGCCCCGGCTGCCCCCGGCATCTGAGGCGCGGGTTGGGTTCTGCACAGGGGAGGTCGCGAGCGCCGACCCCTGCCCGGCGGTGAGCGCCTTTTCCAGCTTCTCCACCCGCTTGAGCAGCTGCTTCTGCCCCTTCTTCAGGTACTTCAGCTCAGCTTTGAGCTCCTTGAGCTGCTCCTTGGCGTCCTTGCCCTTGCTCTTTGTGCTGCCCACCGGCGTCCTTTCTCTGGCTACGACCAGCCCCTCTTGGCACTGGCCAGCTCAATCTCTAGTACTTAAGTACTCTAGCTAGAACCCATGCTACCGAGATAAAGTTAAGCCCATCACATCACCGTCGCTGTGAATACCAAAGGAAGTAGCTATGACTCTTTCCCCTACCCCCGGCACCCCCGCCCTCAACCGAGCAGCAGGACTACTGATCTGGGGCGGAATTGGGCTTCCCCTTGCTGCCTTTATCGCTGGGCTGACCTACTCCGACCCCTCCTGGGTTTTATTCAACCTTCTCCCTGCTGTTTTTGGCGGCGGCATCATTGTTTTCAACCTGGGACTTATCCTCGGTTTGGTCGCAGTCTACAGAGGCCAAGCCGGGCAGGTGCTGCGCACTGCCCTATGGCTGCCCATCTCACTGGTAGTTAGCGCTCTTCTTATTTTCTGGGTAGGGGCACTCATCGCCCAGAGCCCCACCTTCTAACCCCAGGAGAACACAATGTCAGACATCACCCAACCCCACGTCACCGGTTTTCACACCGCCAACCCCCACAATGCTAGGTCGGCTACCATCCTGACGGCTACCGGTGCCGTCCTCCTCCTGGCCCCCGTAGCGCACCTGCTCGCTGTTCCCCTCGGCCTCCTAGGAGTGCCCGTCGCCAAAGACTGGGTAGAACTCAGCTACGACCCTTTCGGAGCCAATATCCTTCTTGCCATTGTGGCTCTGGCTCCCGGCTACTTCTGCCTCCTCGCAGCCCTACGCCGCGCCCCGTCCCGATCCCGCCTTGTCGCAGCAGCCACCGCCCCCACCCTGGTACTGCTCTATGCCCTCTTTGCCGTCTACTACTACCTCACCAGCATCTAGTCTCACAGCGAATCGGTGGTCTCCGGGCGCTCGCAGGTGAGATGATAGAAGCTCACCATATTCTTCACTACCGAGGGGGCCGCCTTGTCTGAGAGCCAGTCTGAGTTCGTCCGCACACCGCCGCACGACGACACCGCCGAGCAGTCGGTACTGGGCGGTATGATGCTCTCCAAGGACGCCATCGCCGACGTCGTTGAGGTCATCGGCGGCGGCGCTGACTTCTACAAGCCCGCCCACGAGATGATCTATGAGGCCATCATCCACCTCTACGGGCACGGCGAGCCGGCGGACGCCATCACCGTAGCCGACGAGCTGACCAAACGTGGCGAGCTGAACCGCGTGGGCGGGGCAGCCTACCTGCACTCCCTGATTGCGGGCGTCCCCACCGCTGCTAACGCCGGGTTCTACGCCGAAATCGTGGCTGAACGCGCCATGCTTCGCCGCCTGGTTGAGGCTGGCACCAAGATTGTGCAGCTGGGCTACTCCGGCGACGGCGAGGCAGAAGCCCTGGTCAACGCCGCCCAGGCTGAGATTTACGGCGTCTCTGCCAACAACACCAAGGAAGACTACGTCCCCCTCTCTGAGGCCATGAACAGCACGGTCGAAGAGATTGAGGCCAACGGCTCCCGCGACGGCGGCATTCACGGCGTGCCCACCGGCTTCATCGAGTTCGACGAGCTCACCGCCGGCCTGCAGCCCGGGCAGATGATCGTGATCGCGGCGCGTCCGGCGATGGGTAAGGCGCTCGCCCTTGATACCCCTATCCCCACCCCCACGGGCTGGACCGCCATGGGTGATATCCGCGTGGGCGACACCGTTCTGGGCGCAGACGGGCACCCCACAACCGTCACGAATGCTACCGACGTGATGACCGGGCGTCCCTGCTTCAAGGTCATTTTTGATGACGGAACCGAGATTATCGCGGACGCCGAGCACCAGTGGCTCACCGAAACCCGCGCGTCCCGTCGGGCACGCTCGTCAGCTCTGGCAGGTTCAGGTGGGGGGCGTGTGCGGACGTCTGTGGGCGCGCAGGTGCGCACCACCGCTGAGATTCGTGAGACGGTTCGCTGCGCGACGGCTGACCGTCGAGCCAATCACTCTATTGCTAATGCCCGTCCGCTCCAGCTACCCGAAGCTGACCTGCTGGTCGCCCCCTACACTCTGGGAATTTGGTTGGGTGATGGTGCGTCTGCAGCAGCTCGTGTATCTACCGCAGATGACGAAGTTCTCCACGGTATTGAAGCTGATGGCTACACAGTTCGTCAGGTAAAAGGCATTACCTATTCGGTGCATCTACCAGCCGATACTCGTACATTTACGAGCGACTGTCTTGTCTGCGGTAAGGCATTTACTCATTCTGATCGTAACGTCACTACGTGCTCTCGGGAATGTGGTGGTAAGCGAAAGACCGTTGCTACTCCCCATGCGCGTGCAATATGTATTGATTGTGGCGGCTCGTGCACATCAGGCCTACGATGCCTCTCATGCCATCGGGCCAACGGTAGTCTCCAAGGGCAGCTGCGTACCCTGGGCGTTCTGAATAATAAGCACATTCCTATGCAGTACCTGCGGGCCTCTGAAGCGCAGCGCCGAGCTTTGCTGGCAGGGCTGCTCGATAGCGACGGCACCGTTACAAATGCCGGGTGTATTCAGTTCACGGTTACGAACCGCCAGCTGGCGTACGATACCCAGGAGCTGGCGCTTTCTTTGGGGTACCGCACGGGTATGGCAACGAAAAAGGTCAAGGGCAGTAGCGAGGCTACGTCGACGGCCTACAAGCTGACCTTCTCTTCCTCTGATTCTGTTTTTGCTCTGTCTCGCAAGAATCAGATGCACCGTGACCGCGATGCCCGTCCGACCGCTAAGCGAAGCTCTCGCTACATTGTTGCTGTGGAGCCTGTTGATTCTGTGCCGGTGCGCTGTATTGAGGTAGATAACGAGCAGCATCTTTTCTTGGCTTCTCGCGCTTTTGTACCCACCCATAATTCTACGTTTGCCCTAGACATCGCCCGGTCTGCTGCCATTAAGCACGGTATGACCACGGTGTTCTTCTCCCTGGAAATGGGCCGCAACGAAATCGCTATGAAGATTCTGTCGGCTGAGGCTGGTATCAATCTGTCTGATTTGCGTAAGGGCAAGCTGGACGATGATCAGTGGGCCAAGATTGCTACTGCCATGGGCAAGATGGACTCCGCTCCGCTCTTTATCGACGATTCACCCAATATGACCCTGATGGAGATTCGCGCTAAGGCCCGCCGCCTGAAGCAGAAGAATAACCTCAAGCTGATTGTTCTGGACTACCTGCAGCTGATGAGCTCGGGTAAGAAGGTTGAGTCGCGCCAGCAGGAAGTCTCGGAGTTCTCGCGTGCTCTCAAGCTGATGGCTAAGGAGCTCGAAGTGCCTCTGATTGCCCTCTCACAGCTGAACCGTGGCTCTGAGCAGCGTACCGATAAGAAGCCACAGGTGTCGGACCTTCGCGAGTCGGGCTGTCTGACTGCTGATACTCGTGTGCTTCGCTCTGATACGGGAGCTGAAACAACGATGGGTGAGCTTTTTGAACAGGGCGCTCAGGACGTCCCGGTATGGTCCCTGGGGGACGATATGCGTTTCGTGGAGCGGCACCTGACCCACGTCTTTTCTACGGGCGTGAAACCTGTTTATCGTCTAACGCTAGCTTCGGGTAAGACCCTGCGCGCTACCGCCAATCACCCCTTCTTTACCTATACAGGTTGGAAGGGGCTGGGTGAGCTTGCGGTGGGCGATCGTTTGGGTGTACCCCGCCATGTTAACGGGCCGTCTGCCCGGACACACTGGAGCGACGAGCAGGTCATTTTGCTGGCTCACATGATTGGTGACGGATCTGCTTTAGCTCGACAGCCAATTCGTTATGCATCCATTGATGAAGAGAACCTCTCTATAGTTGCTGAATCTGCATACAAGCAGTTCGGAATTGAAAGCGTCAGGGATACTCACGAAGCAGCGCGTTGTACTTCTTTGCGACTGCGCTCGCCGGAGAAGCTAACCCACGGTAAGCGGAATCCGCTCGCTGCATGGCTCGATGATTTAGGTCTTTTCGATAAGCGGTCGTGGGAAAAATTTATTCCAGATCAGGTTTTTGCCCTGCCTAAACAGCAGATTGCCCTCTTTATTAGACATCTATGGGCAACTGACGGCTCTGTTACCGTAAATAAGAACGGGCGTTCAGGACGTATCTACTACGCCTCAACTTCTCGTGTCATGCTGGACCAGCTGTCTCTTCTGCTTCTGCGGTTTGGTATTAACACTCGTGTTCGCGGTACCACCATTAAGGGCGAGTACCGTCAGGGGTACAGTCTTGATATCTCCGGACGCGATGAACAGCTCCGCTTCTTGCGTGAAATCTCTGTTTACGGGGAACGCGCTAAGAGTTGTGAGAAACTGCTTGCGGCAATTACTGCTGAAGGTGTTTGCTCTAACACCAACGTTGATACTGCTCCGGTGCAGGTGTGGGACGATGTTAAGAAGATCCTGTCTGATAAGGGAATGAGTCACCGTGAGTTCCAAGCTGCGATGGGTTCGAAGTATTGCGGTTCGTCCTACTATAAGAGCGCCCCGTCCCGCTCTCGTTTAGCTAAGGTAGCTAGTGTCCTTGATGCCGCTGAGCTCGACATGCTTGCGGTCAATGACCTTTTCTGGGACACCGTCACTTCTATCGAGTACGAGGGGGAAGAAGAGGTTTTCGACGCCACTGTGCTAGGGAACCACAACTTCATCGCCAACGGCATCACCGTTCATAACTCTATTGAACAGGACGCTGACATGGTCATTCTCTTGCACCGCGAGGACTACTACGAGAAGGAATCAACCCGCGCAGGCGAGGCGGACGTCATCGTCGCTAAGCACCGTAACGGCCCCACCAAGACTATCGCGGTCGCCTTCCAGGGCCACTACTCGCGCTTTGCCAACATGGTGCACGATTCTTACACCGGCACCGAAACCTTCTAACCCCAGCCTAAAAATAAGCCCCCAGGAGTCGGCCCTCTCGTTAGAAGAGGCCGTCGAACAGCGACAGCTGCTCCTGGGGGCTCTTCTTTTTCGACTCGGGCCGGGTCTTACGGGAGCGAGAATTCCCCTCAAGATAGCTCCGAACTGCCGGTGCGGTGCGTTCAACCAGTTCATCGGTGCTGAGTGCGGCAAGATGGGGGAGCCCCAGAAGGTAGCGTCCTACCGCTACCCCTAACAGGTGGGTGCTGAGGAGCTCCGCGGACGCCTCATCCAGGCTAAGCTTCAGCGGGTCGGCACAGCTTTGGGTAAGGTGCTGCGCCAGAGCTTCCTTGATGGCGGGTGCCCCCGTGGCTGACGCAAGAGCCGAACGAACTAGACCTATAAGCAGCGGCCCTGTCTCGGGTGATTCCCACAGGTGCAGGTAGGTCGCGACAAGATCGGTAGCCCGGTCGCCGCTGCTGAGTGTTGTGGCCTGACTGGTTGAAAGTTCCATCACCTCATTGAGCAGGGTTGTAAAGAGTGCTTCTTTTGACCCAAAGAAATGTCGAATGAGGGCGGGGTCAACCTGGGCCTGCGCGGCGATAGCCCGCACAGAAGTACCCTCGAACCCGTGTTCAGCAAAGAGATTGGTTGCTGCCCGCAAAATGTCGTCGCGGGAGCGGGTGCCGCCGCTGCGTCGTCCGCGGGGCGAGCCGGAAGTAGTAGAGTGCTGAGCTGCCATACGTCCAGTCTACCCAAAATTCCTCACCTGTAGATGAAATTCATCAAGTGTAGAATAATATCCCCACCTGTTGAATTATGTAGGGTGGACTAAAAGACCCGTTCGCAAACCCCGATAACTCATCACCTGAAAGAGCCCCATGAACTTCTCTACCCTGCATGAAACCCTGGTTGCGGCGTCCAATCCCGCCAATGCTGCCCCCATGGCCGCCTACATGCGTAATCAATTCCCCTTCCTGGGAATTAAAACCCCGCAGCGCCGGGAACTCATCAAACCCCTGCTGGCAGAGGCCCGGGTAGAAGCGAAGACTCAGGGCATAGACCGCAGCTTCGTTGAGGCCTGCTGGCAGGCTCCGGAACGGGAGTTCCAATACGCCGCACTCGACTATCTACACGCCCTGCGCCGCTACCTCGAACCTGAAGACATTGACTGGTTGCGGGATCTCATCGAAGAGAAAAGCTGGTGGGACACCGTTGACCGCCTCGACACCATGGTCGGCGAGATCCTCTGGCGTAACCCCAACGACGACCTCATTCTTGCCTGGGCACAGGACGCCAACATGTGGGTTCGTCGCGTCGCCATTGACCATCAGCGCCCCCGCAAGGCCGCTACCGATACCGTCCTGCTCGAAAAAATCATCACCCTCAACTTTGGTTCCAGGGAGTTCTTCATCAATAAGGCCATCGGCTGGTCCCTGCGTGAGTACTCCAAGACCGACCCCGCCTGGGTTGCAGACTTCATCGCCCGCCACGGTACCCGCATGGCCCCTTTGAGTGTGCGTGAAGGTTCTAAGCGTTTGGGATAGTTCTACCGCGTGTTCTACCCCGGCGGTACCCTGGTGTTATGACTTCCTCAGCTTCCTCACCCCGCGCGTCCGCCGCCCCTGATGCCGGCCTGCTGGCCGGTAAGACCATTGCCGTGACGGCCTCCCGTCGTATTCAGGAGCAGGTTGCTGCTTTCGAGCGGCAGGGTGCGCGCGTGCTGGTGGCCCCCACCGTCTGTATCGTGCCGGTAGCAGATGACACCGAGCTGCACGCGGCCACCGACCACATCATTGCCCACCACCCCGACGTCCTGCTGGTCACTACCGGTTACGGCCTGAACGGCTGGTTTGATTCTGCCCGCGAGCGCGGTCTTGAGGAACAGCTGCGGCAGGCTCTTGCGGGGGCTACGATTTTTGTGCGTGGCGCTAAGGGCCGGGGTGCGGTGCGTGGTTTGGGGTTTGAGGACGCTGGTATGGCGGCGCAGGAGCGTACGTCGGCTTTGGTGGATTTGGCGCTTGAGCGTGGTGTGGCTGGGTTGCATGTGGTGGTTCAGCAGCACGGGTCGCCGGATGCCGCCGAGGAGCGACGTTTGGTGGATGCGGGGGCGCGGGTGACGGCTGTGGTGCCGCATAGGTGGGAGGCTCCTGAGCGTCCTGAGCTGGTGGATGAGTTGATTGATGCCCTGGTGAGTGATGAGCTGGATGCGGTGACGTTTACTGCTGCTCCTGCGGTGTCTGCCCTGTTTGAGGCGGCGTCGGCTCGCGGGGTGTTGCCGCAGGTGATTGAGGCTTTTAAAGCGGGGACTATTGCTGCTGCTGTGGGGCCGGTGACGGCTGAGCCTCTTGAAGAGGTGGGTATTGTGCCTGTGGCTCCTGAGCGTTTCCGTCTGGGGGCGCTGGTGAAGGAGCTGACCGCGGCCCTTGCCGCTAGCAGGTAGACGACGAGAGGGGCTGGTGACTGTGTTTGAGCCGCCGCAGGGGTGGGGCCCTGCTCTGATTGAGTATTTGGGTATTGAGCCCTGGCGTATTCCGATTGTGATGCTCTCTGCCCTGGGCATTTACCTGACTTTTTTGGTGCTGGTGCGTATCTTTGGGGTGCGGGTGCTGAGCGGCTGGAACGGTTTTGATGCGGTCATCATCATTATGTTTGGTGCGGTGGCTGGCCGCGTGATTATTGGGCACCCGCCGACGCTGGCGTCTGGCATGGTGGGGCTGGGTACGCTCATGCTGCTGGAGAGTATTTTTGGTGCGGTGCAGTCGGTGACTGGCATCCGGCACATCAATCACAAGCCCCGGGTGATTATGGCTCATGGCAAGTTTGTGGTGCGCCATCTGAAGCGCTCGCATTTGGCGCCGGCTGAGGTGTACGCGGCCCTGCGGAAGGCCGGGGTGTCGCAGCTGAGTCAGGTGCAGTGCGTGGTGCTGGAGGCTACCGGCCAGCTGTCGATTGTGCGTGAGGGCGTGGAGATCGATCCGCAGCTGCTGCGTGGAGTGGTGGGCGCCGATAAGGTGTTGAAGAAGCGGCCAGGACGCCCGAGGTAGAGCTAGCTCTACCCGACAGCTGGGGTGCGGGTGGAGTAAGAGTAGAGACCGCCCCACTGTGCGCGGGCGGTAGCCGCGAAAGAATAGAAGTATGACAAGCACCGATTACACCCTGCACGACGCCGCACCTGCCGCACCCGCGGCAGGGAGCCAAGCACCGGCGTCCTTTGATACTGACCCCGCCGGCCAGCCCAAGCCCGTCAAGAGCCTGTGGCGCCGTATGGCTAACCCCTTCTATATTTTCACTGCTGGCCCCTGGATCGCGTTTGCCGTGCTGGTAGCCCAGGGCATTGTTGCCTCCCTGGTGACCGGCCTGACCGCCTCCATTATCGGTATCGCGGTTCTACCCTTTGCTGCTATCGGGTTCGCGGTCTATGAGCGCTGGCGCCTGGCAAAGACCGGCCACGGGGTGATCGCCAACGGCCACGTCGACTACCCCAACGCCAGCTTCTGGGAGGGAGCTCTCTTCCGCCTCAAAGAAATTGCCACCTGGCGCGAGGTCGGCTCCCTGGCACTGACCACCCTCTGGGGCTGGCTGGCAGGCGCAGTACTCGGACTGCAGGTCATGGCCCTTGTCGGCACCAGTGCAGTAGCCTACTACCTGGGTATAGGGAACAGGCTCTACCTCGACTGGCAGTACCTTTCCCTCTACTCCCAGGGGGAAATGAACTACTACATCAACCAGGGCCTTCTTCCCGCAAGCGGCCAAATCTTTGAAGTTACTCCCCAGTACTGGTGGGTCTTCCTGGCCGCTATCCCCGTCCTGCTCATCATCTTTGCCTACGTCAACGGCCTGCTGGCCGCCACCGGCGCTAGCCTCTCCAAGCTGATCCTGTCCTCCCGCCCCGAAGAACAGGAACGCGAACTGGCCCGCCTGACCGCTTCTCGGGCCACCATCGTTGACGCCTTCGAAGGGGAGCGCCGCCGTATCGAGCGCAACCTGCACGACGGCGTCCAGCAAGAACTGGTCAACCTCAACCTGCGCCTTGGCCTGGCCGAGATGGAAGCCAAGAACCTGGTCACTGATACCCAGGACGCCCGCGCCGCCGCCCTGCTCAACCACGTCACCGAGGCCCGCACCCAGCTCTCCCACGCCCAGCAGACCCTGCGCGACACCGTCCGCGGTATCTACCCGGCGGTGCTGGAAGACCACGGCCTCAAGGCTGCCCTGGAAGAGCTGGTACGCCACAGCGTGCTGCCGGTTCACCTGACCTACGATGCTCCTGCCCGCCTGCCCCGCGACCTTGAACGCACCGCCTACTACACCGTCAATGAGGCTCTGACCAATACCCTCAAGCATGCTCAGGCCCAGTTTGTCTCACTCTCGGCCTTCGTAGCGGGGGAGTCTCTGGTGGTTACGGTAGAAGATAACGGTATTGGTGGCGCTGACCCTGCCCGCGGTACCGGCCTTGCCGGCCTGGTAGAACGCGCTGCTGCCCTGGGTGGCACGGTGCAGGTAGATTCCCCTGCCGGTGGTCCCACCCGCCTGACCCTGGCCCTGCCCCTACCCAAGGGCTCAACAACCCTGTAGCGTTTCACGTGAAACGTTGTCACGAAAGGTACCCCATGCGCATTATCCTCGCCGAAGATTCCGCCCTGCTTCGTCAGGGGCTGACGATGGTGCTAGGAGCGCTGGGGCACTCTGTGCTTGCAGAGGTTGAGGACGCCCCCTCCCTGCTCACCGCCGTCGAGGCGGCTATGGCGGGGGAGGGTGTCGATGCCGTCATTACCGATGTGCGCATGCCACCTACCCACACTTCCGACGGTCTGAAGGCTGCCCTGCAGCTGCGCGAGACCTACCCGGGGCTTCCGGTCGTGGTGCTCTCGCAGTACATCACCACTGCCTACGCCCGCGAGCTTTTCGCCCGCTCCGCGGCCGGGCTGGGCTACCTGCTCAAAGACCGGGTGGGGGACGTCGAAGAATTCGCCCGCGCCCTCGACACCGTGGTGGCAGGCGGAACCGTGATCGACCCGGACGTCGTCCAGCACCTGCTCGGCGGCACCTCAAGCAGCGGGCAGACCGCCGGGCAGGTACGCGGGGCACTGCCGGGCACCGCTGCCGATACTTCCGGTGCGGACGACCCCGTCCCCTCTTCCTCCCTCGGGGCAGGTACTGCCGGGGGAGCGTCCGCCCCGTACACCGCCCATGCGGCAGCCCACCCCACCGAGGGCAAGCTGGCCAGGCTCTCCCCGCGCGAGCTGGAAATCCTGCGGCTCATGGCGCAGGGGCGATCCAACGCAGAGATTGAGGCTGAACTTTTCATATCCCCGGCAACCGTCGCCAAGCACGTGGGCAATATCTTCGACAAGCTAGATCTACCTGCCGATAGCGGCAACCGCCGCGTCCGCGCGGTCTTGGCTTTTCTAGAAGGCTAACGCCCCCGTTAAGGCACGTACCCCCTCTTTATCGCGGGGTATATGCACAAAAACTGGGGTACTTACATTTTTTGCCCTTACTTCTGAAGCATGGCCTGCGCCAGCACCTCAAGGCCGCGGTGGGCCTGTTCCGTGCTGGGGGAGAGATTAGAAATCATTAGCTCGTCGGCCTGTACCGAATCAGCGAAGCGGGTGAGGTAGTCACCTACCTGCTCCGAGGTGCCTACCGCGGTGTAGCGCAGCATGTCCAGGATTTGCTGGCCCTGGGGTGAAGCGACCAGCATATCCAGCTCGTCGTCGCTCAGGTCGCGGTCATCTAGGCGCATCATGGACTTCACCCGCTGCCGGTGCGCAATCACCTGCTGGGCGCGGGCGTCCTCTTCTGTATCGGCGGCAATCACGTTAGCCGCAGCGATCACGTAGGGCTGCTCTAGTTGCTCTGAGGGGGTGAAGCGTTCGCGGTAGACCGCTATGGCCTGTTCCAGGTGAGTGGGGGCGAAGTGGGAGGCAAAGGCATAGGGCAGGCCCAGGGCGCCAGCGAGGGAAGCACCGAAGAGGGAGGAGCCCAGAATGTAGAGGGGCACATTGGTCCCTGCCCCCGGGGTGGCGTGGACGCCGGGCACCCGGGTGTCCCCGCTCAGATAGCCGGCGAGTTCCTGGACGTCCTGGGGGAAGTTCTCTGCGTCCTGCGGGTCCCGGCGCAGGGCGGCGAGGGTACGCATGTCGGTGCCGGGTGCCCGGCCCAGGCCCAGGTCGATGCGGTCGGGGTACAGTTCGGCGAGGGTGCCGAACTGTTCTGCCACGGTGAGGGGGGAGTGGTTGGGCAGCATGACGCCACCAGCTCCCAGTCGAATGGTTGAGGTCTGTGCACCAACGTGGGCAATAAGCACTGCCGGGGCGGCTGAGGCAATGCGCTGCATGTTGTGGTGTTCTGCGTACCAGATGCGTTCGTAGCCGAGCTTCTCTGCGTGCTGGGCTAGAGCTACAGAGCGTTTGAAGCTGTCTGCGGGGCGTTCACCCGGGAAAATCAGGGCAAAGTCGAGCAGGGATAGGGCTGGCATGGTGAATGTCCTTCTCTATATAGGGGTTGTGTACGCCTGGCATAACGGGCAGAGATGGGTGCAATATTCCTTGAAAAGGGGTCAGGGAGGGCGATTTGGGGGAGTTTTGAAGGTTTTTCAAAGAATTTTAGGTGTAGTGGGTCATAGATGTGAGCCATAGACCTGCCTCACTGACCGCCTGTGACTAGGTGAAATACTGTTGGTGGAGGTGCTTTGGGGGGCTAAAAATGGGTGTGCGGATGCCTGTGAGTGGTTTTTGAGGTCATTTTCGACTTGCGAAGTGTTTTGAACCTGCGTAGAGTATTACGAGTCGCCATGGCACAGGAGAAACCCGCCAAGCGACAAAACACCTAGTCACATAGCGAATTCAGGCCCAAGCAGGCAGCTGATCACCAGGACTCATACGAG
>NZ_JBHSTW010000011.1:0-238760 GCF_042660305.1 Rothia nasimurium
TAACGCTCATATTTTTGCCGCGGGTGGGGCCGTTGTCTAGTTGGTGGGTGTGGGGTGCGTGTCTACTTTTGAATAAGCCTCTATGCTCGACCAGGTGGCTCGCTCCTGGGAGGAGCGTTATGGTGAGGATATTTGGTCTAATCCTGACGTGAAATTTTTGGACCCTTTCACGAAGTCAGGGGTCTTCTTGCGTGAAATTACTTCACGCCTGGTAAAAGGGCTCGAAGACAAAATTCCCGATGTTCAAGAAAGGGTCAATCATATTTTGACCCGCCAGGTCTACGGGATAGCGATTACTGAGATAACGGCTCTAATAGCCCGGCGTAGTGTTTATTGTTCCAAGTGGGCCTCGAAAAAACATTCAATTTGCACTGCTTTTGAGACTGATGACGGCAATATCTGGTTTGAGCGGATAGAGCACACTTGGACTGGTGGGAAGAAGAAGCTAATCAGTCGCAAAAACGCTAAGACAAAGAAGTACACCTACGTCAATAGACGCTGTTCTTTCTGTGGGGCTAACGAAGCGGAATATAGCCGAGGTGACGACTTTGAATCCCATGCCTACGCTTTTATACACACTAACGAACCTCGAACACTGATAAGAAAGATTTTTGGAGAAGATATGCAGTTTGACATCGTGATTGGCAACCCGCCTTACCAGCTCTCAGATGGTGGGCATGGGGCCTCTGCTTCTCCTATCTACCAGCACTTTGTTGAGAAGGCTTTAGAGCTCGACCCAAAGTATGCGGTCTTTATTACCCCGTCCCGGTGGTTTGCTGGCGGTAAGGGCTTAGATGAGTACCGGCAAAAAATGCTATCTGACCACCGTATGAAAGCACTCGTAGACTACCCCAAACTCTATGAGGCCTTCCCCGGGGTTAAGATTCGTGGAGGTGTTTCCTACTTCCTCTGGGATAAGAATCATGACGGTAAGTGTAGCGTTCAGACTATTTGGGACGGTAAGCCCACAGGTGAGCCTGTCGAGCGGTACCTTGACCAGTTTGATGTCTTGGTGAGATCTAATCAGGCGGTTTCTATTCTCGAAAAGGTACAGGCCGTTGAAGAAGAAACCATGGACAAAATGGTTTCTAGTCAAAAGCCTTTCGGTCTACGAACTTACGTTCATGGAAACGCAAATTCAAAGGGAATGGAATCCCCTATCACTCTTTTTGGTTCCCAACGTATTAGCTGGATAGAAAGAAATGAGATTCCATCTAATCAAGACTGGATTGACCAGTGGAAGGTCTTGATGACAGGTGTGCAAGGGACTAGTGCTGCCGTCGAAACGATGTTCCTTTCTCGCCCTATTATTGCAGGACCTGATTCTGCATGCACCGAGACTTATCTAGTTGCTGGTCACTTTGAATCAGAAGATGAAGCAAAAAGCTTAGCTTCATATCTAAGAACCCAGTTTGCACGCTTTCTTGTTTCATTACGCAAAGTAGCTCAACATGCTTCAAAGAACGTATATGGCTTCGTTCCATTACAGGCCTGGGACCGTATCTGGACAGATGAAGACCTATATATCAAATATGGACTAACGGATGAAGAAATCTCCTATATCCAGTCTGTTGTTCGTCCCATGGAGGAAGAGCTGCTGTGAGTCAAAAGATTGAAGCGCTCCTCCCTGAAAAGCCCTCAGCCCGTCTCAAGGTCTACGCTTGGAAGCCGAATACCCCTCCTGCTGGTTATGAGGGTCTCATCAAGATTGGCCAGACCACCCAGGCCGATGTCAATGACCGTATTCGGCAGTCTCAAGGGCAAATGCAGCAGGAATACACCCTCCACATAGATGTCCTAGCAGAGCGTCAGGATGGCAGTCTTTTCAAGGATAGAGATGTCATTAACCATCTCAAGGCTAAAGGGTTCGATAACCCCGCTATTGGGTCGTCGCGTGAGTGGGTTCGCTGCACAGTTGCCGATGTATTAACAGCCATTGAGGAAATCCGTTTAGGCCAGGTCTTTTCAGGTAAGCGCCACCAAACTTTTGGGCTCCGCCCCGAACAACAACGTGCCGTAGATTTTACCTACGATTACTATTTTTCACTCTGGCACGAAGAACCCGATGTTACGCCCCGATTCCTGTGGAACGCCAAAATGCGTTTCGGTAAAACCTTTACCGCTTATAAGCTGGCCCAAAAAATGAATGCACAGCGCGTTCTGGTTGTTACCTTCAAACCAGCAGTACAGTCAGCCTGGCAAGAGGACCTTGAATCTCACATTGATTTTGAGGGATGGCAATACCTCAACGCGTCGAGAAAAGCCGCCCAGGAAGAATACGACCCCTCACGGCCACTCGTATATTTTGGGTCTTTCCAAGACCTAATGGGCCGGGACAGAGTAACAGGGCTCATCAAAGCTAAAAATGAGTGGCTCCACACCATTAACTGGGACCTTGTTATTTTTGACGAGTACCATTTCGGTGCCTGGCGTGATAAAGCAAAGGAACTTTTCGAAGGCGAAGAAGCCAAGGAACGTCAGGCAGAATTTAAGGCTGAATTTCACGACTCGCTTAGGACTTTTGACGAAGAATTAGATGAACTCGACAATTCCGAAGAGGACTTCCTACCTATCACTACCAGGGCCTACCTTTACCTCTCAGGTACACCTTTTAAAGCTCTAACCAGTGGTGAGTTCATCGAAGAGCAAATCTTTAACTGGACCTACACAGATGAGCAGCAGGCAAAAACTGATTGGGAACAGGAGCACCCCGGCGAGTTGAACCCCTACGGTTCTCTACCTGAAATGCGCCTGATGACCTATCAAATGCCTGACGATATTCTATCGATTGCAAGTCAAGGCGAGTTTGACGAGTTCGACCTCAACAGTTTCTTTGAAGCCACAGGAACTGGGGCTGAGGCCAGGTTCGTGCATGAATCAGATGTGCAGAAATGGTTAGACCTGATTCGTGGTGAACATGCACCAACTCAGCTAGACGCTCTCCGTTCAGGTTCGCGTCCGCCTTTCCCCTACGCCGACGTTAGACTCCTACCGTATCTACAGCACTCATTCTGGTTCCTGCCTAATGTTTCAGCTTGTCATGCTATGGCTAGACTTCTAAAGGCCAGGCACAATACCTACTGGCATGATTATCAGGTTTTGGTTGTAGCTGGTGCCGAAGCTGGGGTAGGTGTTGAGGCTTTACCGCCCGTTCGTAACGCTATTGGTGATGGTTATAGCTCTAAGACGATTACGCTATCGTGTGGGAAGCTCACCACGGGTGTGACGGTCAAGCAATGGTCTTCGATTTTAATGTTGAGGAATTTGTCGAGCCCTGAAACATATTTTCAGGCTGCTTTCCGGGTTCAATCGCCGTGGTCGATTAGGAATCCTGATGGTGATGATCCCAGCAGAGAAGATACCTTGAAGCCTGTAGCTTTTGTGTTTGATTTTGCTCCGACACGGGCTTTGCGTCAGATAGCTGAGTATGGCCAAAAGCTGAATCCGTCCGAGTCGAATCCTGAGAATTCGGTGGCTGAGTTGGTTAAATTTTTGCCCGTGCTTGCCTACGACGGTGCGAAAATGACTCAGATAGATGCTGGGAGCATTCTTGATATTGCTATGGCTGGTACCTCTGCCACGCTTTTGGCCCGTAAATGGGAGTCAGCTGTCTTGGTAAATGTTGATAATGCGACACTTCGTAGGGTCATGAATAGTGAGGCTGCTATGGAAGCTATCATGCAGATTGAGGGCTTCCGTGCCTTGGGAACTGATGTCATTGAAACTGTAGTTAATAAGAGTGACAAGGTTTCTGAGACGAAGAAGTCTAAAGGTGCTTCCTTGTCTGCACGCGAGAAGAAGAAGCTGTCTGCGGAAGAGAAAGAATATAAAGATAAGCGAAGGAAGATTCAAGAAAAGCTCATCAAGTTTGCAACTCGCATTCCTGCTTTCATGTATCTCACCGATTTCCGCGAGAACACCCTGCAGGATGTCATTTCGAGGATAGAACCGGACTTGTTTAAGACAGTTACGGGCCTGAGCGTTGCTGACTTCGAGTTGCTGGTTAGCTTGCGGGTTTTCAATTCGGTGCATATGAACCAGGCAGTTTTTGCGTTCCGCCGCTATGAAGACGCCTCCCTTTCATATACAGGACTTCGCAGCCACAAAGACCTTCACCAAGTAGGACTATTTAATACAGTAATTAAAATTGAAAAAAATTGAGATAAAAATTGTACACACTATTTTACCTACTACTATTCTCCACGCCAATCACATTTTTAATTTACCTTTTCACCTACCTGGGGCCTTCAATCAGCATATCAAAAAGAGAAATTTTTATCATCAGACACAAAGTGCGAAAAATATACGCTCAAAAATTTGCAGGAAGCAGCCTTCAAATAAACGAAATAAATAGTATACTATCCGCCACACCGACGATAATAATTTTAAGAGATTCCCCCCCCTACAATTATCGCAGAAATTATCACTAAATTAACTGGCTTAAAATCAGATGAAAAAATTTTTAACGATATCAATAATTTAAGAGATTCCGCTGTAAAAGTTAAACTTTCAAATCTAGAGAAATCAAGATTTTTCACCAAGATCCCCTCCACCCCAAGGGGTTTGAAATGGATTTTATTTACAACCTATATAGATTTCACTATACTGCTTTGGATTACAAGGACACAGCTATCCGGAGTAGGACTACTATTCAGTCTATATTTCCCTGTACTCATAGACAAAATAAGTAAATTTGTTACAACATCTGCACTATTAGCTTTTGCCGCTTCCTTTTTTAACTGGATATCAAACCCGAACAACGAACTTAGAGAAATCGATCAATTACTTCAGCAGACTTTAACCAGCACATCTTTACTGGCAGTTATTTTTGCCTCCATTGCCTGCCTAATCGAGATTCTTAAAATATACAAAGTTAGTCCGCCACGAGATTTTCTAAAAAATCGATACCATCTAACTATTAAATTAGCCTTACCGCAGTTAATCATTCTTTTTCTAGTAATGTCCTTAATTTCATTTGTGCGATTTGACGTAACTAATTTATTGCTTGACCCTTTTTCAAACATTACAGATTTGAACACCAGCGCTGGAATTATTCTTACACTTTTTGTCGTCATCCTCCCTTTTTATACCAATTACACCTTCCGGATTATTCGAAGCCACATACATGACACATTAAGTAAAACTGTCTCAATTTTATATTATTTTTACTACATACTTGTAGTTATCGGAATATCCACTTCAAGCAATTTAATTCCAGCGCCACTATTTCAAGCTGTAGCGTTTGCAGTAATATTCATAGTATATTTAGCGCCCACTCTATTATTCCTAACATTTTTTACGAGCATGCTAGATGCATACAGAGATTCAGTTAAATATAGCTTTACTTTTGGACAATATGGCATTACATGTACGATACTTCTCATTATATATACGAGTCCAATTTACTTCTGGATATCTATTTATTTTTCAAGTTCTCCGATCTTTCTCATTATTAATTACTTTACAAAGACTCCGCTAATCTCCAACCTACTCTTCCTGATTTCCGTTCCCACATTCTTAACTGCACCGTTGGCATTTCTAGCAATCCTTATTTTTATCCATTATCACCATTGGTACAGAAAAAGAATCGAGACTGTAAAAATTAAATCAAATATCAAGATATTGTCTTCTCCTAGCTATTTCAAAAAAATATATGGGCATACTTTGATATCAGCCGACTACAACTATAAAATTTGGGCAAGAACAACCTGGAAGAGAATAAGTGACTCACTGTTTCGATAAATAGATGTAATTATCAGGAGTATGGTAGCTTGAGCTCATCTTCCTGCCAACGGAATAAATCCATCACCTCGCTTGTTGTTACGGAGAAACTACCCACCCTCGAAGGAAGATACACCCCATGCAGAACCAAGCCATCAAGCAGCTCCTCCTCGACGCCGCCCACCGCCGCCGCGCCATCAAGTTCTTCGATCCCGAGAAGAAAATCAGCGACGACGACATCACCTACATCCTCGAAACCGCCCGCCTCTCCCCCAGCTCCGTCGGCGCTCAGGGCTGGCGCTTCGTCGTCCTGCAAAACCCAGAGATCCGCGAAGCCCTCAAACCCTTCAGCTGGGGAGCTGCCCGCCAGCTCGGCGGCGCAAGCCACTTCGTCCTGCTCCTAGCCAAGCGCAACATGCAGCACGACGGCCCTCATATGCAGGCCTCACTCGCCTCCCGTAACCTCTCCCCCGAAGACCACGCCAAAGCCCTCGAAACCTACAAGAGCTTCCAGGTCAACGACATGGGCCTCACCACCGACCGTGCCCTCTTCGACTGGTCAGCCAAGCAAACCTACATCGCCCTGGGCAACATGATGACCGCCGCCGCCCTCATCGGCGTCGACTCCTGCCCCATCGAAGGCTTCAACGCCGACAAGGTCAACGCCCTGCTAGCTGACCACGGCATCATCGACCCCGAAACCGAAGGCATCGTCACCATGCTGGCCCTTGGTTACCGCACCGAAGAGCTGCCCTGGCCCCAGACCCGCAAGCCCGCCGAAGAGGTCATCACCTGGGTTAAGTAGCAAACCCCACCCCACCTGCAGCTTCAGGTAGCGCAAAAAGCCCACCCCGCCACCGTCCGCACCAGGACGGAAGCAGGGTGGGCTTTTGCGTAAGCAGGCCCCCAGCACACCATGGCCCAAGCGCCTCGATCATCTCGTATTTGCTTTTTACTCACCTATTTCCTCGAACCTGATGACTCTTCAATCATTGATGTATCCCTGCTAATGTAGAACTATGTCGCACAAATGCAAGAAAGGAGCGACTATGAGCACCACTATTAGCGTTAGAACCGACGAGGAGACTAAACGCCAGGCAGAGGAACTCTTCAACGAGCTAGGTCTAAACATGTCTACAGCAATCAACATGTTCATGAAGCAGGCCCTTCGCGAAGGAAGAATACCTTTCACCGTTGGGCGCCCCTACCCCAACGCGACGACTATTGCTGCCATCGAAGAAGGACGTCGGCTCGCCCAGGACCCAAACACTCCCCGAATTACATCAATCGAGGAGTTCAAAACTCTCATTGACGACCTATGAGATACGAGATCATCACCACCAATGCTTTCAAAAAGGGTCTAAAAGCCGCTAAAAAGCGTGGAAAAGACCTCCAGAAACTCACGGATATTGTTGAGGCTCTCGCCGAGGGCAAGTTCCGGTGTCTAGCCCGCCCCACCGCCGTCCACCCACGGACGAAAGCGGGGTGAGCTTTTCCATACAGAAATAGCTACCCTCTTGAAACCATCTTGTACAAGATGTACTTTTAGGTCATGACTACAGCAACCCTCTCAGAGTTCCGTGCCAATCAAAGCGATTACATTGCGGCAGCACAGAAAGCACCCGTAGAGCTCGCTTCACGCGGGGCAAAACGCCGGGCCGTTGTGGTATCCCCTGAATTTTTTGACCGCGCCATCCAAGCCCTCGAAGACCAGGCCGATATCGCAGATGCCGCAAAAGCACGCTCAGAGAATGAAAGAATCAGTCACGAGGATCTGCTTAAAGAACTTGGCTTGTAACCGGTGTCCATGACCTACACCATCACCTATGCCCCTACCGCAGCCAAAACCCTCAAGAAACTGGATCGACAGATAGCCCGACAAATAATCACAGCGATAGAAGCCCTCCAGAGCAAACCCTACCCTCAGGGAGCAATTCAGCTCAAGGGTGGTGCTGGTGAACTCCGAATCCGCACAGGAGATTACAGAATTATCTACGAAGTAGAACACGGGGAACTGGTCATTTTGGCGCTCAAGGTAGGGCATAGACGAGAAATCTACAGATAAGGTACCAGTATTTCCTTTCCAGTTAAGAAAAAGGAACTACTCTAACAACCCAGCCATAGGCAGTCTGGGCCCTCTACTTATCAGCGGACGACCCCGCTCAAAATCTGACAGTCCACCAGACTCTCGCTGCGCCCATCATAGGCGTAGACGCCACGAGAGTCTGGTGGACGTTCACTGCGCACCCGGCCCCAGCCTCGGCACCCCGGATCCAGTAAGACCATAACAAAAAGGACGCCGCCCCTCGCTGCCCTGCCAGGTGGCAGGAAAGCGGGAGGCGGCGTCCGCACCCCAACGATCAGGTGGGGCAAGACAAACCTAAAAAGACTTAGGCAGCCTTGGGAGCTGAAGTGTCCTCAGGCAGGTTGTTCTTAGCGATTTCAACCAGAGCTGAGAAAGCAGCAGGCTCGTTAACAGCCAGCTCAGCCAGCATACGACGGTCAACCTCAACCTCAGCAGCCTTCAGGCCCTGGATGAAACGGTTGTAGGTCAGGCCCTCAGCGCGTGCAGCTGCGTTGATACGCTGGATCCAGAGACGACGGAAGTCGCCCTTCTTCTTACGACGGTGGTCGTAGCTGTATACCAGTGAGTGAGTGACCTGTTCCTTAGCCTTACGGTAAAGGCGTGAACGCTGGCCACGGTAGCCTGATGCACGATCAAGGATTACTCGGCGCTTCTTGTGCGCGTTAACCGCGCGCTTCACACGTGCCACGTGTGTCTCCTAACGTCTTGTGTCCTACCCAGCTAAAAATCTAGCGCTGGTGCAGGAGAGAAAATATCTACTTTTGGTGCGCCCACAGGGGGCGAAGCTTCAAAAAGAAGGAGCTTACTTGCCCAGCATCTTCTTGATGACCTTAGCCTGGCCGCCGGTTACGATCTGGTCAGATGCCAGACGACGGGTCAGACGGGATGACTTGTGCTCCAGGTAGTGGCGGCGGTTGGCCTGCTGGCGCTTAACCTTGCCAGTACCGGTGAGCTTGAAGCGCTTCTTAGCACCAGAGTGGGTCTTCTGCTTCGGCATGAGCCGATTCTCCTTACGTTCTACCCTCGCCCCGGTTACAGGGTGAGGAACTGAAAAACTCAACGACCCCGGCGGGCGGGGAAGTTTTAAGGGTGTTCTGCCCGCCCACCATCGCCTTTATTTCTCAATAAAAACGGCGGTAAGCGAACGACGACCAAGCACGAAACCCTACACGAGCCCGCGCCTGGTTGTCTAAACAGCTCCTATTCGGCTGACGCCTGTGCCTTGAGCTCCTCGGGCATTGCATCTGCCAGGGAGTTGGTCACAGGGGTTGCCTCGGTGGTGTTGACGCGTTCGCGACCCTTGCGGCCACCTGACTTCTGGCTCTCACGGCGGGCTTCCTGCTTGCCGCGCAGCGGGGCAAGAACCATCACCATGTTGCGACCGTCAACGCGAGGGTTGGACTCTACGGTGCCAACCTCGGTCAGGTCGTTCGCCATGCGTTCAAGCAGTCGCACACCCATCTCGGGGCGCTGCTGTTCACGACCACGGAACTGAATCATAGCCTTGACCTTGTCACCGCCAGCCAGGAAACGACGTGCGTGCCCGACCTTGGTTTCGTAGTCATGGGTATCAATCTTGAGGCGGAAACGGATTTCCTTCAAAGAAGCATTAACCTGCTTCTTTCGAGATTCACGTGCCTTGACTGCGGCTTCGTACTTGTACTTGCCGAAGTCCATAAGCTTGCACACAGGCGGCTTAGCGTTAGGGGCAACCTCAACCAGGTCAAGGTCAGACTCCTGAGCAAGACGCAGTGCATCTTCTACGCGGACAATACCGACCTGTTCACCGCCGGGGCCGACGAGTCGAACTTCCGGAACGCGAATGCGGTCGTTGATGCGTGGATCGCTAATGACAAAGCTCCTGTTGCTTGTGGTGGGGGTGTCCCCCGTGAATTTCTGTGGGAGCGAAAAAGCCCCCGGTTGCGGCTAGCAAGCGGAGGCTTAGGTTACCTACCCAGGCTGAAGGCGCGGGCGCCGGTAGTCGGCGCTATGAGCCTTCGAAGGTTTCCCTTGCGGGAGCCTGGGGCTGACCCGGTCACCAGATTTGGCGGCAGCGGGTGGGAACTTAAGTTCCACTTGCAAACAGCTCTTAACATTACTGGGTTAGGGGCGGTTTTTCAAGGGTTTTGGCTGTTTTTCTTGGGGCGGACGCCGGTGGTCGGGTTGAGTGTGACGGGCGATTCACGCTCGGTGGGGTTGGTGTGAGATTCTAGTAACCATGAGCAACGAAACTAGCTACCGTTTTGAAGATTCCGCTGAGCAGGGCGAGGCGCTACCCGATGGTCTGACTGCCGAGCAGGTTGAAGAAGTTAACGCCCAGATGCGCGATATCGCTGAGGTTCCCGCCGTTGAGGTCATTACGACCGCTGCTGTTCACCTGATGAGCGCCGCTGCCGTCAAGTGCGGCCTGGCTGCTGAAGAGAACGCCGAAGACCTCAAAGATCTTGATGAGGCCCGCAAGCTGATTACCGCCCTGGCAGGTTTCGTTACCGCTGCGGCGCCCGAGATTGGTTCCCAGCACGCCGCTCCCCTGCGTGACGGCCTGCGTTCCCTCCAGCTGGCCTTCCGTGAGGCTTCCCCCTACCCGGACGCCCCCGGCAAGGGGCCCGGCGAAAAGTTCACCGGGCCGGTTTTCTAGGCTGAGGCCAAAGCGATCTGCACTGAGTCAGCCTGCTCGGCAATGACCTGGTTGAGGGCGAGCCCCTGCTGGAAGGTCTGCACGGTCTGGTTGACCTGTTCCTGGGTGAGGCCGGGGCGGAGTTTGAGCATGATTTTCAGCTCTGGCCCGTGCCCACCACCTGCCAGTACGCGTCCGCTCGCGGTCTGCGAGTACACACCGGTGCCGGGGCCTGCTTCAACCGCAACCACAGCAGACAGGGGCGCTGCAATGTTGCTGAGCTCTTCGGCGACCCGGGGGTTGCGGTAGGAGGGCATCCATTCTTCTCCCTTGGCGATTGCCCAGAAAGCGGGGCGGCGCACGACGAAGGTAAGGTCGGCGCCGGGGTTTACCACAATCAGCTGGTTCTCGTCTTCAACGGCTGATAGGGCGGTTTTCCGCATGTCTGCGGCAACCGGGCGGGCTAGGTCGTGCCAGGCGGTGAGGGCGTCTACATTAGTGAATACGGGGAGGGCGCGGCGTCCGTCCGGAGCCTGGATACTCACCAGCGCCATATCCGATTCTTTGTCTGATACCAGGCCGTGCTCGGTGATTTCTGCTTGAGATAGCTGGGCTACGACCGGGGCAAAGATACGCACGGAGCGCAGGGCATCGACCACGGCGACTTCATCGACTTCGCCCGCGGCAAAAGCATCGAGAACTTTTTGCAGGGCGGGGTCGGTTCTGCCGTCGTCGCCGGGGAACTTGTGGGTGTGGCTGGTGCCTTCCCCCAGGTTGCGTCCTTCCCAGGGCTGCCCGCCGGTATCGGTTTTTTGGCCGGCGGACGCCAGCTGGGCAGCAATATGTGCGGGGAGTTCCCGGCGGGGTGCGCTGGGGTCTCCGGGGTTGCCGTGCCCGTGGGTGTGGGCGCGGTGCACGCGTTCTGAAAAGTCTGTCACTAGGGGCGACCTGCGACGTCGAGTGCCTGGGCGAGGGTAAACTTACCGGCGTAGAGGGCTTTGCCGGTGATAGCGCCCTCAACTCCATGGGGCACCATGGTGCGCAGGGCTGCGATGTCGTCCAGAGTTGCGATACCGCCGGAGGCGACCACCGGCTTGTCGGTGCGCTCAGCGACCTTGCGCAGAAGTTCCAGGTTGGGGCCCTGCAGGGTGCCGTCCTTGGTGACGTCGGTGACGACGTAGCGGGCGCAGCCGTCATCGTTCAGGCGGTCGAGAACCTCCCAAAGGTTGCCGCCTTCTTTGGTCCAGCCGCGGGCGGCCAGTACGTCCCCGCGGACGTCCAGCCCAACTGCGATAACATCGCCGTGCTCGGCGATGACCTTGCGGGTCCACTCGGGGTTTTCGAGGGCAGCGGTGCCCAGGTTGATGCGGGCGGGGTTGAGCGACAGGGCCCGTTCCAGAGATTCGTCGTCGCGGATGCCGCCCGACATCTCAATCTTGATGGAAAGTTCCTGAGCTACCTCGGTCAGAATCTCAATGTTGTCGCCGCGGCCAAAGGCAGCGTCGAGGTCGACCAGGTGCAGCCACTCAGCACCGGCGTTCTGCCACTCTAGGGCAGCTTCGACGGGGGAACCGTAGTTGGTTTCCGATCCGGCTTCGCCCTGTACCAGGCGCACGGCCTGGCCGTTGGCTACGTCGACCGCGGGCAGCAGTTCGAGACGATCAGTCATTGTTCTCTCCTTGGGAGTAGGACGGTAAAAATCTAGGTCTATGGGATAGCGAGCTAGCTGTAGTTCATCACGACGTACAGGCCGTACCCGGCAAAGGCTAGGCCCACCAGCAGCAGTACAAGCTGGGCCACCCAGGTAATTTTTTGCTTGTAGAAGGAGTAGGCTCCGCCGATGAACATCATGCCTACGGTCATGAGCAGCAGCCCGGACGTTGTAGCTGACATA
Organism: Rothia nasimurium; assembly: GCF_042660305.1. Taxonomy (NCBI): domain Bacteria; kingdom Bacillati; phylum Actinomycetota; class Actinomycetes; order Micrococcales; family Micrococcaceae; genus Rothia; species Rothia nasimurium. Next base: position 12,319 of record NZ_JBHSTW010000011.1, read on the forward strand.
CCCTACTTCACCCCGTCTAGACGCCCGGTTACGGGCAGGGAACTGATCCAGTTCTTGAGCAGGCGGATGCCGGCCTCACCCGACTTTTCGGGGTGGAATTGGGTGGCAGCTAGGGGCCCGTTTTCGACCGCCGCGATGAAGTCGCCGCCGTGGTTAGCCCAGGTGACCTGCGGCGGCAGCATGGCTTCGTTGTTCTGGTCGAAGGTCCATTCTTGCACCCCGTAGGAGTGCACAAAGTAGAAGCGTTCGTTCTCGATACCGGCAAAGAGCGTGGACCCTTCAGGTGCGCGGACGGTATTCCATCCCATGTGGGGCACGACCTCGGCTTTGAGCTTTTCGACGGTGCCGGGCCACTCGCCCAGGCCGTCGGCTTCAACTCCGTGCTCAACGCCTTTTTCGAACATGACCTGTAGGCCCACGCAGATGCCGAGTACGGGGCGTCCGCCCGCAACGCGCCTGCCAATCATGCGGATAGCGTCCGCCTCTTTGAGCCCGTCCATCACGGCCTTGAAAGCGCCAACACCGGGCACGACCAGGCCGTCTGCACCCAGAATGTCTGACTCCTTGCGGGACAGCACCACGCGGGCCCCGGCTTCTTCAAGGGCGCGGACGGCTGAGCGCACGTTCCCTGCCCCGTAGTCAAGGACGGTGACGGTCGGCTTCTGCTGTAGAGTCTCGCTCATTAGAGAGCTCCCTTGGTGGAGGGGATACCGGCGTGGCGGGGGTCGGGCTCTACTGCCTGACGCAGGGCGCGGGCGAGAGCCTTGAACTGGGCTTCAGCGATATGGTGGGGGTCGCGCCCGTCCAGCAGGGTGATGTGCAGGCAGATACCGGCGTGATAGGCGAAAGCTTCAAAGACGTGGCGCACCATTGACCCGGTGAAGTGCCCACCGATGAGGTGGTATTCGAAGCCTTCGGGCTCACCGGTGTGGACCAGGTAGGGGCGGCCAGAAATATCGACCACGGCAGAGGCCAGAGCTTCATCGAGGGGTACGGTGGCAGTACCGAAGCGGCGGATGCCTGCCTTATCGCCCAGTGCCTGGCGGAGCACCTCGCCCAGCACGATGCCGGTATCTTCAACAGTGTGGTGCACATCGATGTGGGTATCGCCAGAGCACTTGATGGTCATATCAATCAGGGAGTGCTTAGACAAAGCGGTGAGCATGTGATCGTAGAAGGGCACAGCGGTGTCGATGTCTGATACGCCGGTGCCGTCGAGGTTAATTTCGACGCTGACGGACGACTCACTGGTTGCCCGCTCCATCTTTGCAATACGGGGGCCGATGCCTGTGGATGATTCAGTAGGTACTGCCATGTCTGTCTCTTTTTCTAAGGTGTCTGCCGATGTTGATGGGGCTACGCGCTGCGCTTAGCGCTCGAAAGTCTGCACGTAGTCAGTGAGGTGGTCTAAGAAGGCGCTGGTCTCGGATTCGGTTCCGGCGGTGACGCGCAGGTAGCCGGGGATTCCGTTATCGCGCACCAGGACGCCGCGTTCTAGCAGGTAGTTCCAGGCAGCTTTTTCGTCCTTGAGCCCGCCGAAGAACACAAAGTTGGAATCCGATACAGCCGGTTCTAGTCCCAGGCCGGTGAGGTGCTCCACGATGCGGTCGCGCTGGGCGCGGATGTCGTCGACGTTAGCCAGCAGCTGGGTGCGGTGGCGCAGGGCTGCAATCGCGGTTGCCTGGGTGACGGCTGAAAGGTGGTAGGGCAGGCGAACCAGGCGGACGGCATCGGCAACAGCGGGATCTGCTGCGAAGTAGCCCAGGCGGGCACCTGCAAGTGCGAAGGCCTTGCTCATGGTGCGGGAAACAACCAGGTTGGGGCGTCCGGGAAGTAGGGTGAGAGCATTCTGGGTGCGGTCTTGGGCAAACTCTGCGTAGGCCTCATCGATCACGACGATACCGTTGTAGGCTGCCACCGCATCGTAGACCGCTTCGATAACGTCTAGCCCCAGGCCGGTACCGGTGGGGTTATTGGGTGAGCAGAGAATAACGATAGAAGGCTTGTGCTCTTCAATCTGTTCAACTGCTGAGGCCGCGGTGAGGGAGTAGTCGGCTGCGCGGGTACCCGCAATGAAAGCGGTATTGGTGCCGTCTGCCAGCAGGGGGTACATAGAGTAGGTGGGCACGAAGCTCATGACCGAGCGCCCGGGGCCGCCAAAGACCTGCATAAGTTGCTGGAGAATCTCATTGGAGCCGTTAGCTGCCCAGATGTTTTCGGGGGTCAGACCGTGCCCCAGGTAGTCTGCCAGTTCTGCTCTGAGGGTATCGAACTCGCGGTCGGGGTAGCGATTCAGGGTTACGGCAGCCTCTGCTACATCGCGCGTGATGGCATCGATGACTTCTTGCGGCATGGGGTGGGTGTTCTCGTTAACGTTGAGGGTTACCGGAACATCAATCATGGGTGCGCCGTAGGGTGAACGGCCCCGCAAATCTTCGCGCAGGGGCAGGGCTTCGAGTGCTGTGGTAGTTTCGGTCACTCCCCTAGTGTAGCGACCTAGCCCCGTACGCTGCATTCTTGTTTCGCAGTCTGGCATAGGGTACCGCTCTTTTTCTTACTGCGACTGAGTGTAGACAGGCACCTCAAGAACCTGACCGGGAACCAGCTGTGCGCTGGTGAGGTCGTTAATCTGCATGATGCGATTGATGACATCGCGATTATCTTCACCGGGTGCCACATCTGCTGCGATGGTCCAGAGAGTATCGCCGTGCACAACGGTGACCGTTTGGCTAACCGGAACAACAGGTTCGACAGTGGCACTCTTAGCTTCGCCGGGTGCAAGGAAAGTCAGGGCACCGAGAACCACAAGAGCCACGAGGGTGAGTAGAGGCAGGCCCCTAAAAACCAGGCGCCCCCGGCGGGTCAAACGGATTTTCCCGCGCCCCGTCTTCGCTTTCTGAGACGGTTCTACTACCGCGCTAGGCCGCTGAGCCGGGGTAGAAGCAGCAGGGTGGGAAGGCAGATTCCGCAAGGGAGCTACAGGTGCGGGACGCGCAGACACAGGTGCCGCAAAACGAATGCGGTACTGGGGTTGCCGCAGTGCCCCGGCCGATGCGGGCACCTGCGGGTGCTGACGGACGGTAAAAGTAGCAGCCTGATCAAGGGGCTTCTTCAAAGAAGTACGAGCCATAAACTCGGGCAAGGCGATGGTGCTCATAAGTCTTTCTCCTGATTCACGCTCAAACATTCAACCAAAAGTCGAATCTTTGTTCTAAGATTTCTTCGTATCTATGTTCTATCAGAAAAATCGAACATAGTCGAGAAAAATTAGAACAAATGTTTGAATAACCTGTTTGCTTGACATAGTCTTAGAAGACCACTTGATAGTGAACACCGGGTGGCTGACATTTTAAGAACCAACAGAGACGAGATACCGTGAGCGAACGAACTCCGCAGACTCCGGCAAGCCCGCCCCACAAGGGCTCTCGCCCCCTCACTGCCCGCCAGAAAAAAATTTTGAGCGCCATTTCAAGCGCTATTGATGAGCACGGCTACCCGCCGTCTATGCGTGAAATCGGTGACCTCGTTGGTCTCGCTTCGCTCTCATCTGTTACCCATCAGCTCTCTCGCCTCGAAGAGATGGGCTATATTAGGCGCGACCCCAAGCGTCCTCGCGCCATTGAGGTTCTCACCGGCGAGACCTCCCCCGAAGAAGTAAAGCCTGAAACCAGCGTCATCACGCTGCCGATTGTGCCTACCTTCGCGCAGACCGACGATAACCTCGCTACCGTTCCCCTGGTGGGACGTATTGCTGCGGGCTCACCCATTGCCGCTGAGCAGGCAATTGAAGACGTCATGACGCTCCCCCGCCAGCTCGTAGGTCAGGGCGACCTCTTTATGCTGCGCGTCAAGGGGGACTCCATGGTCGATGCTGCAATCTGCGATGGCGACTGGGTCGTAGTGCGCGCCCAGAACACCGCCCAGAACGGTGACATCGTCGCGGCCCTGCTCGACGACGAGGCCACCGTGAAAACCTTCCGCCAGCGCGATGGTCACACCTGGTTACTGCCCCAGAACACCCAGTACGAGCCCATCCTGGGCGATAAAGCCACCATCATGGGTAAGGTCGTCTCCGTACTGCGCAGTCTCTAAGACTTAGCCTCTCACTAGTCGATTGACTGCCTAAGACGCTCGAGCGCTCCTAGTACAACGTCCTTGCGGGTTGTTGTCCAGAAGGGTGGAAGGGATTTCACCAGGTAGGAACCGTAGCGCTGAGTCGCGATGCGGGAGTCAAGGACGGCCACAACTCCCCTGTCACCGACCGACCGCACCAGGCGGCCGGCGCCCTGGGCCATGCGTACCGCTGCGTGGTAGGCAGACACAGCCATAAAGCCGTTACCGCCAGCAGCTGCTACCGCCCGGGTACGCGCCTGTGACAGCGGATCGTCGGGGCGGGGGAAGGGAATACGGTCCATCATGACCAGGCGGCAGGAGTCGCCAGGAACGTCCACACCCTGCCAGAGACTCATGGTGCCGAAAAGGCAGGAATCAGTGTCCTCGGTGAACTCCTGCACCAGAGCACGCAGAGACGACTCCCCCTGCAGAAGAATGTTCAGGTCGGTGCGCTCCCGCACGTACTCGGCAGCCAGCTCGGCCCCGCGCTTAGAGGAAAAGAGCCCCAGCGCGCCGCCACCCGAGGCAGTCACAAGCTCAACGATACGGTCCAGCTGCTCTACCGAAACTCCCCGCCCAGGTTTAGGCAGGTCAGAGGCTAGATACAGCACGCCCTGCTTGGGGTAGTTAAAGGGTGAGCCCACGTCGATACCGTCCCAGCGCGGAGCGTCCTTACCCATCAGCCCCAGGGCACCAGCGGCAGCATCAAAGCTTTCTCCCACCGTCAGCGTCGCAGACGTCAGCACCACGGTGCGGTTTTCGAAAAGCCCCTCTCGCAGGTAACCAGCAACTGAGATAGGTGCAATATTCAGGGTGGCGGGGTCATCGTCAGCTGCCGCCACATACCCCCTACCGGGCTCCCAAGAGCCGGTACGAGAAACCCAGATGACCTGATAAAGCGGGTCAGCGGTCAACATCTTCTCTGAGGTTTCGTGTACCTCGGTCAGGGCAGCACGCGCCATCTGGCGACCGGCGTCGCCGTCCTTGTCCCCGCTCTTCGTATCGGTGAGGGCCTGACGCGCCGCATCGCGCACGCGTTCCATGGCAGCGGCAACCCGGTCGGGCAAGCCCTTGGGCATCATCTCAGCGGGTACCCCGTTGAGAGAGTCGTCAAGGGCGAGCGCTGCCTGTTCTAGTGCCTTGTGGTCGGCATCCGTGTGCCGTTTAAGACTGCGGGCAACCTTGATAATAGCAGCAGGAGAGAGTGCCCCGGTGACGGCGCCAGTGACGCGGTCAGCCAGTTCGTGGGCCTCGTCGATGATGGCGATATCGTGGTCGGGTAGCACCGCAGCACCCTCAAAGGCGTTGATAGCGAGAAGGGCGTGGTTGGTAATGACGATATCTGATTCAGCAGCCCTGGTTCGGGCCGTCTCGCTGAAACATTCTTCGACCAGGGGGCATTTTTTGCCCAGGCATTCTGAGGCGGTGACGGCTACCTGCCGCCATGCCTTATCGCTCACGCCTGGCAGCAGCTCGTCGCGGTCACCGGTGTCGGTGGTCTGTGCCCATTCGCGAAGGCGCACAACTTCCTCCCCCAGTTTTCCGGCTGGACCGGTGGAGCCGGTAGCGGCGTCCATATCGAAGAGGGCATCGCCGTCGTCCTCGGGGTAGCCGCCTTCAAGCTTGTGCAGGCAGACATAGTTATTGCGGCCCTTGAGGATAGCGACGTCGGTTTCGTGCTCGGGTTCATCGCCCAGGGATTCCAGCAGGCGCGGAATATCGCGGTTAACAATCTGCGATTGCAGGGCCAGGGTTGCGGTAGCCACCACGATAGGTTTTTCTGCTGTTTGGGCAGCGTGAATGGCGGGTACCAGGTAGCCCAGGGACTTACCGGTGCCGGTGCCAGCCTGCACCAGCAGGTGTTTTTCGGTGTCGAGGGCGCGGGCTACGTGGGCTGCCATGGTGCGCTGGCCGTCGCGCTTCTGGCCGCCGGAGCGCTCCACGACGGTGTCGAGGAGCTGTAGGACGGGCTTGGCTCCGGGCAGGGTCTCTAGCTCCTGCCCGGTGGGTGCGGTGACGTGGTCGTTCATGCGCGCTGGGTTTCTACCGCCCCTGAGGCGATAGCTTCGTCGATTTCAGGTTGCAGTACCTCAAGAAGGTCTTCTTCGAGCACGTACTCAGCGAGGTCAGAGGCTACTTCTTCGCGGACCAGGGCCTGCACATAGGTACCATCTTGCACAAAGGCAGTACGCAGGATCTCGGCGTCCCACTCGTGCAGACGGGACACCACGCCACCTGCGGAGAAGGGTACCAGCAGGTTGAGCTCAATCGAGGGGCGGGGAATGGTGTCCGCAATCTTCTGCTGTAGCTCCTCGATACCTTCACCGGTGCGGGCTGAGACCACAACGTGGTTGGGTTCCTTCTGCCGCAGGCGCTCAATGACGAAGGGGTCGGCCGCATCTGCCTTGTTAAGCACGATAATTTCGGGGATATTTTGGGCGTCGACCTCGGTAATCACCTGGCGGACGGAGTGAATCTGCCCCTCGGGGTCGGGGTGGGAGACGTCCACGACGTGCACGATGACGTCGGCGTCCGCCACCTCTTCGAGGGTAGAGCGGAAGGCCTCCACCAGCTGGGTGGGCAGGGCACGCACGAAGCCGACGGTGTCAGACAGGGTGTAGCCCACGCCGTCCGGAGTCTGAGCCTTACGCACGGTGGGGTCGAGGGTCGCAAAGAGGGCGTTCTCGACCAGCACGCCGGCGTCGGTGAGGCGGTTGAGCAGGGAGGACTTACCGGCGTTGGTGTAACCGGCAATAGCTACGGACGGCACCCGGTTACGCTTGCGGTTCAGGCGCTTGGTTTCGCGGGCAGGAGCCATGGCCGCGATCTCTCGCTTGAGCTTGGCCATGCGGGCGCGCAGGCGGCGGCGGTCCATTTCGATTTTGGTTTCACCGGGGCCGCGGGAACCGATACCTTCGCCACCGGCGGCACGGCCACCGGCCTGACGGGACAGAGAGGCACCCCAACCGCGCAGACGCGGCAGCATATATTCGAGCTGGGCCAGCTCAACCTGGGCCTTACCTTCACGCGACTTAGCATGCTGGGCGAAGATATCAAGAATCAGGGCGGTTCGGTCAATGACCTTGACCTTGACGATATCTTCAATAGCTCGGCGCTGGGAGGGGGCCAGTTCAGCGTCCACGATCACGGTATCGGCGCCGGATGCCTCAACAATGTCTTTGAGTTCCAGCACCTTGCCGGAGCCCAGGTAGGTGCCAGGGTCGGGCTTCAGACGACGCTGCACCAGACCGTCCAGAACCTCAGAACCGGCAGTCTCAGCCAGCGCCGCTAGCTCACGCAGGGAATTCTCGGCTTCTTCCAGAGTGCCCTCTGACCAGACGCCTGCCAACACAACGCGCTCTAGGCGCAGCTGGCGGTATTCGACCTCGGTAACGTCATCAAGCTCGGTTGATAGACCGGCTACACGGCGCAGCGCCCGGCGCTCTTCGAGATCTACCTGGTCGCCGTCGTATTCGGAATGTTCACGCTGGTTATCTGAGAGTTCGCGGGCCCTCTCATCGAGCACACTACCGTTGCCCTGTGCCCGCCCCAGCACGCGGTCTACTGTACGTCTCAGCTGTTCATCTGAGGGAAGTTTGGGGTCATTGCTGGGGGTTGAAGTCTCGGTCATAGTACCTTTCGAGGTGGGTTGAGGCGTCCTTCTATTCTAGCTTTTCCGGGGCGGTAAGGGCAGGGGCTTAGCGTAGAATGAACGTCTATGAGTAGCGCGCACTATTTTTCTGAAAACCCCACCGGCGATTTTTCGCCCCAGCCTGTGACTGTTGAGCTGGGCGGACGCCGGGTGCAGGTTCTGACCGCTTCCGGCATCTTTAGCCCGGGTGGGGTTGATAAGGGAACCCGTATTCTCCTCGATGAGGCCCCCGCCCCGCAGGGGGCGCGCATGCTCGATATCGGGTGCGGGTGGGGCCCGATTACCCTGACCCTGGCGATGGCAGCGCCTGATGCTGAGGTCTACGGGGTCGAGGTGAACTCCCGTTCTGCCCGGCTCACCGAGATGAACGCTGAGCGCCTGGGTCTCACCAACGTGACGGTAGCTGCCCCCGATGCCCTCGATGAGTCGCTGACCTTCGATACCATCTGGTCTAACCCGCCCATTCGCGTGGGCAAGGACGTTCTACACGGCATCATGCGCACCTGGCTCCCCCGCCTGGCCCCCGGCGGTACCGCCTACCTGGTCGTGCAGAAAAACCTGGGCTCAGATTCCCTACAGAAGTGGCTGGCTGAGACTTTCCCCGACCTAGAGGTAGCCCGCTACGCTACCTCGAAGGGCTTCCGCATTCTAGAGGTGCACCGCCCGGCGTAGCACCATTACCGCGTCTGGAATGGTTGCCGGCTCGCCCTCGGGTGAGGTGATATCCCGAGTCCACTCTTCAGCCAGCACAATCTCAATATCGTCACGGCTGTGGGTGAGGGCTCGGGCCTCTTCGGTAGCCTGTACCATGCGGGCCTTGTGCCTGCGGGCGTCCTCGGGGTCTGCAAAGGAGGGCGCACCTGCGTGAGCCACCGAGATGAGCTCACCGCCGGGAGCTAAGAGGTCCAGGGCAGCTGCCAAGAGGGGCAGACGATCAAAGTCAGCGTGCGACTGTAAGAAACTGGTGACAATGAGGTCAAAACGCTGGTCAGTAGACCAGTCGGTCAGGTCAGCGTCGATGAAGGTAGCATCAATCCCTTCAGCTGCCGCACGGGCGCGAGCGCGCCCCACCGCGACGTCCGAAATATCGATGCCGGTAGCCTGCCAGCCGCCAGCTGCCAGCCAGAGCACGTCCCCACCTTCGCCGCAGCCAAGGTCAAGGACGGTGCTGGGGGCACGATCTCCGATGAGGGCGACCAGTGAGGCATTGGGCTTGCCCGACCACATCTGTTCCCGCTCCGAGTAAATCTCGTTCCAGAGTTCCCGGGTATTTTCTTTCGGTTCAGTCATTTAGCCCAGCAGCACCTTGCCGGTCATGGCTGCCGGGCCGGCCAGGACGACGTGTTCGAGGTTGTCGGGGCCCAGAACGAAGGTGACGGCCAGGGTGCCGCCGGGTACGCGCACCAGCCACTCGTCGGGGGCGTCCTCGCCACCCCAGAAACGGGTAGCGGCTGCGGCGGCGCAAGCGCCGGTACCGCAGGAGAGGGTTTCGCCGACGCCGCGTTCGTGCACGCGCATGCGAATTGAGCCGATATTTTCGGTGGCGGGGTCGCCGTCCTCTGCTGAGATTTCTTCGGGGACGACGAACTCTACGTTGGTGCCTTCAGGCGGGTTGGGTGAAACCTTGGGGGCCTCGTGCAGGTTCAGCCCGTCAAGTTTTCCGTCGGTGCCCAGCATGACGACGGTATGGGGGTTGCCCATGGTGATGGACAGGGCCCCGCGGGGAGTGCGCAGGCCCTTGGCGGTCACCTGGGCGTCGGTGCCGTTATCGCGGGCCATGTCACCGTTGATGAAGCCCCACGGGCCCATGTCGATGGCGTAGCCGTCTTCGGTACGACCCACGGCCTTGATACCGGCGCGGGTAGCGATGAGCAGGCGTCCACCCTCTTCGAGCTCAACCAGTTTCTCGGTCAGCAGGTAGTCAACGAAGGCACGTACCCCGTTGCCGCACATCTCGGCGATTGAGCCGTCGCCGTTGCGGTAGTCCATGAACCAGATAGCTTCGGGGGCCTCTTCCAGCAGGTGGGAGGCAAAATCCAGGTGCTCGGTCTTGACCGCGCGGATAAAGCCGTCGGCGCCGATGCCGAAGTGGCGGTCGGTCACCTTGGCAATGAGCTCAGCCGGTAGGTCGAGCCTAGCTTCGGGGTCGGTGACGAAGATGAAGTCGTTGCCGGTTGCCTGCCCCTTGGTGAGGGTCTTGCCGGTCAAATCGCCCCAGACGGGGGTTTCTACGGTGTGGGTTGCCACGGGTTTTGCCTTTCCGTTGTGGGGCGCTTTTTCTTCTTAGTCTAGTGGCTGGTGGCCCTTGATGATGGCCAGGGCCTCGGTGAGCAGATCGGGGCTGGACCAGTCAAGCCAGTGCACCCGCTCATCTGCCCTGAACCAGGTGAGCTGGCGGCGGGCAAACTGGCGGGTGGCGGTGACGGTATCTTCAACTGCCTGGGCGACAGAATATTCCTCACCGGCAGGCAGGGTGCCGCGGGCGGCGTCCAGAACCTTGAGAAATTCCCGGTAGCCGATGGCTGCCGGGGCGGTTTTGCCCCGGCGCAGGCCCTTGGCTTCGAGGGCTTCTACCTCAGCCAGCAGCCCGGCTTCTTCCATGGCGACGACCCTCTGGTGCAGCCGCTGGTGCAGCTGGGCGCGGTCGCCGTTGAGACCAATTTGCAGGGCAGGCTGGTGGTAGGTGCGGGTGGGCATGAAGGACGAGAAGGGGCGGCCGGTCACCTCAAAGACCTCAAGGGCGCGCACCAGGCGGCGGTCGTCCTTCACCCGCTCAGCTGATTCGGGGTCAACCGTGCGCAGGTGCTGAAGTAGGGGGCCGGGGCCGGACGCCGCCAGTTCAGCTTCCAGCCGGGAGCGCACCATTGGGTCGGTTTCGGGAAATTCCAAAACGTCCAGGGCAGCTCGCACATACAGGCCGGAGCCACCGACCAGAATCGGGTAGTTCCCGCGAGCGCGAATCTCATCAAAGATAGCCCTAGCCTGAGCCTGGAAGGTAGCGACCGAGGCTTCCTCCGTGACATCGAGGGTGTCGAGCAAGTGGTGGGGAACCCCCCGCATTTCTTCGGCAGTGACCTTGGCGGTGCCGATATCCATACCCCGATAAAACTGCATGGAATCGGCATTGATACACTCCCCGCCCACAGCCCGTGCCAGCTCGATAGCGAGGGCGCTTTTACCTGAGCCGGTGGGGCCCACCACAGCGATGATGGGCAGGGAGCTGCTGGCGGCGTCCTTCTCTGCCATGGGTTAGAGAGCGGGCTTGAAGGTGGGGAAGCCCAGGGAAACCGGGGTGCCGGGCACCTGGGTGGTACCGGTTCCGCAGGAGTCGGCCTGGGCGCGGTCCCAGGCGTCGCCTGCGCGGGAGCGACGCACCGAGTACTGGTTGGCAGTGGGGTCAGAAATCAGGTGGAAGGAGCCTGCCTCGGTGATGGGCAGGGTCACCAGGTCGCCGGGGCGGGGCACCTCGCAGCCTTCGGGCACGGTGAAGTGCACCAGGCGCTGGTCGCGGGCGCGGCCCGACAGGCGGCCGGTTTCTTCTGCCTTGCGCCCTGACTCTGCGGTAACCATCAGCTCAACGGTCTTACCCAGCTGCTTACGGTTTTCTTCACCGGCAATGCGGTCCTGCAGGGCAATGAGGCGCTCGTAGCGTTCCTGCACCACAGCCTTGGGCACCTGGTTGGGCATGGTCGCTGCCGGAGTGCCGGGGCGAATCGAGTACTGGAAAGTAAAAGCGGACGAGAAACGGGACTCCTCCACCACGCGCAGGGTCTCCTGGAAGTCCTCTTCGGTTTCGCCGGGGAAGCCGACAATAATATCGGTGGTGATGACGGCATCGGGGATGCGCTCGCGCACCTTCTCCAGGATGCCCAGGAACTTCTTGGAGCGGTAGGAGCGCTTCATGTCTTTGAGCACCTTGTCAGAGCCGGACTGCAGGGGCATGTGCAGTACGGGCATAACGTTGGGGGTTTCAGCCATTGCGTCGATGACGTCGTCGGTGAACATGGCCGGGTGGGGGGAGGTAAAACGGACGCGCTCCAGCCCCTCAATCTCGCCGCAGGCTCGCAGCAGCTTCGAAAAGGCCTGACGGTCGCCAAAGCCCACACCGTAGGAGTTAACGTTCTGGCCCAGCAGGGTCACCTCGATAGCGCCGTCGTCTACCAGGGCCTGCACTTCTGCCAGAATCTCGCCGGGGCGGCGGTCTTCTTCCTTACCGCGCAGAGAGGGCACGATGCAGAAGGTACAGGTGTTGTTGCAGCCCACCGAGATAGAGACCCAGCCGGAGTACACGTGGTCGCGCTTGGTCGGCAGAGTGGAGGGGAAAACCTCCAGGGCCTCCAGCAGCTCAGCCTGGGCCTCGTTGTTATGACGGGCGCGCTCCAGCAGGGTAGGCAGGGAGCCAATGTTGTGGGTACCGAACACCACGTCGACCCAGGGGGCCTTCTTCAGAATGACGTCCTGGTCCTTCTGCGCCAGGCAGCCACCTACGGCAATCTGCATGCCCTCGTTCTCACGCTTGACCGGGGCGAGCTGCCCTAGGTTACCGTAGAGCTTGTTATCGGCGTTTTCACGCACGGCACAGGTGTTAAAAACGACCAGGTCGGGGGTGGTTCCCTCTTCTGCGGGCACGTAGCCTGATGCCTCAAGCAGACCGCTCATGCGCTCTGAATCGTGTACGTTCATCTGGCAGCCGAAGGTACGCACCTCGTAGGTGCGGGTCTTGGGTGCTGCCACGGGCTTGTCGGTGTTCACGTCAATACTCACCCGTACAGTCTACTAGGTTGCTATTCTGGGCTCTATGCCGGTTCGCCCTTCTCCCTCATTCTTTGCATCACGTGCCGCCCAGGCTGCGAGCGCCTACTCCCCTAGCGCGGTGGAGCAGCCCGTAGATTCCCCCGCTTTTTTGCGTCTGCTGGCCGGGCTTTTAGAGCGGTCTGTGGAACTGACCGGTGTTCAGGTTGCTGATGCCCAGATTTTGTCGAGCGGGATGCGGTCGGTGGTGGTTCGGGTGCGGGGTCATCGCGGGGCGAGCTGTGTGCTCAAGTATTTTCGCCGCAAGGACTCAGCCCGCAACTCTGGCGGTTTTGGCTACCTGCGCGAAAAACACGGCCTTGCTGCCCTGGAGCAGGTCGCACCGGGGCTCTACCCCCGCCTGTTGGCTGCTGACGACGCTGCCCGTCTGCTGATTCTTGAGGACGTCACCGGCGGCTTCTCGTCTGCTATCAGCCTGGGTGAGCTTCTGCTGTCGTCCGGGGCGGACGCCGCACCCCGGCAGGCCCTGGACGCTTGGGTAGATACCTGGGCTAGTATTCTGGGCTCCCCCGCCCAGGCTGCTGCCCGGGCATCTTTTGCCGCTGAGCTTGCGAGCGCTGACGCGCGGGCGTCCGCACCGGGGTCCCTGCCCTCGCCCCAGCTTGCCTTCAAGGGTCTGCGCCTGCTGGCCGAGAGAGAGGGGGTGCCGGTGGGGTCGGTTGAGTTTACGCGGATGGAGCAGGCCGTGGAGGGCATTATCTACCCGGCGCCGGGTGAGAGGGTGCTGTCGTCCGGCGATTTTTCTCCGGCTAACCTGCTGTGGCAGGCGGCCCCTGGGTCGGGGATTCGCGGTATCGATGCTGAGGGCACCTGCTGGCACCACTGGGCGCTACCGGTGGCTGAACTCATGCTGGGCTTCCCGTCCTGGCCTGAGGGGCCGGTTTCAGCGGGCCTTGTGGAGAACACTCTGTGGCAGGGGGCCGTACAGCGTTTCTATGAGCAGGTGGCTCCGAGCCCCCGCGGGAGCGCACACGATGACGCCCAGGTAGCTGCAGCAAAGGTAGCGGTGCAGGCGATTATGGCAGAACAAAATGTTCTATAAATGTTGGATTTTCCCTCACCCCGTATAACCACAGGCATGGGTATAGTTCATAATTTCCGCAGATAACTTGTTTCACTCTGGGGAAACTCGGGATTCAACCTCTCCCAGAGTGTCTCCGGCCTGATTCTTCCACGAAGCGTTGCCGCTTCTACTATTGCCAGCAACAAAAGAAGCTGCTGACGAAGGGCTATTAAATTTAAAGTTATCCAGCAACTCGTATGTATTTGAGATATCAGCTGCTCGCTCTTCTCGCACACGACGGACGATGACGGGAGCAGAAGATGAAACCACAGAACTAATAGAGCTACCCTTCAGCACAACAAAACCTTCAGTAGTCTGCCGCCCTTTCGCAAGGTAGCCATTCCCTGCCAGGAAATAGTCAGAGGGTGCCGTGTCTTGAGAAGTGCTTTCGACAGCAGAGGGGGCGTTTTCTCTAATCAGCGGCTCAAAGATGTCGTACCCTAAAGCTCCTACTACAAGTTTTGCGTAGTCGATAAAGTCCTCAAGTTCTGACTCTTTTTCTTCTGTTACATGCCCGGAGTTGGGGTTATTCCCATTCTGTATGTCGTATCGACCGGTCTCACGAGCAATGTTATAGAAACGGTTTTCAAGGTAGCTAATCTCGGTCGGGCCGAAAGAGTTATTGGAGGTCGTTAGGACAACCGCTTCATTCCAGTAGTCTTTCTCCGGGTCAGCCCTATGTTCAAATAAACGTCCGATGAGGCCTCGACCATTGCTGCGTAGATTCGATTGCCCTATATAAGCGGATTCCCCGGCGTCCGCCTGCCGCCCAGAAAACAAAATATATACACCGGTTTGGTTTAGATGTTCTATCCGTTGCGCTTGGTCGAGCATTGTGCGAGGTATTTTGTAGGCAACCCCTGTCCAGTTAGCCAAAGTACATTTGACCCGTTCACTGGGTGTACCGTCCATTAGGTACAGGTTGATACTTTTCCCTCTGCGCATTTTTGCTGTTTCCCTTCTACGTGCTTTTCATCAGCTAATCATAGTAAGGAGAGTCACTGCTCATACCCATCTCCTGCGCGTAGCTCTCGACCTCTTCGCGCACCACGCTAAAAGCGAGGCCCGCCGGGTAGCCCTTACGGCCCAGCATAGCCACCAGGCGGCGCATAACCTTCTCTTTCTCAGCCCTGTCCCCCAGATCCATTGAGGGGCGCAATTTTTTGCGCACCAACTCGTGGGCGTCGGCGCGCTCGTCCTCCTCAGTGCGCTGCTCCAGGGCAAGCTCAGCTAACTCGCCCTCAACCCCTTTGGTTTTCAGCTCCCGCCGGATAGCCGACCGCGACAGCTTCTTCACGTTCATTCGAGTACGCACATACATGTCGGCGAACTCAGCGTCGTTAATCAGGTTGACCGCCTCAAAACGGTTCAGGATATCCTCAATAACCTCGGCCGAAATTTCTTTCTCAACCAGCTTTTTCTCCAGCATGGCCCGGGACTTAGGCGAGGCAGCCAGCTGATTCAGCACAATATTTTTAGCCCGCGTAAATTCGCTCTCCGGTTCCTTACCGGCGCGGCCTCTCTTCTCGGGCATGGGAGTGACCCCCTGCACCAGCATCTCTTCGTCGGTGACCGGCTCGTTCAGGGCTGAACCTTCACGGAAGAGGGGCTGCGAGCGCTTGCGTTGGGGAGCTTCGTTCTCTGGGGCGGACGCCGCCCCGATAGCGGGTGCGAAGGGCGAGCGGGCAGCGTATTTGGCGGGCGGCTTGCGGAACCCTTTTTTGAGGTTGGGGTTGCGACGGCGGGTGTATTTGCTCTGACGGGCTGGTTCCGCAGCTTCGGCTACTTGCCCACCGTCCCGGCTACTACCCGTTGGGGCCGATGCTTTACCGGTGTAGGGGGTAGCGGTTTGCGTGCTGGCGTAGGCGCCGGACTCCCCCGGCAGGTCCTGGGCCAGGCCCTGTGCCGCCGGGTGCCAGGCCGGGTACTCCTCAGGGGCAAGAAAATCTTCGACTCGTGGGTTTTCTGCGCTCATATTCCCCTCCTACTACCTACATCGTGTCATGTCGAAAGCCGCCACTACCGGGGGCTTTTCCCGGTGGTGGCGGCTACTAGCTCGCTGTTATGAGTTTAGAAGTTCTCAGAGATATCATCGAGCGGGTCAACAGAGGTGCTGGGCTCTACCTCGTCCAGCTCTTCCTCTTCACCCTCAATGATGCCGAGCTTGACCATGGTCTTGTACTTGATCTCTTCGGTCAGTTCGGGGTTGTCCTTGAGGAAACGGCGCACGTTTTCCTTACCCTGGCCCAGCTGATCACCCTCGTAGGTGAACCAGGCGCCGGACTTCTTGACCACGTTGTGCTCAACGGCAAGGTCGAGAATACCGCCTTCAACCGAGATACCCTCACCGTAGAGAATATCGAATTCAGCCTGCTTGAAGGGCGGAGCCATCTTGTTCTTGACGACCTTGGCGCGGGTACGGTTACCGATGGGGTTAGCGCCGTCCTTGAGGGTCTCAATACGGCGAATATCGATACGTACCGAGGCGTAGAACTTCAGAGCCTTACCACCGGTAGTGGTTTCGGGTGAGCCGAAGAAAACGCCAATCTTTTCGCGCAGCTGGTTGATGAAGATAGCAGTGGTGTTGGTTGCTGACAGGCGGCCGGTAATCTTACGCAGAGCCTGGGACATCAGACGGGCCTGCAGACCCACGTGGGAGTCACCCATCTCGCCCTCAATTTCGGCGCGGGGCACCAGAGCGGCAACGGAGTCGACCACGATGATGTCGATGGAGCCAGAGCCCACCAGCATATCCATGATTTCCAGGGCCTGTTCACCGGTATCGGGCTGGGAGACCAGCAGAGCGTCGGTGTCTACACCCAGCTTGGCTGCGTAGACCGGGTCAAGAGCGTGTTCAGCATCGATGAAGGCTGCGATACCGCCGGCCTTCTGCACGTTAGCCACAGCGTGGAGGGCGACGGTGGTCTTACCGGAAGATTCAGGGCCGTAGATTTCTACCACGCGACCGCGGGGCAGGCCACCAATGCCGAGGGCGGCATCCAGGGCCAGAGCGCCGGTTGAAATAGTCTCGACCTTACTGGCCTCGCGGTCGCCCAGACGCATGACGGAGCCTTTGCCGTAGTTCTTATCGATCTGGGCAAGGACGACCTCAAGTGCCTTTTCGCGCCCTTCGGCGGGCACCTGACCTACTGACTGCATGCGAGTTTTCGCTGCCATGTATGTTCCTCATTTCTTATCGCGGTACGAGAGTTCTTCTCTGGCTACCACGGTAATACCTAGGGCTGACACTTTAAGGGTTCAGCGCGAAGATTTTGAAAATCTGTGGATAACCCGGTTATGTGTCGCGGACTGCCGGTCGTTTGTTCACAATCCTACAGGAATTCGAACACATTTTCTATTAAGTACGAACGATTTTCTAGCCTAGGGCCGCGGTTCGATATCGGGACCCAGCTGCCGCTCCACAGGAACGTCCTGCACCCGGCAGATAGCCAGCCATACCTCGCGCATGTTGGCGCCGGCGTCCAGGGCTTGCTGGGCCGTCAAATCACCGAAGTCCCCGGGCACCAGATCACGGGCTAGATGGCGGGCATAGACCGGACCAAACTCATGATCCATCGCCGCCCAAAATTCGCTGAGCTTCATCTTATTCCTTCCTCCACAGTACACAGACACCACAGAACACGAAGAGAGCCGAGCCCTTGCGGGGCCCGGCTCCATCTCTTAGTTACCTAAAGAGCGAATCGTCTAGCGAGTTGCCAGGGGGCGCTCGACGGCGGGAATATCGCGGCTTGAGGTTGCAGCGATACCGTATTCACGCTTGAACTGTTCTGAGAACTCAGCGGGTACGGTATCGGGTACCGAGAAGCCTTCTTCCACAGCCATGCGGGCTGAGACTTCAGCCAGCATAGCTGAGAGGGAGATGTTCAGTGCCTGGCAGATGGAAGCCAGCAACTCTGATGAGGCTTCCTTCTGGCCGCGCTCGACCTCGCTGAGGTAGCCCAGTGATACTCGGGCTGAGTGGGAAACTTCGCGGAGGGTGCGGCCCTGGCGCTGGCGAACATCGCGCAGAACTTCGCCGATAGCGTGGCGGAGCAGGATTACTTTACCGGTGTCTTGGGCGGGGGCAGCGTTCTCGGTCTGACCCGCATCCTTCCAACGGACGACACCGTTCACGGATACGGGCTGCTTAGTCATTTTTATACCAATCTCCTGGTTGTCATGCTCCCGTTATATCAGGAGCGGGTGTTATCAGCCTATCGCATGTTCGCGCTTTCGTCAGCTGACCTCAAGAATATTTCGTTTACTTACGACTTTTTCTTGTTACATCTATCTAAACCCACGCTGCTGTGTTTTCATTCCCTGTTAGCTGAAAAATTCATCTGAAAATTTTCTGGGAGCTTACTTAGCGGTTTCAGCAAGAAACTCTGCAAGCAGGTTCAAGGCATCGTGGGCGGCTTGGGCACGAATTTCTGCCCGGTTGCCCGCATAGTTTTTTTCAAGCACGCGGCCGCCCCCGCTCGCCGGGTGCGCTACGGCCAGGTAGACGCGCCCTACCGGTTTACCGTCGCAGGGCTCCGGCCCGGCAGCCCCGGTGGTGGCTACGCCGAAATCAGCTTCGCAGACCCGGGCGGTTCCCTGAGCCATGGCGATGGCGACATCTGGGTCTACCGCTCCCCGCTCAGCGAGCAAACCGGCAGGTACCCCCAGCACAGAGGCCTTGACCTCGGTGGCGTAGGAGATAACGCCACCCCGGTACACCGCAGATGCCCCGGGAACGGTGCAGATGAGCTGGCCTACCATACCCCCGGTCAGGGACTCTGCCGTTGCCAGCTGAGCACCGGCGTCCGCCCCCTTCTGCGCCCCATCGGCTGCGCGAGCTACCGCAGCGGCAACCAGGCGGGCAGCTGCACGCTCAAGGTCCTGAGGCATCATCTCTACCATGCCGAGCTACTTCCCCTGAGCCGCGAAGTAGTCGCGGCGCAGCTGCATGGCCTTGATGACGTAGTCGATACCGGTCACCACGGTCACAACCACCACAGCGGCCATCACCAGGTAGCCGGGCCACAGAGCCCAGGAGCCCAGCTGACCCAGCGGGAGAATCATCAGCACCAGGGCCACCGTCTGCAGCACGGTCTTGAGCTTACCGCCCTTAGAGGCCGCCATGACCCCGTACTTGATGATGAACAGGCGCATCACTGTGATACCCCACTCGCGCACCAGAATGACGATGGTGACCCACCACCACAGCTCCCCCAGCATGGACAGCACCACGAAAGCAGCCCCGGTGAGTAGCTTATCGGCGATGGGGTCAGCGATTTTGCCGAAGCTGGTAATCAGGTTGTTTTTGCGGGCCAGGTAGCCATCGAGCCAGTCGGTAATCATGGCCAGTACGAACACGGCGGCTGCCCACCAGCGCAGGCTCAGGTTGGCCTCGCCGTGGGGCCCGCCGGCCCAGAGGGCCCAGACGAACAGGGGAACCATCACAATGCGCAGGGCGGTCAGCGCATTCGGGATGTTCCAGTTAGAAGCGGTTGCGGTCTGGTCGGCCACGGTGTTCTCCTTAGGGTGGCCCCGCCCCGCTCGCGATAAGCGGGGCGGACGCCGTCGGTTGGGTCTGGCAGGGATGGCCGGCTAGCGGCCGGTCAGGTTCCAGGCGTCTTCGCTGTCGGGGTCGTCTGCCTTGTCGTAGTAGTCAACGGCCTGCGGCACCCCGTCGTTTATGTGGGCGACGGGGTCCCCTCCGTAGGGGTCGCTGTCTACAGGGGCCGGGGGCTCTTCGCCGCGGATCTTAGCGAGGACGGCGGGCAGGTCATCGGGCTGGACCAGCACGTCGCGGGCCTTCGAGCCTTCGGAGGGGCCAACGACTTCGCGGGATTCGAGCAGGTCCATCAGGCGCCCTGCCTTAGCAAAGCCCACGCGCAGTTTGCGCTGCAGCATGGAAGTCGAACCGAACTGGGTGTTGACCACCAGTTCGGCTGCCCGCAGCAGGTCATCCAGGTCATCCCCGATGTCGTCGTCAATCTTCTTGGAAGGGGCAGCTGCGATCACGTCGTCGCGGTAGACCGCAGGAGCCTGCTTCTTCACGTGCTCCACGACCTCGTGAATCTCAGATTCGCCCACCCAGGCGCCCTGCACACGCATGGGCTTCGACGCGCCCATGGGCAGGAAGAGGGCATCACCCTGGCCGATTAGTTTCTCGGCGCCGGGCTGGTCGAGCACCACGCGGGAGTCGGTAACTGACGAGGTCGCAAAGGCCATGCGGGAGGGCACGTTGGCCTTAATCAGGCCGGTGACCACGTCAACGGACGGACGCTGGGTGGCCAGCACCAGGTGGATACCGGCAGCGCGGGCCAGCTGGGTGATACGGACGATGGATTCTTCCACATCGCGCGGGGCAACCATCATCAGGTCGGCAAGCTCGTCCACGATCACCAGCAGGTAGGGGTAGGCCTTGATCTGGCGCTTGGAGCCGGGTTCCGGCTGAATCTTGCCAGCCTTGACGGCCTTGTTGAAGTCGTCCACGTGCTTGTAGCCGTAGTGAGCAAGGTCGTCGTAGCGGGCGTCCATCTCTCGCACAACCCACTGCAGGGCCTCGGCGGCCTTCTTGGGGTTGGTGATGATGGGGGTAATCAGGTGGGGAATCCCCTCGTAGGCGGTGAGCTCCACGCGCTTGGGGTCAACCATAATCAGGCGCACCTGATCGGGGGTAGACCGCATCAGAATCGAGGTAATCATGGAGTTCACGAACGAGGATTTACCGGCACCGGTAGCACCTGCCACCAGCATGTGGGGCATCTTAGCCAGGTTAGCGATGACGAAGCCGCCCTCAACGTCCTTACCCACACCCATGACCATGGGGTGGTCGGTAGCGTGGGCCTTAGCCGAGCGCAGCACGTCGCCCAGCACCACGATTTCACGGTCGGTGTTGGGAATTTCGATACCGATAGCACTCTTACCCGGGATAGGCGAGAGGATGCGTACGTCGGCAGATGCCACGGCGTAGGCGATGTTCTTGGACAGGGCGGTGACACGCTCCACCTTGGTGCCGGGGCCCAGCTCAATCTCGTAGCGGGTGACGGTGGGGCCGCGGGAGAAGCCGGTGACTTCGGCGTCCACGTTGAACTGCTGGAGCACGTTGGTCAGGGCATTGACCACCTGCTCGTTGGCTTCGGAGCTTTCCTTGGCGGGCGGGCCGGCCTCGAGCATGGACTCGGTGGGCAGGGTGTAGGAGCCGGTCGACGACTCCACGACCAGCTCGCCACGCGGCTGCTCGGTTCGCTCTGCCACGGTGTTGTTTTGCAGGCGGGCGGACGCGCGCTCGGCGGCAGGACGCGCCGGGGCGGCTGCACCCGTAGCACCTGCAGCAGCCGCGCCGGTCAGGGCAGCGCCCAGGGATGCGGCAGGAGCTGATGCGGGTGCGGGTGCCGCTGCAGGAGCAGCAGCCGGTCGGCTAACAGGCTGTGGTGCAGCAGTCTCGGGCTCAAAGCCGTCACGGTCTGCTTCTACCGGTTCAGGGCTGTAGCCGTGATCCGCGGCAGCCTGGCGTGCCTGGTCGAGGCGCTGGGCGGGGGCGTCCGAACGCTCCTGCTCGGCGTAGCTGGCCGCGAGCTCGTCCTCGCTCTCCCACAGGCCCTGGTCAAAGAGCTCGCCCTGTTTCTTGGCGGCCTTAGCCGCTGCTTTCTTCTCTTTACGGGTCTGCTTGCGGGGGGCCTCAACGTCGAAGGCTTCTACTGGGCGAGCGGCATTCTGGGCAGCGTTCTTAGCGGTGCGGCGGGGCGCAGCAGGAACCTGCTCAACGCGGGCGGTTTCAGGTTCGGCGTCGTAACCGTCCTCAATAACAGCGGTCTGGTATGCCTCATCCGCCTCGTAGCGATCAAGCCTCCGGTCCTTCTCATCGCGGGGGCCAAAGCCCAGCCAGCTCAACAGGCCACCGCGACGACGGGGAGCCGGGGCGGGGGCGTCCTCATAGAGATAGGAGCGGTCGTGTTCGCCATCCAGCACGCGGGTTTCGGTATCGTCCTGGGTGCGGGAGGCACGGGAAGGACGCCCGGCGTCGGCAACAGAGCCGTGGGGCTTTTCGCCCAGCAGCAAGCCGAAAATATGCACGACCTTGGGCCAGATTTGGCGCAGGGGCGTATCGGTTGCCACCAGCAAACCGGCAAGGAAGACCAGAGCAATCACAAGCCATTCGAGCACGTTCACGCCGCCCACGATACGGCTTGCAGGGGTACCGATCAGCACGCCCACGGTACCGCCACCGCCCCAGAATTCATCAAAGCTCGATGAGAATGAGGGGTAGCCGGCGACCTTGGCGCCCATCATGGAGGCCGAAACCGTCATGATGGTAAAACCGATGGCGATACGGTTGTTAGCGCGTACCTCCAGCGGGTGGCGGAAGATTCTGATAGCGAAAATCAGGCAGAGGATGGGAATTAGCAGGGAGCCCTGACCGAAGAGGCCACCCACGGCGATATGCCACAGGTGCAGGGGCCACTCGTACCAGGCCAGGTTGGCGGGGTCAGCTCGCCAGCCCCACCACTCCACGCCCGCGGTGAGCAGGCCAATAGCCAGCACCAGCAGGGCCCCGCCGTCACGGCGCTCGTGCAGTTCGATATCGGTGCGAAGCTCGCCCATACGGCGCACGGCACCACCCACGGTAAAGGCTAGAGACTGCCAGGCTCTCACCAGGGCGCGCACAAAGGCGTTGCTCTCCTGAGGGGGTGCTGACGTGGCCTTACGGCTTCGACCTTGAGCGGAGGTTGAGCGACGTGAGGACGTCTTGGAGCGGCTCCCCGTAGAGCGGGGAGCTGATTTACTCGATGCAGACTTTCGCGGAGCCATTCTTCCCAATACTGGTTGACGTTGGTATGCGTTTAAATAGCTTACCCGGCAGCAGGTAAAACTGCCGCCGGGTATGCTCAAAGGTTGCTAGTTGCCTTCAGCCTCAGGGGTGTGGGTCTCGATGACCACGGGCACGATCATGGGCTTGCGGCGCAGGCGGCGGGCCACCCAGGCACCCATGGTGCGGCGGACGATCTGCTGCAGCTGGTGGGTGGTGTGCACCTTCTCGGGGGCCCGGTGCAGGGCGTCTTCGAGGGCTGCGGTGATCTTGGGGGTGATGTCGTCGAAGACGGAGTCGTCTTCGGCGATGCCGCGGGCGTGGATATCGGGGCCGGTGACCACGCGCTTGGTGGCACGGTCGACCACGGTCACGATGGAAACAAAGCCTTCTTCACCCAGGACGCGGCGGTCCTTGAGGTCATCCTCGGTCACGTGGCCCACGGACTTACCGTCGACGTAAACGTATTCGCAGGGTACCTGGCCGACAATATCGGCGCGGCCGTCGCGCAAATCGACGACGGTACCGGAGTCACCGATGATCACCCGATCACTCTTGATTCCGGTTTCGGTAGCCAGCTTGCCTGAGGCCAGCAGGTGGCGGACTTCGCCGTGCACAGGCATGACGTTCTTGGGCTGCAGGATGTTGTAGCAGTAAAGCAGCTCACCGGCAGCGGCGTGGCCTGAGACGTGCACCTTAGCGTTGCCCTTGTGAACCACGTTGGCGCCCAGCTTCATCAGGCCGTTAATCACGCGATAGACAGAAGTTTCGTTACCGGGAATCAGGGATGAGGCCAGGATAATGGTGTCGCCCTTTTCGACCTGAATCTTGTGGTCGCCGTTGGCCATACGGGAGAGAGCCGCCATGGGTTCGCCCTGGGAGCCGGTGCACATCATGACAATCTGCTCGGGGCGGTAGTCATCGACTTTCTTGAGGTCAACCAGAATACCTTCGGGTACGTTCAGGTAGCCCAGCTTCTCCGCAATGGTCATGTTGCGTACCATGGAGCGGCCAACCAGTACCACCTTGCGGCCGCGTTCAGCAGCTGCATCGAGCACCTGCTGTACGCGGTGCACGTGCGAGGAGAAAGAAGCAACAATGACGCGGCGCTTAGCATCGCGCATAACGTTGGAAATCACCGGGCCGATGTTCTTTTCGGTCGGGGTGAAGCCGGGCACCTCAGCGTTGGTTGAGTCGGGCAGGAAGAGGTCGATGCCCTCTTCACCCAGGCGGGCGAAGTGACGCAGATCGGTGATGCGGCCGTCGAGGGGCAGCTGGTCCATCTTGAAGTCGCCGGTGTGCAGGCACTTACCTGCCTTGGTGCGGATGAAGACTGCCAGGGCATCGGGAATGGAGTGGTTAACGGCTACGAATTCGCATTCGAAGGGGCCGAAACGCTCAACCTGGCCCTCAACGACGTCCATGGTGTAGGGCTTGATGCGGTGTTCCTGCAGCTTTGCCTCGACCAGGGCCAGGGTCAGCTGGGAGCCAACCAGGGGAATGTCGGGGCGCAGACGCAGCAGGTAGGGTACAGCACCGATGTGGTCTTCGTGGCCATGGGTCAGCACGATAGCCACGATGTCCTGCAGGCGGTCCTTGATGTAGTTGAGGTCGGGCAGAATGAGGTCAACGCCGGGCTGGGACTCTTCGGGGAAGAGCACACCGCAGTCAACAACGAGCAGTTTGCCGTTAATCTCGTAGACGGTCATGTTACGACCGACTTCACCCAGGCCGCCCAGGGGCACAACGCGCAGAGTGTCTTTTTTCAGTTTGGGGGGTAGGTGCGGGCTTTCAACTGTTTGCATAGTTTCTCTTTCGTTCGTTTTTCTTTTTCTGAATACGGGCAAAGCGGGCCACCCAAAATCGCCGTGATTTTGGGTGGGCCCGCCGGGTACCCGCAGTACGTTTTTACTTGACCAGGGTTGAGGCGATGATGGAGCCTTCGAGGTCGGAGCGCATGAGGGCGGCTTCTTCGTCGGTAGCCAGTACGTGCGGCAGGCGCACGGTAGCTGAGTCGAGGATGCCCTGCCAGGTAAGAATCTGCTTGGCGGCGACGCAGCCGGGTACGCGGCTCATGGCGGCGCGGACGACGGGGGCCAGGTCGAGGTGCAGTTTCTGGGCGGTTGCCAGGTCACCGGCGATGGTTGCGTCGATGAGCTGGCGGAAGTGTTCGGGGGCTACGTGGGAGGTGACGCCTACAAGACCGACTGCGCCCATGGCGAGCCAGGGCAGGGTGAGGCCGTCATCGCCTGAGTAGTAGTCGAGGTCGGTGGTTTCCATGACCTCGGTGGCTGCGGTGAAGTCTGCTTTGGCGTCCTTGACTGCCACGATGTTCTCGTGGTCTGCCAGGGCACGATAGACAGCGGGGGTGATGGGGATGCCTGCGCGACCGGGGATGTCGTAGAGCATGACGGGGGTCTTAACCGCGTCAGCGACAGTGCGGAAGTGGGCTTCAAGACCGGTCTGGGTGGGCTTGTTGTAGTAAGGGGTGACCACGAGCAGGCCGTCCACACCTACAGCTTCGGCGCGGGAGGCCAGGTGCAGGGTGTGGGCGGTGTCATTGGAGCCTACACCAGCTACAATTTTGGCGCGGTCACCCACAGCTTCCTTGACGATGCGGAAGACCTTTTCGTTTTCCTCATCGGTCATGGTGGAGTATTCGCCGGTGGTGCCGCAGACGATGAGACCGTCGTGGCCTCGGTCCACCAGGTTGGTCGCGAGCGCTGCGGTTGCTTGTTCGTCCACTTCGCCGTTGGCGGCAAAGGGGGTGACCATGGCGGTGAGCAGGCGCCCGAAGACGGGTTCTGCTGCGGTTGAGGTGTTCTGTGCGGTCTCAGACATATCTACTACGTTACCTTATCTGGCTGGGTGGGGTGGGGTGAGTTTGCTTAAAGCTAGGTGGCTGGGCGGGGCGGACGCCTGCGGGTAGCTTCTAGACGGAGAGTTGGGCCGGGGTTTTGCCGCGGTGAAGGGCGATGGCGGTGCGCATGGCTTTGCGGGCGCGTTTTCGGTCGCCGGAGGCGTCGTAGGCCAGGGAGAGGTGGAACCAGTTTTTCCAGTTGGTGGGTTCAGCCTCGGTTGCTGCGGCAACCCGAGTGAACTGGGCGTCGGCGGCGGTGCGGTCGATGCGGCCGGATTCTGTGCGGGGCAGGGTGTCTTCGGGTAGTTCCCCTGTTGCGGCGAGTTCTTGGCCGAGCGCCTGGGTGCGGGAGCCGAAGATAATTTCGCGGACCATGGCCCAGGCTCCCAGGACGGGCAGCACGATGAGAGCCCAGCCCAACAGTGCGCCCAGGGTTCCGGCGTTCTGCAGGAAGATGAAGCCCCTCTGAACGGTCAGCACCAGGTAGAGGCTCAGGGCTACCGTGACGAGGGCGGCGAAGGCGCGCCCCCGCCCACCGGCGTCCACCGCGATAAACACCGCGCAGAAAACACCAACCGCGAGTAAAAAGAGGCGGGTTCCCAGCGGCAGGGGCAGGATGAGCACGGTGAGGACGGCCAGGGTGATTGCCCCGGCGGTAAAAGCGCGCAGCGAGGTCATGGGTTAGTCCAGGTTGAGGTAGCGGTCAAGGCCCACGGTCAGGCCGGGGTGCTGTTCGACCTGGCGGACGCCCAGCAGGACGCCGGGCATGAAGCTGGTGCGGTCAAAGGAGTCGTGGCGGATGACCAGCTGCTGGCCAGCGTCGCCCAGCAGGATTTCCTGGTGGGCGGTCAGGCCGCGCAGGCGGACGGCGTGCACGTTGACGCCGGCAACCTTGGCACCGCGGGAGCCGCCCTCATCGGTTTCGGTAGCGTCGGGTGAGGCGGGCACGCCTGCTTCAGCGCGGGCTGCTGCAATTTTGTGGGCGGTGTGGACGGCGGTACCCGAGGGGGCATCTACCTTGTTGGGGTGGTGCATCTCGATGACTTCAACCGATTCGAAGAACTTAGCAGCCTTAGCTGCAAACTCGGTGGCCAGGATAGAACCGATAGCGAAGTTGGGAGCAATCAGCACACCCACCTGAGGGTGCTCGGCGAGCAGGGCTTCAAGGGAGGCAAGACGCTCTTCATTCCAGCCGGTGGTGCCAACCACCGCGTGGATACCGTGCTCAACAGCGAAGCGTACGTTCGCCTCGGTGGCGGAGGGAACGGTCAGGTCAATCATGACGTCGGCGCCGTATTCAACGAGCAGGTCCAGGGAGTCCCCGTTGCCCAGGGCGGCTACCAGGTCCATATCTTCTGCGGTGTTGACCGCTTTCACTGCCTCTGACCCCATACGACCGGCAGCGCCTACAACAGCGACCTTCCAAATCTTGCTCATGCCTCTATATACCCCTTAGATAGTCGTTAGCTTGGGTGCCGGGCGGCACCTGGCGGTACTCGCTCACACGCACAGCACCGGCTGGCGCAGGTATCGCATCAACAAGCCACATCACACTACTCTAGCGAACGGGGTAGCCCCACTGCACGCCCTGTTGCGCCCAAGCGTCCTTTCACCTGCGCTAATACCCGAAAGTAGGCGGGGGCATTTCAGCATCCGAAACCGGTTTCGGCCCGCTGAGTGCTAAAAGACCCGGCGGGTGCGACGCAAGAAAACCCGGTCATCTCTTACACTAGAAAGGTGCGCCTGCACCCCAGCTCACCAACCCAAGGGAACTATGAAAGACGACCACGTTTTTTACTCCGCCGTGCATCCCCATGAGGGGCAGCGACGCTTCGTCTTGCGCGGTCTTGATGGCATCCGCGCTATCGCGGTCTTGCTGGTGCTGGTCTACCACCTGTGGCCCCAGTATCTACCCGGGGGCATGATTGGCGTTGATATCTTCTTCGTCATCTCGGGCTACCTGATTACCGCCCTGCTACTGCGTGAAGGTGCCTATACCGGCAAGATGGATATCGTCTCTTTCTGGGTTCGGCGCCTGCGCCGCCTGGTACCGGCTTTTGCCCTGCTGACGCTGGTGGTGGGGTCCTTGGCCCTGCTGGTGGGTGGGGACGCCCAGGTAGGGTTGGGCCGTCAGATTCTCGGTGCCTTTACCTACTCGTCGAACTGGCTTCTTATCTGGGCCGGCAACGACTATTTCACGCAAACCTCCCCTGAGCTCATGACCAATTTCTGGTCGCTGGCGGTTGAAGAGCAGTTCTACCTCTTCTGGCCTGTGGTCATGGTCTTTGTCTTTATGTTTATGGCCAAGTGGTGGCAGCGAGCCCTGGTGCCGGGCGTCCTGGGGCTTCTTTCCGTACTGGCAGCGCTTACGTTAGGCCTACTGGGTGCATCTAGCACCCGCCTCTACTACGGCACCGATACCCACCTCTACGGGCTCATGCTGGGCGTGCTCCTGGCCATGATGATTCCCTGGTCCATGTACCCGCCCGTTGACGACCGGCTTTACCCCCTCGTAGGTTATGGCAACGGTATCTGGGGCTGGCTCCGCCAGCTGGTGGGCTGGGCCTGCTTGGCTGCGGTGGTTCCCTATGCTTTGACCCTGTCAGACCACAGCTCCTGGCTGACGCCCTGGGGGCTGCTGGTGGGTTCCCTCCTGGGCATGGGTATGATTCAGGCCCTGCTTCCGGACGTCCGCGGCGGCACCTCCGGGCTCTTTCGGGGCTTGCTGTCCCTAGCTCCCCTGCGCTGGATCGGCCAGCGCTCCTACGGTATTTACCTCTGGCACTGGCCCCTGATGGTGCTGGCTCACTATACCTTTGGTGCGGCACGCTCCCCCTGGGTGAACGTCGGTGTGCTGTTCTTAACCCTGATTGTTGCGGGTCTGTCGTATATGTATGTGGAGCAGCCCGTGCGCCAGCTGGGCTTCCGCGGAGCGCTTTCAGCCTGGTTCTCAGCCATGGTGGCACCGACTGGCCGGGCCCTACCGGTGGGCGCAGCCGTCCTTGCCGGAGTAACCCTGATTGCCACCGTTTTTGCGGTGCGTACCGCACCTACCATGACCCAGGCTGAAGCTGTGGTGGCAGCCGGTGCCAACTACGCGCAGGCGTCCGCACCGGCGCCCCAGCCGACTACCGCATCAGCTGCTCCCAGCTCTTCTGACAGCCCCAGCGCCTCGGCTGAACCGGCGGAAAGCGCCAGCCCCTCCCCCACTTCGTCTACCGCACCGTCCGCTGCCGTTGATGGTTCCCAGGTGACGATTGTGGGTGACTCGGTCACGCTGGCCTCCTCGATTGCCCTGGGCGAGGCTATGCCCCAGGCCCTGGTCAATGCGGAAGTTTCCCGCACCAGCGCAGCTGCCCTGCCCGTTGTGGAGCAGATGGTAGATTCGGGGCAGATGCGTGAGGTACTTGTGCTGTCGGTAACCGCCAACTCTACTTTCACCGTTGCCCAGCTAGAACAGCTCAAGGCATCGGTGTCGCCTAACGGGGAGCGCAAGATTGTGCTGGTCACCGGCGTTGGCCCGGCCAACCTGACCTGGATTGAGCCCTCTAACCAGGTGATTCGTGAGTTTGCGGCGCAGAACCCCGATACGGTCTTCATCGCTGACTGGCAGGCCGCTGCCAAGGGCCACCCCGAGTACCTGGTCTCCGACGGCGTGCACCCGCAAAACGAGGGCCTGACCGCCTACGCCCAGACCGTCAAGGACGCCGTGGCAAAGGCGCTGGCGGGATAAGGTCGTGCAGGGCCGGGCCGTCAGGTCTGTGCCGTGTCACGGGCTGTTCCCCGGCTCCCGGCGTCCTTCCCTCGTTTGCCCGCTTTTCCCCTCACTTTGTACCACGTGCTGCCCAGATTTAGCCCCAAATGTGGGCAGGGCGCGGTACAAAGTAGCTAGAGTGGTGCCCCTCTGCGCACTTCAAGCATTGCAGCAATTTCACTGGCTACCTGCTCCGGATGGTTTCTCACCTGCACCCAGCTATACCGAAGAACAATCCAGCCCTGATTCTGCAGCTGTTTCTCACGCCTGCGCTCTGCCATAACAGCCCGATCGGTAGGCCCGTAGTCCGTGTATTTGATGTGGCCGTCAAACTCGACAATGACCTTCTCATCCTCGTACAGAAAATCAGGTCTATATACCCTACCTCCAACCACTACATTTACTTGCTGTGCAGGTCTCGGTAGGCCACCGTCAATAATTGCGATCAATAGAAGAGTTTCACCGGGGCTTTCGCACAGGCTACTGAGATACGGAAGTGTAGCCCGCGCTCGGCGTGCTCCCCGGCCCTTGAGCCTATACAGCCGCTCTTCTACAGCTTCACTCGTTGTAAGTTGCCGGTTCAAAGCCGAGTTGATAATGCACACCGATTCGCTCAGCTCCAGGTATCTCGCACAGTCATCGAGTGTCTGTAGCAGGCTAGTTGCTCGCACTGTTCCTGATATGTATGCGATAGGCACAGAAGGTTTTACAGTGTAATGTTTGATGATTCCTTGAGCGCGGCCTCGGGTATTCGAGCCAGCCAGAATATCGACCAGGTTCTCTGAAGCAATGACGCTAAGGCCATGGAGCCAGGCAGCGCTCCTGTGGCTGAAGATAGCATCAGGGTTCTGTTTTGCATAGGCAGCTATGGCGTAGGGGTATCGCTCAGCTGGTCGCAGAGAGTTGTAGATAGAGCTTGGGCAGAATATGCCGGGGCGTAATTGCACGAGCTCGCCGCGGTGCATTTTGCGTGTGATGGTGGAGTTGCATAGGCCGGCGGCTACAAGTTCGGCACGGGTGGAAACGAAGGTTAGAGGTTCAGCGATCCGCATAGGGTGAGTTTGGCTCACGGTGTCTGAGGTTTTCTACCATACGGCAGCTTGTGGATAGCTGATAGGAATTTTGTGCCTAGCCAGGGGTCTTTGGGTCGTTCTTTTGGTGCAGTGAAGACGCTTTGTTTCGCCTTCTATCCACAGGGGTTGACCGGCTGTCGTTTACTCGCTTCGGGGAGGGGCCCCGTCCGCCTGCTCTGCTTTCCCCTCACTTTGTACCACGTGCTGCCCATATTTAGCCCCGAAAGTGGGCAGGGCGCGGTACAAAAAGCGGCAAGGTGCCCGTAGAGAGCGCAAAAAAGAAGGACGCCCGCAGATAAGCAGGCGCCCTCCCTAAAGTTTATTTGACGATGGTGGTGACCCACTCCTGGTCTGCCAGGTAGCGGGCCAGGTCGTTGACCTGGTCGGCGGTTACTGACCGAACCCCATCGAGCAGCTCATCAATCGAGAGGAACTTGCCCGAGTCCAGTTCTGCCCGGCCCAGGCGGCTCATGCGGGAGCCGGCGTCCTCACTGCCCAGTACGGTGGAGCCACCCAGCTGCCCAACAACCTTCTCAAGTTCTTCCTGTGTGATACCGTCACGTACAAACTCGTCAAAAGTAGAGCGCATGAGCTCGGTGACCTGCTCTGCCTTGGCAGGCAGGCAGCCAGCATACATACCGAAATAGCCGGCGTCTGAGTAGGATCCGGTAAAAGAGAAGGTGGAGTAGGCAAGGCCACGCTTTTCGCGGATTTCCTGGAAGAGGCGGGACGACATGCCCCCACCCAGGGCGGAGTTGAGCACGCTCATGGCGTAGCGGCGCTCGTCGCCGGCGATGAGGCCGGGACAGCCCATCACGATGTTGGTCTGTTCAAAGCCCTTTTCGAGGGTTTTTTCGCGGGCACCGGGCACGATGTCGCTCTGGTGGCGGACGCGGCGCGGGGCTGGCAGGGCCCCTTCGGTGAGGTCCCAGCCGCGATTGGCTAGAGACTCAAGCACCAGGTTGACGATTTCGGAGTGATTGAGGCTGCCCGCTGCTGAGATAACCAGGCGGTCGGGGGTGTAGAACTTCTTGCAGTGTTCCCAGACCTTGTCGCGGGCGACGTCGGTGATTTCCTGCGGGGTGCCGCCGATGGGGCGACCCAGCGGGTTGTTGCCCATGAGCTGTTCGATGAAGGATTCGAAGGCAACGTCGGTGGGGTCGTCCTGGTCCATGGCGATTTCTTCGAGGATGACACCGCGTTCCTGTTCCAGCAGGGCGGGGTCGAGCTTGGCTCCGGTGACCATGTCGGCGATGACGTCGATAGCCATGGGGGTGTCCTCATCGAGCACACGGGCGTAGTAGCAGGTGTGCTCCTTAGCGGTGAGGGCGTTGGATTCACCGCCTACCCGGTCGAAGGCGTGGGCGATGTCGAGGGCGGTGCGGCTTTCGGTGCCTTTGAAGAGCAGGTGTTCGAGGAAGTGGGTGGAACCCAGCATGCCGGGCTGTTCGTCGCGGGAGCCTACCCCTACCCAGAAACCGATGGAGACGCTGCGCTGGGAGGGCATACGTTCGGTGATGACGCGGACGCCGCCCGGCAGCACGGAACGGCGCACTTCGTTGCCTCCCCCACCGGCGTAGATGAGACGGCCGGTGCGGTAATTGAGCTCGTCGGTGAGGTCAGCGGTTTCAAGGGGTAGAAGGACGGGCATATCAGTCAGGTCTTTCTGATGGGGAAAGTAAGAAATTGAATGAGTAAGAGGGGGCAGACACCGGGTGTCTGCCCCCTCTATCTGCTTCGTACGGTAGAAGCTACGGAGCGGTCATTACTCTTCGTCGCCGCTCTCTTCGCCTTCGGCTACGACGGGTACCAGTGACAGCTTGCCGCGGTCGTCAATCTTGGAGATCTCGACCTGGACCTTCTGGCCTACGCCGACGACGTCCTCAACGTCGTCCACGCGCTTGCCGTCGTTGAGCTTACGCAGCTCGGAGATGTGCAGCAGGCCGTCCTTACCGGGGGTCAGTGAGACGAAGGCACCGAAGGTGGTGGTCTTCACGACGGTACCCAGGTAGCGTTCGCCGACCTCGGGAACCTGCGGGTTGGCAATCGCGTTGATTGCTGCGCGGGCTGCTTCGGCTGAGGGGCCGTCGGTTGCGCCGATGTAGACGGTGCCGTCGTCCTCGATGGAGATGTCGGTGCCGGTGTCTTCCTGGATCTGGTTGATCATCTTGCCCTTGGGGCCGATGACCTCACCAATCTTGGCGACGGGAACCTGGACGGAGATCACGCGGGGTGCGTAGTCGCTCATCTCGTCGGGTGCGTCGATAGCTGCGTTGATGACTTCGAGGATGTGCAGGCGGGCTTCACGGGCCTGGGTCAGGGCGCCAGCCAGAACGGAGGCGGGGATGCCGTCGAGCTTGGTGTCCAGCTGGATAGCGGTCACGAACTCAGAGGTACCTGCGACCTTGAAGTCCATATCGCCCAGGGCGTCCTCAGCACCGAGAATATCGGTGAGGGCTGCGTAGCGGGTTTCGCCGTTGACCTCGTCAGAGACAAGACCCATAGCGATACCGGCGACGGGTGCGCGCAGGGGCACACCGGCGTTCAGCAGGGAGAGGGTGGAGGCGCACACGGAACCCATGGAGGTAGAACCGTTAGAGCCCAGGGCCTCAGAGACCTGGCGGATAGCGTAGGGGAATTCCTCGCGTGAGGGCAGAACCGGGGTCAGGGCGCGCTCGGCGAGAGCACCGTGGCCGATTTCGCGACGCTTGGGTGAGCCCACGCGACCGGTTTCGCCGGTTGAGTAGGGCGGGAAGTTGTAGTGGTGGATGTAGCGCTTGGACTTGACCGGGTAGAGGGAGTCCAGCTGCTGCTCCATCTTGAGCATGTTCAGGGTGGTGACGCCCATGATCTGGGTTTCGCCGCGCTCGAAGATGGCAGAGCCGTGGACGCGGGGCAGTACCTCGACCTCAGCGGTGAGCTGACGGATGTCGGTCAGGCCGCGGCCGTCGATACGGACCTGGTCGGTGAGAATACGCTGACGCACAACGTGCTTGGTCAGAGCATTGAAAGCTGCGTTGACTTCGTCCTCGCGGCCTTCGAATTCCTTACCTTCACCGGCGAGGGACTCTACGATTTCCTGCTGCAGGTCAGCGGACGCGGTTTCGCGGTCCTGCTTACCGGCGATGGAGTAGACCTCAACGATCTTGGGTTCAAAAGCCTTGACGGCTTCGTCGATTTCTGCGGCACGCTCACCGAAGATGGGCAGCTCCAGGGCGGGCTTGCCGGCGCGCTCAGCCAGGTCAGCCTGGGCCTTGCAGAGGGCAGCGATGAAGGGCTTAGCAGCTTCGAGGCCCTCAGCAACAACTTCTTCGGTCGGTGCGGTGGCACCGTCTTCCTTGATGAGCTTCCAGGAGTTATCGGTAGCTTCTGCCTCAACCATCATGATGGCGACGTCTTCGGTGCCGTCAGCCTTGGTGACGACGCGACCGGCAACAGCCATGTCGAAGACGGCGTTTTCCAGCTGGGAGAACTTGGGGAAGGCAACCCACTGGCCGTCGATCAGGGCAACGCGCACACCGCCGACGGGGCCCGCGAAGGGGGCGCCGGAGAGGGTGGTGGAGCAGGACGCTGCGTTGATTGCTACGGTGTTGTAGATTTCGTCGGGCTCAATGGTGAGCACGGTGACGACGACCTGCACCTCGTTGCGGATGCCCTTCTTGAAGGCAGGACGCAGGGGGCGGTCGATCAGACGGGCAGCCAGGATCGCTTCGGTTGAGGGGCGGCCTTCACGGCGGAAGAAAGAGCCGGGAATCTTACCGGCTGCGTACATGCGCTCTTCAACGTCTACGGTCAGGGGGAAGAAGTCGAAGCCGTCACGGGGGCTCTTGCCGATAGCGGTGGCTGAGAGCAGGGTGGTGTCGTCGTCGATAGTGACCAGGGCAGAGCCTGCGGCCTGCTTGGCGAGGCGGCCGGTTTCGAAGCGTACTACGCGCTTACCGAACTTGCCGTTGTCAATGATTGCTTCTGCAAACTGAATTTCGGGACCTTCCAAGGTTCCTCCATTTCTGTTGTCTGCGCCGCGCCTTCGGTCATCGATTGAGGCTCACAGACCCCGCCAATGGGGCTTTCTGTAAACCGCTACCGAGGACCGTCAAAGCACGCGGCGACTTATTTCTATTCTGTGGGTGGTAGGTGTGGGTGAGGGCGTCACCGTCAGCCACGGGCTCCCGGCAAGGCAGCCGGATGCGTAGCTTGGGGTGTCGCCCTCACGCTCACAAACCTGGTGTTATCGGCGGATACCGAGACGCTCGATGAGGGCGCGGTAACGCTCGATGTCGACGCTCTTGAGGTAGCCGAGCAGGTTGCGGCGGCGACCAACGAGAATCATCAGACCACGACGTGAGTGGTGGTCGTGCTTGTGGAACTTGAGGTGTTCGGTCAGGTCGGTGATACGACGAGTCAGAACTGCAACCTGAACCTCGGGTGAACCGGTGTCACCTTCGTGGGTTGCGTATTCCTTCATGATTTCCTGCTTGATCTTGGGATCAAGAGCCATGGGTTAACTCCTAGAGTTAGTGCCGTGTGCGGCCCGGTCAACATTTTTGCTGCCGGGTGGAGAGCCAAGGACGCCGGTGAGCGGCTTGGCCGCTGCAGGTAACTGCCACGGACTGCAGTCACATGCATAGTCAACTCTACAGTACAAGCCAGCTACCGGGAAGAGAGGCCCCGGTGGTAGCTTGCTCACCTGCGGGCTACTTCTTCTCGCGGCCGAAGGCTAGGGAGGCGAGCGCGGTAGCGCCGGTGACAGCGCAGACGGCGGGCCAGGGGCCAATCTTCTTGTGCAGGACGTGGGAGTAGCCGAAGGCGCCGAGGTAGACAGCGGTGAGGGCGGCGGCGGTGCCGGTTCCGGCGTTCTTCTTCCAGCCGGCAAAGGCAGCAGCACCACCAGCAGCTAGAGCGACCCCGCCCAGGGCGCGGACGTTAGTAACACGGGCAACCTTGTAGCCGCCCATCAGGCCGGCTGAGGCAGCAGCGGTGGGAATCAGTACGTTCATGGAAGTACTCCAATCGTTCGTGAACACTTATGTCTTAGCCTACTCCTCCAGCTAGCGCGAGTTCCCTAAGTACGAGAGAATAGTAAGCATGCAAATCACTGAGAATTTTGAGAAGCAGAAGACTAATGTTGAGTCTTTCGACCTGGATCATACCGCTGTGGCGGCTCCCTACGTGCGTGTAGCTGACCGTAAGATTCTGCCGGGTGGGGACGTCCTGATTAAGTACGATGTGCGTTTCACCCAGCCGAACAAGGGTCACCTGGGTATGAAGGCAGTTCACTCGATTGAGCATATGACCGCCCACCACATGCGCAATCACACCGACGCTCTGATTGACTTCTCCCCCATGGGCTGTCAGACCGGTTTCTACGCCCTGACCCTGGGTGTTGAGCCTGCCGATTTTATGCAGATTCTTGAGGCTACGATGAATGACCTGCTGCAGGCCGGTGAGGTTCCGGCCGCTAACGAGGTTCAGTGCGGCTGGGGTGCTAACCACTCGCTCGACGAGGCCCAGGCTGCGGTTCGTGCTTTCCTCGAGAAGAAGGACGAGTGGGAGCAGGTGATGGCCTAGTGTCGGCTTTTGATCTTCCCGGCGGTTTTGATAACGCCGCTATCGTGCAGGTAGCCATGGACGAAGAGGCTGCCCCCTTCCTCGCTAAGACCGAGCCGGTCGGTGAGGCCTATGCCCTGGGTGAGGCCCTTTTCTACCCCCGGGTGCTTGCTACCGGTACTGACGAGCTGAAGATTCTGCTGGTGCGTTCAAAGATTGGCCTGGTCAATGCTGCCACGGCCCTGTCTGTTGCCCTGGCACTGGTACCCACCCCGCGCGTCATTGTGTCTGCCGGTACCGCCGGCGGCCTGCGCGCCGACGTAAATGTGGGCGACCTGGCTATCGGCACCGACTACACCTACACGGACGCGGACGCCACCGCCTTCGGCTACGAGTTCGGGCAGGTTCCCGGCATGCCCGCAACCTACGCCACCGACCCGGTGCTGGTTGAGAAGGCCCGCGCTGCCGCAGCGGCTTACACCGGTGAAGGCAGCGCCCTCTTTGGGCAGATGCTGGCCGGTGGGTCTTTTGTTACCGCCCACAACGTCAAAGACACCCGCCAGCTCTTCCCCCAGGCGCTTTCCACCGACATGGAAACCACCGCCCTGGCCCAGATTAGCTCCAGCCGCTTTCTGCCCTTCATCGCGGTACGCGGTATCTCTGACCTCTGCGGCCCGGCAGCCGACCAGGACTTCCACATGGACGCCCCCATCGTGGCCGAACGAAGCGCCACCCTGGTGCTTGACCTGCTCAGCCGCTAACCCGCATCCGCCCCGCTCCACCCGAGAGGAAAACCAATGCAAAACCATACCCTGCGCGACGGCACCTCAATCCCTCCCCTGGGCTTAGGCACCTACCCGCTCAACAACGTAGACGCCGAGGTCGCCGTCTCTGAGGCCATCACCCGCGGCTACCGCCTCATTGACACCGCGGTGAACTACGAGAACGAGGTGGGTGTTGCCCGCGGCGTCCTGCGCTCAGGCACTGCACGCGATGAAATCTTCGTGCAGTCCAAGCTGCCGGGGCGCGACCACGGCTACGAGCCTGCCCTCCGCTCCCTCGAAGGCACCCTGAGCCGTATGGGTTTTGACTACCTCGACGCCTACCTGATCCACTGGCCTAACCCCTCCCAGGGCCTCTATGTCGATACCTGGCGGGCTCTCATCAAAGCCCAGGAAGAGGGGCTGGTCAAGTCCATCGGCGTCTCTAACTTCCTGCCCGAGCACATCGACCGTCTGATTGAAGAAACCGGCGTAACCCCCGCCATCAACCAGATCGAGCTGCACCCCTACTCACAGAAACAGGACTGGGCAGCCTACAACCTCGACCACGCCATTCTCACCCAGTGCTGGTCACCCCTGGGCCGCAAAACTGACCTGCTCAAGGACGCCGCCCTCGAAACCATCGCCGCCGAGACCGGTAAAACCGTAGCCCAGGTGATTCTGCGCTGGGAGGTCCAGAAGAACCTGGTACCCCTGCCCAAGAGCTCCAACACCCTGCGCATGGAAGAAAACCTGGCAGTCTTCGACTGGGAACTCACCGACGACCAGATCGCCCGCATCGACGCACTCGAAGCTGGCGTAGGCCGCGGGTTTGACCCGAATACTCACGAAGAGATGTAGTATCTGGGTGCGGCAGGCTCACAGCGAAGCTGCTGGCTCGGGGCTGGCGTGAATCGCTTGTGAGCGCTAGCGAACCAGCGAGAGGGTCGGCAGCGAGCGTGAGCCTGCCGCGCCCATCATCTCTGATAAAGAAGTTCCCGGAATAAGAGTTCTTATTCCGGGAACTTTTTGTATGTTCTCTAGCCGATGCCGAGAATGGTCTTGGCCTGTTCAACGTCGGCGTGCATCTGCTCAATGAGTGCTTCGACGCCGGTGTAGGCGACCATGCCGCGCAGGTAGTCGACGAATTCTAGGGTGACGTGCTGCCCGTAGAGGTTAAAATCTTCCACCTTCTCTTGGGGGCGGCCGATGACGTGGGCTTCGACCTGGCGGGTGGTGATGCCTTCGAAGGTGGGGTTGGTTCCCACCGATACGGCAACGGGGTGGCGGGTTCCGTCCTCGTCAATCAGCCAGCCTGCGTAGACCCCGTCGCCGGGTACGAGGCCGACGGAGTCGACGTCCATGTTGGCTGTGGGGAAGCCGAGTTCGCGGCCGCGGGCGGCACCGTGCACGACTTCGCCGCTCATGTAGTGGTTGCGGCCCAGAATGGAGGCGGCGTCGCGCACCCGCCCTTCGGCGAGCAGCTGCCGGATGGAAGTTGATGAGCAGCGGCGGTCGTCGTGGGCGAGCAGGTCTTCAACAACGAGTACCTCAAAGCCGTATTTTTGGCCGAGTTCCTTCATGGTGTTGAGGTCGCCGGAGTTATTGGTGCCGAAGCGGACGTCGTCGCCGATGACCACGAATTTGGCATTGAGGGCATCGACGAAGGTTCGTTTGACGAATTCTTCGGGAGTTTGGGCGGCGAAGGCAAGGTTGTAGTGCAGCAGCAGGTAGTAGTCGACGCCGAGGTCAGCGAGGATTTTTTGGCGGCCGTCCTGCCCCATGATTTCGATGTGTACCCCGGCAGGGCCGTGGACGCGGGCGGGGTGGGGGTCGAAGGAGACGGCAACGGAGGAAAGGCCGTGCACTTTGGCGGTGTTGACCAGGGTGGAGAGCACTTTTTGGTGGCCGATGTGCACGCCATCGAAGTTGCCGATGGTGACCACGGTGGGGCCGAAGTCGGCGGGGATCTGGGCGAGATCGGTAAAGCGCTTCACTGTGCTCCTCGGTTGGGTTGCTTCGTGTCTATACTACGCGTATTTGGGGCCTTCTGCTGAGGGCAGGCGGACGCCGGTGGTTAGCGGGTGCGGCTGGGGCGGGTTTTGTTGAGCCACCAGAGGCCTACCATGGGCAGGATCAGGGGGATGTAGCCGTAGCCGGAACCGAAGTGGGACCAGACAGAG
Organism: Rothia nasimurium; assembly: GCF_042660305.1. Classification (NCBI taxonomy): domain Bacteria; kingdom Bacillati; phylum Actinomycetota; class Actinomycetes; order Micrococcales; family Micrococcaceae; genus Rothia; species Rothia nasimurium. The sequence goes on from NZ_JBHSTW010000011.1 coordinate 50,937, forward strand.
GCCAACTCAAAGTGCTGGGGTTGTAGGTAGGAGAAGATGCCGATGAGGAGCACGCCGGCCATTTCGATGCTGACGGCGGCCAGGGAGATTTTCCAGGCCCCCTCCCCCTTCTTAGCCAAAGCGATGGTGGCAACCAGGTAGATGAGGGCTGAGAGCGCTGAGAGACTGATAGATAGCGGGGCTTCATCGAACTTGCGGATGACCTGGTAGAGGGCCCGGGCCCCTGCGGACAGGGTAAAGACGCCGTAGATGACGACGAGCAGGCGGCCAAAGCCGCTATTTTTTGTAGCGGAGGCTTTGTTCTGTGTTTGATTCATTGTCTTCTTCCATCTCCCATGCAATGTTGATGCTGCTCTTATTGGCGTTTCTGGCCTTGAGCGCAGGGCGTGCGCTTGTAGCCGACTGGCTGGGGCTGGCATGAATTGGGTGAGCGCCCCAGCGCGAGCCCAAGAAGGTTAGTCGGCGAGAGCGCACGCCCTGCGCTTATTCTTGTAATGCTCCAGCTCATCGCCCTAGTAGTAGTACCAGAGCATATTCATGCGGTGCACCATAATGATCAGCACCGGCCCGGTTAACCCTAGTACCAGGGTTGACCAGCGGGTGCGTTCTGCCAGGGACCAGATGAAGGTGCCCACTGGAATAATCATGGCGGTGAGCAGATATCCGTAGTATTCGAGCCAGTCGCCACTGGGCCCGTCGGTGAGTGTCTGCATAATGATGGAGCCAACCAGGTAAACAATCAGGAAGGCTTCAAGAACGATGACTGATCCCTGCGACCAGTCGTCGGGGGCAGCGCCGCGGAGGAATCTGGTGAGGCAGATCAGGAAAGAGACGGTACCGAGAGCAAGGCTAATCCAGAACCAGAGGTCGAGTCCGGCAATCATCATGGTGTGGGGCTCCTAGAAGGTTCGACCGGCTTCGAAGACAAGCACGGGGGCGGCGACGTTTTCGCGGCGGAAGCGGGTGTTTTCGATAAGGGCTACGAGGGTACCGTCCGGGGCGAAGGCTGCGCTAATGCCGTCGGTGGTGGGTTTGTCGTGCCCGCCGGTGGAGCCGGTTGTGCGGCTGGGGCTAGCTGGCGCACTGCCTTCAGTGGGGCTAATACGGCGGCCATTGGCAAGGTCGGTTGCTTCGGCGGCGGTGAGCTGACGGACCTCAAAGAGACGGCGGGCTGCTTCTTCGATGGGCAGCAGCGGGGCTGGCTGTTCTGCCTCCCGCCCAGCGATGAGCTCATCGAGGGTGTGGGCGTCGTCAGCACGGATATCACCGATGGCTGTGCGGCGCAGGGCAGTAAGATGGGCGCCGGTTCCGAGGGCGGCACCCAGGTCGCGGGCTAGAGCCCGGATATAGGTACCTGCTGAACACACAACGGTAACGTCGAGGTCGAGGACGTCGGCGCTCGCCTCTTCGTCACCTAGCTGGTAGCTAGCGGTGGTGGGGCGCATTTCGTGCAGATCGAAAGAGTGCACGGTGATGGGGCGGGCTTCAAGTTCGACGTCTTCCCCTGAGCGCACGCGGGCGTAGGACCGCACCCCGTTCACTTTGATAGCCGAGACAGCAGAGGGTACCTGCATGATATCGCCGGTAAGCTCGGCGATGTGCCGCCTGATGGCGTCCTCGCTCACGACCGCTAGCGTACCCTCTTCAGCAATAGCGGTGGCGTCGCCGTCCGCGTCGTCGGTGAGGGTGGAGACGCCAAGACGAATCGTGGCGGTGTAGGTTTTGGTCTCCCCCACCACCCAGGTCAGTAGGCGGGTTGCCTTATTGACGCCAAGAATAAGCACCCCCGTGGCCATGGGGTCGAGGGTTCCAGCGTGCCCGACTTTGCGGGTGCCGGCGATCCACCGCATTTTGGAAACCACATCGTGGCTGGTTAATCCGGCGGGTTTATCAACAACGATCAGGCCCGAGGGCCCGGTGGGTGCTTTCTTGGCCACGGTTTAGGCTTCGTCTTCCTCAGTCTCGGTGTTCTTGTAGGCGTCCTCGCCACCGGCGTATTCGGCGCCTTCACGGGCAGCAGCCAGTTCGGCGTCGCGTTCCTTGGTCTTGCGCAGCAGGTCTTCGATGTGGGCTGCATTGACGGGTACTTCGTCGGGGACGAAGGTGAGGGTGGGGGTCAGGCGCGCTGTGATGTTCTTGCCGACCTCTGAGCGCAGGATGCCCTTGGCTGATTCGAGGGCAGCCTTGGTGGATGCCTGCTCTTCTTCGGAGCCGAAGACGGTGTAGTAGATGGTGGCGTGCTGGAGGTCGTTGGTGACGCGGGCGTCGGTGACGGTGATGAAGCCGAGGCGGGGGTCCTTGATGCGGCGTTCGAGGGCCTGGGCAACGATGACCTTGATGCGGTCTGCTAGGCGGGCGGCGCGTGCCGGATCTGCCATGATGTTCTCCTTCTCTAGAGAGGTGTCTATGTTTAAGTGTAAAGGCACCCCAGGGTTCGCGGCGAAGCTGCTGGCTCGGCGGCTGGCGTGAATCGCCTTGTGAGCGAAGCGAACCAGGCGAGAGGGTCTGCAGCAAGCGCGAACCCTAGGGTGCCTTAGCGTGATTGCTAGGTTATGTACCCGGCATACCGGCGGGGCGGGGCGCCCCAGAGCCGGCTGGCCGGGTCTGGCGTTAAGGGATGCCGGCGGGTGGGGCGCCCCGCCCGCCGACGTCCTTAATATCAACCAGGTAGAAGCCTAGACGCGGGGCTTTTCCTGCATCTCCCAGGTTTCAATGACATCGCCTTCCTTGATGTCGTTGAAGGAGCCCAGGCCGATACCACACTCGTAGCCTTCGCGGACTTCGGTGGCGTCGTCCTTGAAGCGGCGCAGGGATTCGATGGTGAGGTTGTCGGCGACAACTGCACCGTCGCGTACCAGGCGGGCCTTGGAGTTGCGCTTGATGATGCCGGTCTTGACGATGGAGCCTGCGATGTTGCCCCACTTGGAGGAGCGGAAGACTTCGCGGATTTCGGCGGAGCCGAGTTCGACTTCTTCGTATTCGGGCTTGAGCATGCCCTTGACGGCTGCTTCGACTTCTTCGATAGCGCGGTAGATGACGGAGTAGAACTTCATTTCTACGCCTTCACGGTCGGCTAGTTCTGCCACGCGTTCGGCGGGGCGGACGTTGAAGCCGATGATGATTGCGTTATCGACGGTTGCCAGGTTGACGTCGTTCTGGGTGATAGCACCTACGCCGCGGTGGATGACGCGCAGCTGAACTTCGTCGCCGCCTACCTCGATCTTCATGAGGGATTCTTCCAGGGCTTCAACAGCACCGGAGACGTCGCCCTTGATGATGAGGTTGAGGGTGTCCATCTTGCCTTCTGCCACTGCGGCGTCGAAGGATTCGAGGGTGACGCGCTTGCGGCGCTTGGCCAGCTGGGCGTTGCGGTCGGCTGCTTCACGCTTTTCGGCGATCTGGCGGGCGGTACGTTCTTCTTCGGTGGAGAGGAAGGTGTCGCCTGCGCGGGGCACGGTGTTGAGGCCGAGTACCTGCACGGGGCGTGAGGGGCCGGCTTCTTCGACGTTGTTGCCGTTTTCGTCGAACATGGCGCGGACGCGGCCGTAGGCGGAGCCTGCGACGATGGCGTCGCCGACTCGCAGGGTACCGGACTGGACGAGGACGGTGGTGACGGCACCGCGGCCCTTGTCGAGGTTAGCTTCGATGGCTACGCCGCGGGCTTCCTTGTTGGGGTTAGCCTTCAGTTCAAGGGCGCCGTCGGCGGTCAGGGTGACGGCTGCGAGCAGTTCGTCGATGTTCTTACCCTGGCGGGCTGAGACCTCTACGAACATGGTGTCGCCACCGTATTCTTCGGGTACCAGGCCGTATTCGGTGAGCTGACCGCGGATCTTGTCGGGGTTAGCGCCTTCCTTATCGATCTTGTTGACGGCAACAACGATCGGTACGCCTGCGGCCTGGGCGTGGTTGAGGGCTTCAACGGTCTGGGGCATGACGCCGTCGTCCGCAGCTACTACCAGGATCGCGATGTCGGTGACCTTGGCACCGCGGGCACGCATGGCGGTGAAGGCCTCGTGACCGGGGGTGTCGATGAAGGTCAGGTAGCGCTCTTCGCCATCGACCTCGGTGTGGATCTGGTAAGCACCGATGTGCTGGGTGATGCCGCCGGCTTCACCGTCGATGACGTTGGTGTTGCGGATGGCGTCGAGCAGGCGGGTCTTACCGTGGTCGACGTGACCCATGACGGTCACGACGGGCGGGCGTACTTCAAGTACTTCGTCGTCCTCAGCCTCGGCTTCGGCAGCCAGGTTGATGTCGAAGGATTCGAGCAGTTCGCGCTCTTCGTCCTCGGGGGAAACGATCTTAATGACGTAGCCCAGTTCGGCGCCGAGCAGCTCGAAGGTGTCCTCGTCGAGGGACTGGGTCTGGGTTGCCATTTCACCCAGGTGAATCAGTACGGTTACCAGGGCTGCGGCGTTTGCGCCAATTTTCTCGGCGAAGTCCATCAGTGAGGCACCGCGACGCATACGGATCTCGGTGGTACCGTCGCCGTGGGGTACGGCTACGCCACCGATGGTAGGCTGACGCAGCTGCTCTTCACGACGCAGAGCTGACTTAGTCTTGCCCTTCTTCTTTTTACCGCCACCGCGACCGAAGGCGCCCTGGGCGTTGCCGCGCCCGCCACCGGGGCCACCGCGACCGGGGCCGCGGTTGAAGCCGCCGCCACCGTTACCGCCGCCGGGGCCGCCTGAGCCACGACGGGGGCCGCCACCTGAGGGGGCACCGGCGCCGCCACGGGCACCGACGTTACCGCTCATCTTGGTGGGCATCATGTTGGGTGAGGGGCGGTTGCCGCCACCTGCGGGTGCGGGGCGGGGTGCGCCGCCGGCAGGACGGGGGCCACCGGCACCTGCACCGGCGGGGCGGGGTGCGTTGTTGCGTCCGCCTGCGGGGCGGGGACCACCGGCACCGGCAGGACGGGGTCCGCCGGGGTTGTTACCGCGGGCGTTGCGGCCACCTGCGGGGCGAGGGCCACCTGAGCGCTCGCCGCGCTCATTGCGGTCGTTGCGCTTGCCCATGCCCTGTGAGGGGGCGAAGGGGTTGTTGCCGGGGCGGGGGCCGGGCTTAGCGCCAGCAGGCTTGGGAGCCGCGGGCTTAGGAGCTGCCGGCTTAGGTGCAGACATGCCCTGGGTGGTGGAGAAGGGGTTGTTGCCGGGGCGGGGGCCAGCGGGCTTCGCGGCGGCGTCCTTCTTCTCAGCGGTAGGTGCAGCCTCAGCTGCGGGCTTGGGGGCAGCAGGAGCTGCCGGGGTAGCCGGCTTAGGTGCGGGAGCACCAGGCTTGGGAGCGGACGCACCCGGCTTAGGCGCAGATGCACCGGGCTTGGGAGCGGACGCGGGGGCGGCAGCCTTCTTCTCAGCGGCGGGAGCCTCTGCAGAGGCAGCAGCGTTGGGGAAGGCGGCACGCAGTTTCTTTACAACGGGCGGTTCAAGGGTAGATGATGCACCCTTGACGAACTCGCCAAGTTCCTGAAGCTTTGCGACAGCTTCTTTTGAGGGGATTCCGAGTTCTTTAGCGATCTCGTGAACGCGGGGCTTAGCCACTTTTCTCCTGTTCTGGTTCGCACCGAACAGGGGCGAACCTTCAGTTTGTATGAGGTGTCAGCTGGGTTGCAGCTGGGTTTTTGCCGGTGGGCGAGCACAGGAAAGTACTCATTGCGCGGCACTCATCGGGTTTCCATCAGTTTTCTGACTCGCTTTCGTACACAGTAAGTCGTCAAACTCGTTGACATTGTTGGTTCGCCACCCCTTGAGCGGGGTTGAACCGGCACCCCATTATGCTGGGATCACCAGTTCCTTGGCTTCGACCCGGGTTCTAAAAGCCCTGGCGAGCGCGTTTTTCTTAAGCGCTTGGGCAAGGCATTCGGGTGTGTGGTGGAGCCAGGCTCCACGCCCCGGGAGGTTTTTGGCCCGATCAAAGACTGCACGCGGTGGTTCAGTCTGTGTGAGGGCGATACGGACGAGGTCGTGGGCGGGTGCTGTGGTTCGGCAGCCGATGCAGGTGCGGACGGGGGTGTGCAGCTGGGGCGCTCCCTTCGTGTTGTTGACCTGTTTACTGCCAGCTCATGAGCGCGAGCTGGCAGGCATGGCTGGCTGCTGACCAGCCATGAGCACTCTATAGTGATGTGACCTCTATAGACCAGTTTAGCCCCCTTGCGGGGGCTAACGGCAAATATGTTAGTCAGCTCTCTTATTCAGCGTCAGATTCGGGCGCTTCTTCAGCGCTTTCTTCCTGGGCTGCTCGGGCTGCTGCCATTGCGGCTTCGTATTTGGAGGCTGAGATGATGTCGATACGCCAGCCGGTGAGCTTAGCGGCCAGGCGGGCGTTCTGCCCTTCCTTGCCGATGGCTAGGGAAAGCTGGTCATCGGGCACGATAGCACGGGCTGAGAAGGTCTTACGTTCAGTGACGGTAACTTCGCTGACCTTAGCCGGTGAGAGAGCTGCGGCAATGAACTCTTCGGGGCTCTCGGAGTGGTCAACGATATCAATCTTCTCGTTGTTGAGCTCACCCATCACCGCGCGAACTCGGGCGCCCATTTCGCCGATGCAAGAACCCTTGGGGTTAACACCGGGCTTGGTGGCGCGTACAGCGATCTTGGTGCGGTGGCCGGCTTCGCGGGCAATGGCCATGATTTCGACTGAGCCATCGGCGATTTCGGGAACCTCGTGCTCAAAGAGGCGACGCACCAGGTTGGGGTGGGAACGAGAGAGCACGATGGAGGGGCCCTTGGGTCCGCGCTTGGCTTCAAGCACGTAGGCGCGGATGCGGGTGTTGTGGGCGTAGCGCTCACCGGGCACCTGCTCGTTGGTGGGCAGCACAGCTTCAAGGGTGCCCAAATCAACGTGAATCATGCGGGGGTTGGGGCCCTGCTGGATAACACCTGAAATCAGCTGACCTTCGCGGTCTTTGAACTCACCGAGCACGGCTGATTCCTGGGCATCGCGCAGGCGCTGCTGAATGACCTGGCGGGCGGTAGAAGCCGCGATACGACCAAAGTTGTTGGGGGTATCGTCGAACTCACCAATCTGCTGGTCATCTTCATCGAGCTCAGGAGCCCAGATAGTGACCTTGCCGCTGGTGCGGTCAAGCTCAGCGCGTGAGCCACGGATGGCACCGGGCTGCTTCTGGTAGGCCAGGAGGATGGCGCTCTCAATCATCGGGATCAGCGTGTCGATTGAGATGTCGCGCTCTTTTTCGAGCAGGCGGAGGTTGCTCAAATCAATGTCCATAGTTGGCCCTTCCGTGTAACACGGTGCCGGGGCAAAAAGCTCCGGCACCGCTTGCGGTGTATGTTCGCGCACCTACGGCGCGCTGCCTCAAAAGTATTGAGTTGTGGTCTTGTCTTTATATTCTAGCGATTACTTGCTAGCGGTTGAATTCAATTTCTACCTTTGCAGCAGAAATTGTGCCCCAGGGTAGGGCGACGGCGTCGCGGTAGCTTTCGGGTTGCCCCTTCTTGGTTTCCTTCTTACGGCGAATAACCGGCCCCTCATCGGTGACGAAGTCGAGGCGGGCCAGGTACTTCTCTCCCCCGGCTTCGGTAATCTCAATCAGCCGGTCGATTGAGCGTTTCCAGTGGCGGGTTTCGGTCAGGGGGCTGGTCACACCGCGCGATGACACCTCAAGGGAGTAGGGCACTTCACCGTCATCAGCATCATCAAGAGCGGCTGACAGGGCCTGGGAAACCTCAGCAATGGTATCGAGAGACAGGGCATCGGTACGGTCTTCGGGGTAGTCCACCACGATTTCTAGGGTGCGGTTAGCGCCGCTGCCCTTAGCGGTCAGTTTCTCCAGCACCAGCTTGAACTCCTGCTCCACCACCCGGGTGACGGCCTCACGCACGCCCTCGACGCTCACAAAGCTACCGGCAGGGGCTTTCTTGGTGATGCCCTGCTCAGCGCGGGCAGCGGCCCGGCGCTCGCGGGCGTTGGGGGCGTCCTTTTTACTGGCTTTGGGTGATGCCATCGCGCGTAGCTCCTGGTGTCTAGGGGTAGGTAAATCCGTTCAAGCCTACCACCGGCTCCCAGTACGTCAGCCGAGAATTCGCTGAGGGCGGGCAGGCTACGGGACTTTTTGGCAGAATGGGAGGTGGGCTCTTGCCCGTCTGTTTTGTGTGAGAGGTAGCTGCCTATGAATCGCTCTGTTCGTCTGACCCCGGTACTTGTGGCCGCTCTATTAGCTGGTCTGCTGGTGGTGCTCCTTGCTGTGGGCTGGTTTTCGCAGCGGCAGGCGGAGCAGGTCCGCGCTGACCTTAGCGATCAGAGCACCATGGCTGCTCAGCTGACCGCCCTGCAGCAGGCAGCTGATGAGTCGGGTCAGGACGCGCTGGGGCAGGCGGCGCAGGCCGCCCTTGAGACCCTTGCCCCTGCGGCTCAGGACGTAACGGTTACGGAGTATGAGCCGGTAGAGCAGCAGCTCCAGAGCACGGTTTCGGCCCTGCTGGAGCTAGGTTTTGCGACCCAGGACGCCGGTGATCGGGCTCGGGCTCTCACAGCCGTTGCGGATGTGTGGCAGGCTGCCCGCCAGGACGGGCTGACTACTGCCGCCTACCCCGAGGCCCTGACCGATGAGATAGCACATATCAGTAGCTACACCTGTGGTGATGAGGGGCTTACTGCCGGTGCCCCCGATAGTTCAGGCAGTGAACAGGTTGTACAGCCTGCCTCCCTACTGCCCCTGCAGCAGAGTATCTATCAGCTCAACTACGTCAGCGAGGTCTACGCCGCCCGTGCCGAGCAGGGCTATACGGACGTAGCAGCCCAGGCAGCTCAGCTAGCAACAGCTACCACCGATATGGGGCACCTAGCTGCCCCCGTCCTGACCTGCTACGGGGTCTTTGAGGCGCCCGCGGCGTCCTACCCCCTTGTCGAAGCAGCGGACGCTTCCCCGCAGATCACCGACTTCACCGCGGCTATTGAATCCAACGCCCGCGCTGCCCTGGCCGACCAGACCCTCGCAACGTCAGCAGATGATATTGAAGCCCTCGCCCTCATTCTGGCCCTCGATAGCCAGGAGCTTGCTGCCTAAAGGGTACCCAGAATATCGGTGCCCAGCTTAATAATGAGGGCGCTGACTACCACAATCATCATCCAGCGAATAAAGCGGCTCCCCCGAGCCAGCGCCGTACGCGCTCCCAGGTAGCCACCCACCATATTCGCTGCTCCCAGCAAAAGGCCAAGAGCCCACACCTGCTGACCTGCCACCGCAAACAGCACCAGAGCTCCCAGGTTAGTAGCGGCATTAATAATCTTGGTCTGGGCTGTTGACTGCAAGAAGCTGTAGCCCATCAACGACACCATGGCCATCATCAGAAAAGAGCCGGTGCCAGGGCCCAGCAGCCCGTCATAAAAACCGATGATCGTGCCGATTCCCAGCCCCACCATGAGGTGCTTGAGCCCCCGGTGTTTTAGCTGGGTCAGTTCACCGAGTGAAGGCTTGAACACCGTGTAGACCAGCACCAGCATCAGCGCCAGTACGATGATGGGCTTGAAGAGTTCTTCGGGGAGGGCTGTGGCGACCAGGGCCCCGCCCATGCTGGTCACAAAGGCCAAGGACGCCGCAGGTAGGGTGGTGCGCACATCAACCGGGGTGCGCCGCAGGTAGGTTGCGGCGCTGGTGAGGGTACCGAAGACAGACCCCAGCTTGTTCACGGCGAGGGCTTGCACCGGTGAAAGCCCAGGAACCATGAGAACCGCAGGAAGCTGAATCATGCCGCCGCCGCCCACAACGGCGTCCACCCAGCCAGCGGCTAGGGCAGCCAGAAGCAACAAAACTAGCGTGGTCGGCTCAAGGCCGAGAGAGTCAAAGCCGAGGGTATCGAGCACGCTTCTGCCTTTCCTGGGAGTGCGGTTAAACCACAAGGTACCATCTGAGTCAGAAATGACCAGCTCGTTGGTGGTCTTTTCTGACTTAGATGGTACCTACCTGCGGGTATTAGCCCTGAATCTCAGCCAGCAGCTCGGTCACGGCGTCCGCTACAGCAACCTCGCGGGCTTCGCCGCTGCGGCGGTCCTTGATTTCAACCTTGCCCTCGGCAAAGCCGCGGCCGACCACCACGATAGTGGGCACGCCCAGCAGCTCAGCGTCGCCGAACTTCACACCGGGAGATACCTTGGGGCGGTCATCGAACATGACGTCAAGCCCGGCAGCTTCAAGGTCAGCAACCAGCTTTTCTGCGCCCTCAGCGATCTCGCTGCCCTTACCGGTCATCACCACGTGAACATCGGCCGGGGCCAGGTTACGGGGCCAGATCAGGCCCTTATCATCGTGGTTGCCCTCGGCGATGGCGGCCAGGGCGCGGGTCACGCCCACACCGTAGGAGCCCATAGTGACGGTCTGCAGCTTGCCGTTCTGGTCCAGCACCTTCAAGCCCAGGGCTTCTGCGTACTTGCGGCCCAGGGCGAAGATGTGGCCCATCTCGATGCCGCGGGCTGCAATCAGGGGGCCGGAGCCGTCCGGAGCGGGGTCACCCTCGCGTACCTCGCAGGCCTCGATCACGCCGTCAGCCTCAAAGTCGCGACCCAGCACCAGGTCGTAGACATGCTTCTGATCTTCGTTCGCACCGGTAATCCAGGCAGAGCCCTCAACCACGCGGGGGTCAACAAAGTAGGGAATACCGGTAGCTGACTCAGTGCCTAGGAGCTTCTCGGTCAGGGTCAGGCCGGGGCCGATGTAGCCCTTGACCAGCTGCGGGAACTTCTTGAAGTCCTCTTCGCTGGCAGCTTCAACCTCAACCTCGCCGCCAACGCCCAGCAGGGCGCCAACGTTGACCTCGACACGGCCCAGGTCAACGGCACGGTCGCCGGGCACACCAATGGCAACCAGCTGACGGCTGCCGTCGGGCAGGATAACAGCCAGCACCACGTTCTTCAGGGTGTCGGCGGCAGTCCAGGGCTCACCCTCGCGCGGGTGCAGGGCGTTGGACTGGTCAACTAGGGTTTCAATGGTCGGTGAGTCGGGGGTCAGCTCAACGCGGGCAGCGGGGGTGGCTGACGCATCTACGGGCTCGGGCACCACGGTGGTCACGGCCTCAACGTTAGCCGCGTAGCCGCCCTCGGAGCGCACGAAGGTGTCTTCACCAATCGGGGTGGGGTGCAGGAACTCCTCGGAGCGGGAGCCACCCATAGCACCCGACTGGGCCTGGACGATAGCAATCTCAAGACCCAGGCGCTCAAAAATCTTGATGTAGGCGGCACGGTGGGCCTGATAGGCCTCTTCCAGGCCCTCATCATCGACGTTGAAGGAGTAGGAGTCCTTCATGATGAACTCACGGCCGCGCAGCAGACCGGCGCGGGGGCGGGCTTCATCGCGGTACTTGGTCTGAATCTGGTAGAGGTAAACCGGCAGGTCCTTGTAGGAGGTGTAGAGGTCCTTGACCAGCAGGGTGAACATTTCCTCGTGGGTGGGGGCCAGCAGCATGTCTGCGCCCTTACGGTCCTTCAGGCGGAAGAGGTTGTCGCCGTATTCTTCCCAGCGGTTGGTCGCTTCGTAGGGTTCGCGGGGAAGCAGAGCGGGGAAGTGAACTTCCTGGGCACCGATCGCGTTCATTTCTTCGCGCACGATGTTCTCAATCTTGCCCAGCACCTTCAGCCCCAGAGGCAGCCAGGTGTAGACGCCGGGGGCCGCACGGCGGATGTAACCGGCGCGTACCAGGAGCTTGTGGCTTGCGACTTCGGCGTCGACGGGGTCTTCACGCAGGGTGCGCAGGAACAGGTGGGACAGGCGCTGGACCAAGTGGTTTCTCGCTTCTCTCGTACGGGGACCCGTTCACCGACCGTGCAGGCCGGGGTGGGCATACTTATCTACCAGTTTACCGCCAACCGGCGGGGTGTGTACCCCGCCTTAAAGAGAGGACGCCGGTACCCACTCCCCTGCCCTTGGGCAGGTAGGTGGAGCACCGGCGTCCTCGCAGAAAAATCTGCTCAGTCTAGGGGCTTAGAGCCCCAGGGCGGTGTACCAAGCCAGCTTGGCCTGGCCCAGGTCGTTGAGCTCGGCGTTCATGAAAGCGGTGCCCTTGGTCCAGACCAGGGTGCCACCTTCGAACTGCTGGGTCACGATAGTGGTGCCGTTAGCGGTGGCTTCGGTTGCTTCAGCAACGGGGGCACCGAGCATGGTCATCTCGTTCCAGATGTTCCAGTTACCGCCTGCTGCCCAGTCGTTGTAGGAAGAGAAACGACCGCGGTCAGAGAGGTTGAGCGCCTCGGTCAGGGCTGAGGACTCAACGGGCTTAGCACCTGCCAGGGGCTTACCCTGGGCATCAGCCTTGATGTAGACCACCTTGTTAGCGTCTACGCGCAGTTCAAGCACCTGCTGCAGGGGAATGAACTTAGCTGCTGACCAGTCGTAGGTGGTGTCGATCTCGGTGCCGGTTGCGGTGCGATCCATCAGACCGGCACCCCAGGTAACGGGGGATGCGGTGGTCTGGTTGTCCCAGTTGATGCAGGTGCCGTAGTCGTCGTACTGGATGAAGTAGTGGGAGATGACGGCGGTACCGGTGGAGTACAGGGCGTAGCCGTGGTCATCCCAGGTAACGGGGGTGGAGCACTGCTCAGCAGTGGTGTTGTAGAAGAGAGCACGCAGTTCAAGGGCACCGGTCTTCCAGTGCTTGGTGTACTCGTTCTGGTAGAGGTAGGTACCGTACTCGGCGGGCTTAGCCAGGTAGCTTGCGAGCGCATCGGTGTTGATCATGAGCGCCCGGTCCTGGGCAATGGAGTAGATGGCAGAGACGTTACCGCCAAAGTCCTGGGTAACCAGGTCAGCAGTTGCCTTGGTGAGCTCGCCACCGGTTTCGGCAACAGCTACGCCGTTAGCGGCAGCGACCGCGCGGGCGTCAGCAATCTTGTTGGCGGCATCGCCGAAGTTGGTGTCGGCGGGAGTCTCGGGCTCAGCGGGAGTCTCGGGTGCTACAGGCTCGGCAGGAGTCTCAGGGACTACCGGAGTTTCGGGTTCAGCCGGAGTCTCAGGTGCCACAGGCCCGGCAGGGGTTTCAGGAACAACCGGGGTCTCCGGCTCTGCGGGGGTCTCAGGTGCTACCGGTTCAACAGGGGCAACCGGGGTTTCGGGTTCAGCCGGAGTCTTAGGAGCTACAGGCTCAGCAGGAGTCTCGGGCAGCACGGGAGTGGTTTCAACAACAGCGTTGTTGGTGAAGCAAGCGCGGGTCTTGGAACGCTCTGCCTGCCAAGCCTTGGCTTCTGCCGAGTTGAGGTTGATGTAGGAGCCTGCCTGGGTCTTTTCATCCAGCACTACGAGCCAGCGGGTCTTGCCGTCGTGGGTGGTGATAGAGAGACCGCAGTGGCTGTGCTTCCAGGGGGCTGATTCAGCGTTGCCGAACTTCTCAGCGCCGCCGGCCTTCATGAAAGCCTCGCCCGCTGCGCCGGTAACTGCCTGCACGCCGCCGTACTTACCCTGGGTGACTACACCGTTTTCGAAGGTCTGCTGGGTGGCGCCGTTGGCGAAGGTCTGCTGTTCGCCGGTTGCTGCGCCCAGGGCGTCCTTGTTCTTTTCCCAGTAAGCGCCGATGGGGGTGTCGGTATCTACGGTGACGGCGTCAGCTGCGAAGGCGCCGGGGGCCATGGTCAGTGAAAGACCAAGCAGGGTGGTGACGCCAAGAGGTGTGCGGAGGCTCTTCAATGCTTTCCCTAAAAGTTCGTGGATCAGGTGCTCTGCGTCCGAAATTGGGGTGGGTGGGGTTTCAGACCTGCGATGCAGAGGTAAAAAGTGTGCATCATCAAAACTACCAGCTAATACTCAGCCAGAAAATCAGCCCTTTAGGGGACACCCGTGGCCCCACTGGGGGATATGTCTGTTTAAAACAGGACGGTTGCGAAGGTTGAGTGCTGCTGCCAGCCCGTTGCTGCGTAGAGGGCACGGGCGGGAGCGTTGTAGTCATTGACGTAAAGGGAGAGGTGGGGGAAGCGCTGGCGGATGAGGTGGCTGGCCTGCGCTAGGAGCACGGGGGCTAGGCGCTGACCGCGATAGGCCGGGTGCAGCCAAACTCCCTGGAGCTGGCAGGTGGAGTCGTGAGCTAAGCCCAGGTCAGTTTTAAAAATGACCACGTTCTCGCTGTTGACGGCCACCAGGGTGCGGCCGGTACGGGTGAGTTCGTCGATACGGCGGGTGTAGCCTGCGGGGTCACGCGTCATGGGGTCGTAGCCGACTTCTTCGGTGAACATAGCGACGGACGCCCGCAGCAGGCTGGGCCTGTCGTCGGTTCGGGCCCAGCGCACCGGCTCTGTGATGGCGGGAGCGCCCAGGGAGGGGCGGGCCAGGGGCGCGCGGACGAGCTCGCTCAGGTCAGCGGTCACGGGCAGCTCTAGCAGGGGTTGGTTTTCACGTACGTCAAAGGGGGTGGGCATGCGCGAAGCGAGGTGCGACCAGATTCCCATGACCGGTTCGCGGTGGCCAAAGATGGAGCCGATGCGCCGGTTGTGCCGCCAGATATAAGCCGCGACCTGGCGGTAGTGGGCCTCGGGCAGGGTGAGCGGAACGCAGTTGGCTCCCAGCCAGAAGGCCCCCACCAGGCAGTAGCGGGGTTCGGCAATCGCCGGGGTACGCGCGGACGCAGGCACTAGAGTCTCTGCCAGACCGGGCATGGCTGTGCGCGGAGCAGCTGCCTCTTCAGCAAAGTGGGCTCCAGCTGAGGTGCCGACCCTGGCAGTTGCCTTCGCAAACAGCCCCTCAAGGGTGGACCGCACACGGGCGGGCAGGCGCTCCCCCACGGTTTCGGTGAGGTGCGCAGCCACCCCGGCGGGGACGTCCTTTGGTCCCATCTCTCCGGGGACTTCACGGGGCATAAAGACCCCCATGAAACCGTGGGGAGTTTTCAGCGACGTCAGAGCGCTAGGGGCTGGTAGGCCGAAGTGGTGCAGGTGCTCGGCGGCAAAGAGAAAGCCCACCGGGTCCGACTCAATCATGGTTTCAAGTTCCGCCCGGTCATCATTGGTGAGGGGGCGGATTAGGGCATCTTCTGCCCCGCGGGAGAAACGTGAAAAGACGGTCACGGTGGGCTTTTCTTCAGCTACTTAGGAGACTGAGACGGTGGGTTCACCTGAAAGGTCAATTTCGCCGCGTTCTTCCATCTCGCGGGCGATGCGGTTGGCCTCTTCGATCAGGGTCTGCACGATGTCTTCTTCGGGCACGGTCTTAATAACCTCGCCCTTTACAAAGATCTGACCCTTGCCGTTGCCAGAAGCTACGCCCAGGTCGGCCTCGCGGGCTTCGCCGGGGCCGTTAACGACGCAACCCATGACGGCCACGCGCAGGGGCACCTTCATGCCTTCAAGGCCCTTGGTGACGTTTTCAGCCAGTTCCCACACGTTCACCTGGGCGCGGCCGCAGGAGGGGCAGGAAACAATATCGAGCTTACGAGGGCGCAGGTTCAGGGACTCAAGAATCTGAGAGCCGACCTTGACCTCTTCAACCGGGGGCGCAGACAGGGAGACACGGATAGTGTCACCAATGCCCTCTGAGAGCAGGGCGCCGAAGGCGGTTGCTGACTTGATAGTGCCCTGGAAGGCGGGGCCTGCTTCGGTGACGCCCAGGTGCAGGGGCCAGTCGCCGGCAGCAGCTAGCTGGCGGTAGGCCTCAACCATAATGACGGGGTCGTTGTGCTTGACCGAAATCTTGAAGTCCTGGAAGCCGTGCTCCTCAAAGAGAGAAGCCTCCCACACCGCTGATTCGACGAGCGCCTCGGGGGTCGCCTTACCGTACTTTTCCAGCAAGCGCTTATCGAGCGAACCGGCGTTCACACCGATACGAATTGAGGTGCCGTGGTCCTTAGCGGCTGCGGCGATTTCCTTGACCTGGTCATCAAATTTACGGATGTTACCGGGGTTCACGCGCACAGCACCGCAACCGGCTTCGATAGCGGCGAAGACGTACTTGGGCTGGAAGTGAATATCAGCGATAACAGGAATCTGGGACTGCTTAGCGATAATGGGCAGGGCTTCTGCGTCCTTATCGGTGGGGCAGGCAACGCGCACGATATCGCAACCGGCAGCCGTCAGCTCAGCAATCTGCTGCAGGGTCGCGCCAATGTCGTGGGTTTTGGTGGTGGTCATGGACTGCACCGAGATAGGAGATTCTGAGCCAACGCCTACGCTACCGACCTTAAACTGGCGGGTTTTACGGCGCGGAGCCAAAACGGGCGGCGGAGCAGCGGGCATTCCAAGGGCGACCGAGGTCAAATCTTCCTCCAAAGGTTCTTTGGCGGTGCGGTCTTGCGCACCTGTTCAACTATCTATTGTGCCACGCTTCAGCTCAAAGAGCGGTTGAGCTAAAGCACACAAGGGCAGGTAGGACGCCCTCGCAGCTGATTGGAATGGATGAGCGGGGAGGGGGCGGGGCAGGATGCACCACCTACTCAGCTCCTAGAACACGCTCACCGGCTTGAAGATATCGGCGGCTACCAAAATCACGGTCATCAGCAAGAAAGCACCGGCTACCACATAGGTCAGGGGTAGTAGCTTGACCGGGTCGAAGGGGCCGGGGTCGCGGCGTCCGAGCAGTTTGGCGGTCTTGCGGCGGAAGCCCTCCCAGAGGGCGCCCAGAACGTGCCCGCCGTCAAGGGGCAGCAGGGGTATGAGGTTGAAGGCAAAGAGCATGAGGTTCATCTGGGCGACCAGGGAAACCAGGGAGGCTGCCTTATCGCGCAGAATAATTTGGTCGTGGGCGGCGATTTCACCGGCGATGCGCCCCACGCCCACAACTGAGACCGGGCTGTTGGCGTCGCGCTCGCCGTTGGTGACTAAAGTGACGGCTACCCCGTAGACGCGGGCGGGCAGCTTGATGAGGGTGGCTCCAATACGCTGCAGCGACTCCCCTACTGTCGGCAGTACCTCGCCAATGGTTCCGGGGGTTAGTTCGCTGGTGGGGCCGATGCCGATGAAGCCGACTTCCTGGGTTTGGTAGCTTCCGTCGGAGTTGGTGAGGTAGGTTCCGGTGAGTTCATCGTAGATAGGGCGTACGGTCAGCATGGGGGTGATGGTGAGCTCTAGGCTCTGCCCGGCGCGCTCAACAGTGAGGGGCACCTCGGTGTCGGCGTTGGTGCGAATCAGTTCGGTGAGCTGGTCCCAGCTGGTGATGGTCTGCCCGGCGAAAGAGGTAATGGTGTCCCCGGGTTGCAACCCTGCTGCGTTGGCAGGAGATTGGGGGTCTTCGGCTCCGCATTCGGTGGAGTTAGCGGTGTCGGCGTTGGTGGAGTCAACGGTTTGTACGCACTGGGCAACGCTCTGGACGCTGGTGGTCGGCTGGTAGGAGCCAAAGCCGGTCACGAGCACCGCGGTTGCCACCACACCGATGAGAAGGTTCATGAAAGGCCCACCCAGCATAATGATGATGCGCTTATAGACCGGTAGCTGGTAGAAAAGCCTACCCTGGTCAGCTTCGGTGATGCGCTCGGCGTCCGCCTCCCTTGCCTCGCGGGCTAGCTGCTGGAGGGGGCTGGTGCCGCCGGCGCGTCCGTCCGCCCCGTCTTTGCCGGGCGGGTACATGCCAATCATCGAGATGTAGCCGCCTAGGGGCAGGGCCTTGAAGCCGTACTCGGTTTCGCCGAGCCGCCAGGAAAAGAGGGTCTTGCCGAACCCGATCATGTACTGGGGTACGCGCACGCCAAAGAGTTTGGCGGGCACCAGGTGCCCCAGCTCGTGCAGAGCGATAGAGGCGGCGATAGCCAGGGCCATCAGCACTACACCGACGATGAAAAGTAGGACGGTCACGCGAGGGTGCTCCTTGTAGATGCGGCGCCCGTGGTGGTTGGGCAGGTCATCTGCCAGAGTACGCCATGGGGCTGGGAGCTGTCGCCTTAGATGG
The DNA here is from genome assembly GCF_042660305.1 of Rothia nasimurium. NCBI lineage: Bacteria > Bacillati > Actinomycetota > Actinomycetes > Micrococcales > Micrococcaceae > Rothia > Rothia nasimurium. Next base: position 68,743 of record NZ_JBHSTW010000011.1, read on the forward strand.
CCTTGGAGTTTGCCCACAAAGAGGGAGGGCGAGCAGGTCTTTGGGGTGGTTTTTACCTTTACTTTTGGGTCAAAAAGGCCTTTACGTCACAAAGTGTCAAAGAGGGGATTTCTGGGATCTAATCTAGGCTGCGGCGGGCGCTCAGAAAACAGGAAAGAGCCCTCAATATCTGCGATGACTAGTAGAAATGTCGATTAATAGCACACCTTGGTGTTTTTAAGCATCTACCATACCTATTTTGTTTTACGGGGCAAACTAGGCAGAATAAAAGAAGAAAGCGCGCCGCCTCAGCAAAGGCGCCACCCCCATCACTTCACGAGGAGCACTCATCATGACTGCACAGGTTGAAGCCCCCACCACGGGAGTCTTTGTCAACGAACAATCCACCGCCGCCTGGGAAGGCTTCACCCCCGGCCCCTGGCAAGACAGCATCGACGTGCGCGGCTTCGTCCTTGCAAACTACACCCCCTACGAAGGCGACGCCGCCTTCCTCGCCGGGCCCACCGACAAGACCCTGCGCGTCTGGGACACCCTCGAAAAGAACTACCTCTCCGTCGAACGCAAAAACCGCGTCTACGACGTAGACACCCACACCCCCGCCGAAATCGACGCCTTCCCCGCAGGCTACATCTCAGACGACGACAACGTCATCGTCGGCCTCCAAACCGACGTCCCCCTCAAGCGCGCCATGATGCCCAACGGCGGGTGGCGCATGGTCGAAACCGCAATCCGCGAAGCCGGTAAAGAACCCGACGAAAACATCAAGAAAATCTTCACCGAATACCGCAAGACCCACAACGACGCCGTATTCGACATCTACACCCCCCGCATCCGCGCGGCCCGCTCCTCCCACATCATCACCGGCCTACCCGACGCCTACGGCCGCGGCCGCATCATCGGCGACTACCGCCGCGTAGCCCTCTACGGCGTCGACAACCTCATCGCCGACAAAGAACGCGCCAAGCACGCCGTTGCCGATCAAGGCTTCTCAGAGCACTGGGCCCGCTACCGCGAAGAACACTCCGAACAGATCAAGGCCCTGAAGCGCCTCAAGAAGATGGCTGCCCTCTACGGTTTTGATATCTCCGGCCCGGCCCGCACCGCCCAGGAAGCCGTGCAGTGGACCTACTTCGCCTACCTGGCCTCCGTCAAGTCCCAGGACGGCGCCGCCATGTCCATCGGCCGTCTCTCCGGCTTCCTCGACGTCTACTTCGAACGTGACCTGGCCGCAGGCCTCATCACCGAAACCGACGCCCAGGAAATGATTGACGCCCTCGTCATCAAACTCCGCATCGTCCGCTTCCTGCGCACCATCGACTACGACCAGATCTTCTCCGGCGACCCCTACTGGGCCACCTGGTCAGACGGCGGTTTCGCCGACGACGGCCGCACCCTGGTCACCAAAACCTCCTTCCGCCTGCTGCAGACCCTCCGTAACCTAGGCCCCGCCCCCGAACCCAACATCACCATCTTCTGGGACGAAAACCTCCCCACCGGTTACAAGGAATTCTGCTCCGCCATCTCCATCGAGACCTCCTCCATCCAGTACGAATCCGACCCCCAGATTCGTGAACAGTGGGGCGACGACGTCGCCATCGCCTGCTGCGTCTCCCCCATGAAAATCGGCAAGCAGATGCAGTTCTTCGGAGCCCGCGTCAACGCCGCCAAAGCCCTGCTCTACGCCATCAACGGCGGACGCGACGAAATGAGCGGCAAACTCATCGTCGAAGGCTACGAACCCATCAAGGGCGACGGCCCCCTCGACTTCGACGAAGTCTGGCTCAAGTACGAAGAAATGCTCGACTGGGTCATCGCCACCTACGTCGAGGCCCTCAACATCATCCACTACAGCCACGACAAGTACGCCTACGAGTCCATCGAAATGGCCCTCCACGACTCAGACATCATCCGAGCCATGGGCTGCGGCATCGCAGGCCTCTCCATCGTCGCCGACTCCCTGTCTGCTATCAAGTACGCCACCGTCACCCCCGTCCGCGACGAAACCGGCCTCATCGTCGACTACATCACCGAAGGCGACTTCCCCGCCTACGGCAACGACGACGACCGCGCCGACGACATCGCCGCCACCATCGTCCACACCGTCATGGAGAAAATCAAGGCCATCCCCCTCTACCGCGACGCCATCCCCACCCAGTCCGTGCTGACCATCACCTCCAACGTGGTCTACGGCAAGGCAACCGGTAACTTCCCCTCCGGCCACCGCGCAGGCACCCCCTTCTCCCCCGGCGCCAACCCCGAAAACGGCATGGACACCCACGGCATGGTCGCCTCCATGCTCTCAGTTGGCAAGCTGGACTACGAAGACGCCCTCGACGGCATCTCCCTGACAAACACCATCACCCCCACCGCCCTCGGCCGCACCAAGGAAGAACAGGTCACCAACCTGGTCGGAATCTTGGACGCAGGATTTATTCCTGAAGAGGACTAAAACTACAGAACGGCTCCCCAGGTTCGCGCTCGCTGCCGACCCTCTCGCCTGGTTCGCTTCGCTCACAAGGCGATTCACGCCAGCCACCGAGCCAGCAGCTTCGCCACGAGCCTGGGTTGCCGCCCTATTTCAATCAACTCACCACTAAGGAGAACATCATGGCCGTCAAGACCTACGAAGAGCGCCTCGCATCCATGAAGGCAAACCGCGCCAACAAGACCGCGCCCAAGGGCCTCTACCACGCCAACATCAACGTCCTCAACCGCGAAACCCTTGAGGACGCCATGGAAAACCCCGACAAGTACCCCAACCTGACCGTCCGCGTCTCGGGCTACGCCGTCAACTTCGTGCGCCTGACCCGCGAACAGCAGCTGGACGTACTCTCCCGCACCTTCCACCACGGAGCCTAGTGATTCTTCATGTCACTTGATATCTCTCACGAGATAACCGATACCGCCGGCGAGCTAGCATTTGCTCCGCCGGCGGACCGGCATTCCGGGGCCGGCACCTGGGGCCTGGGTGAGCTGACAGAACTCGAACGCAGCGCCCAGCTCAAACTCATGCGCGAAGGCCAGCTAGGGTCTGTACATTCCTGGGAGCTGGTAACTGCCGTTGATGGGCCCGGCACCCGCATGACCATCTTCATGAACGGCTGCCCCCTGCGCTGCCTCTACTGCCACAACCCCGACACCTTCAATATGAAGGACGGCAAACCCGTCATGGCTGCCGACCTCATCAAAAAGATTAAGCGCATGCGCAAGGTCTTCAAAGCCACCGGCGGAGGCATCACTATCTCAGGCGGGGAAGTGCTCATGCAACGCCCCTTCGCCGAGAACATCCTCATGAGTGCCAAGTCTCTGGGTATTCACACCTGCATCGACACTTCAGGCTTTCTCGGAGCTCAGGCTTCAGACGAATTCCTTGACAACGTTGATTTGGTGCTGCTCGATGTTAAATCGGGTTCTGAAGAGGTCTACCGGGAACTCACCGGTCGCGCCCTACAACCCACCATCGACTTCGGCGACAGGCTCTCAGCCCTGGGCAAGAAAATCTGGATCCGCTTTGTGCTGGTACCCGGCTACACCGATGACCCCGACAATATTGAAAAGGTCGCCGACATCGTCTGCCGCTGGCGCAACGTCGTTGAACGGGTTGAGGTGCTCCCCTTCCACCAGATGGGCACCGATAAGTGGGAGTCCCTGGGCTACGACTACAAGCTCAAGGACGTCCACCCGCCCAGCAAAGAAGCCACCGAAGCCGCCCGCGACATCTTCCGCGCCCGCGGCCTCACCGTCTTCTAGACTCCATACATCAAACGATGACCCCCTCGCTTCTCTCTTCACCCCATGGATTATCTCAGGGTGAAGAGAGAAACAAGGGGGGTCATCTCTTTAGATACGCCTACGCAGGGGTAGGTCTATGCCTGCCCCAGAATCTCGTTGGCACGGGTGCGGGCCCAGGCTTCTGCCTCAAGCACCGCTTCCAGAGTCAGAGAACCTGACTCGGCCAGGGCCGAAGAACTCGCGTGCTCATCGAGCACCCGCCCGGTTGTCTCAATCATGTCGGTAAAACGAATAGCACCGGCGTGGAAGGCCGCCACCGCCTCCTCATTAGCAGCGTTAAAGACCGCCGGGAAGGTACCGCCCCGCTGGCCCGCCCGCTTAATCATCTCCACCGCCGGGAAGGCCTTGTTATCCAGGGGTTCAAAAGTCCACTCGGTAGCCTGCGACCAGTCACAGGGCTGCGCGATACCCGGAATACGGTGGGGCCAGGTCAGCCCCAGGGCAATGGGCAGCAGCATGGTGGGCGGGGACGCCTGAGCCAGGGTCGAGCCGTCCACAAACTGCACCATAGAATGCACCACCGACTGGCGGTGAACCGTCACATCAATGCGGTCCAGGTCAATGCCGAAGAGGTGGTGGGCCTCCAGCACCTCCAGGGCCTTATTGACCATAGAGGCCGAGTTGGTGGTCACCACCAGCCCCATGTCCCAGGTGGGGTGAGCCAGGGCCTGTGCCGGAGTGACCTCCCGCAACTGCTCGTAGGTCATGCCCCTAAAGGGCCCACCCGAGGCGGTCAGCACCAGCCGGTCAATCTCCCGGTCAGTGCCCGATGCTAGAGCCTGGGCCAGGGCAGAATGCTCAGAATCCACCGGAATCATGGGCTGGTCCAGGGGTGAGGCGTCCACGGCGGCCTTGACCAGCTCGCCACCGGCAATCAGCGATTCCTTGTTCGCCAGGGCCACCTGGGAGCCTGCCTGCAGGGCAGCCAGGGTGGGTTCCAGGCCGATAGAGCCGGTAATGCCGTTGAGCACAACGTCCGCCCCGGCGCGGGCTGCGGCGGTGGCGGCGTCCTTGCCCCACTCAATCTGGGGGCTGTAGCCCGGTGCCAGCTCAGCCAGCAGCGAGCGCAGGGTGGCGGCGTCCGCTTCGGTGCCGCTGGTAGCGACCAGGTGCGGACGCAGGCGGGCGGCCTGCTCTGCCAGAAGGGGCAAGGAGCGGGAGCCGGCTGAGAGGGCGGTGACGCGCACGGGAGCGTCGTCGCTACCTGTGGAGGTTCCTGCCAGGGAGTTGAGGTGGTCGATGACCTGCACGCCCTGGGTGCCGATGGACCCGGTGGAGCCGAGCAGGGTGACCGTCCGCCCGCCCTGCAGGAAGTCTGCTAGCTGGTCGGTGAGGGTTTCGCGGGAGGCGCCGAAGCGCTGAGTTGAGCCAAATCGCATGGTTCTATGTTCTCACATCGGCTCTAGTTGCCCTCGAAGAAGGCCCGCAGGGCGGCCCGCTGGGCAGCTTCAAGTTCGCGGACGACCGGGGCTGTGGGTTTCAGGCCGGGGGCGTCGTGGTACATGCCGGGTACCTCATACAGGGTGCTCTCAACCCCGGCGGCCAGCAGGCGCTGGTGGTAGGAGGAGTTCTCGGCGTAGAAGAGGTCGATGTCGCCCACGCTAATCCAGGCTGCCGGGAGGCCGGCCAGGTTCTGGCGGCGGGCAGGGGCAGCGTAGTCGGGCAGGGAAGCTGCGCCCGCGCGTCCGCCCAGGTAGGTGTTCCAGGCCAGTTTGTTGTCGAGGGCGGTCCAGAGCCAGCGGCCCTGGCCGGGCTGGGCGGGGTGGTCGGTGCGGTCATCGAGCATGGGGTAGGCCAGCAGTTGGAAGCCGACCGGGTGGCCGGTATCCAGGGCTTTTTGGGCCAGGGAGGCAGCCAGGCCGCCACCGGCGCTAGAACCTGCCAGGGCAATCTTGGCAGGGTTGATGCCGTACTTTTCAGCCTGGGTTTGCAGCCAGCGCAGGGCAGCGTAGCAGTCGTCGAGGTCGGCGGGGAAGGGGGCCTCACCGGCGTTGCGGTATTCGACGGAGAGGACGGGTACGCCCAAGTCGGCAGCCATCTGGGAGACTTTTGCCTGGTCGGGGCCCGCGGAACCGAGCACGTGCCCGCCCCCGTGAATCCAGAGCACGGCTCCGTCGTACTGGCGGTGCTCGGGCAGGTTGAGGTAGCAGGGCAGGCCACCGGGCAGGTCGGGCTGGGCCACATCGACCATTTCGACGCGGACGCCGGGGGCCGGGGGCGCAACGACGGCGAAGGATCGCTGGGGCTCGCGCTTCAGGCGTCCTTTGAGGGCGACGTAGCCGGGGCGGGGGGCGAGAAAGAGCTTCCAGTGGCGGAGCTCCGGGTGGACGTACTTGTGCTGCTGGTAGCCCCAGAAGGCGAAGTGCCCGGCGGTGGCGAGGGCCAGCCCACCGGCTAGGGTGGTGAGGGTGCTTTTCTTCATACCTTAAGTTTTACACCCCGGTAGGTACCATCTAGGTCAGAAAAACCCACCTAGTTGATGGTCATTTCTGACCTAGATGGTACCTACCCTGCTAGCCGACGATATCGAAACTCTGCAGCTTCTTCTTGCTAGCCTTACCGCCGCTATTCTGCAGGCCCAGCAATTCGGCGTAGATACCGCCGGAGGCCGCCAGCTCGGCAGGGCTGCCCACCTCGTCAATCTGCCCCTCCTTGAGGGTGACGATACGGTCGACCGTTGCAATGGTCGAAAGACGGTGGGCAATGATGAGGGAGGTTCGGCCCTCCATCAGCTCTTCCAGGCCCTTCTGCACTGCCCGCTCGGCCTTGGTATCCAGGGCACTGGTAGCCTCGTCAAGAATTAGAATCGGGGCGTCCTTGAGCATGGCTCGGGCAATAGCGATACGCTGCTTCTGGCCGCCCGAGAGCTTCAGGCCGCGCTCACCGATCAGCGACTCGTAGCCGTCCGCAAACTTTGAGATGAAATCGTGGGCGTTCGCCTTAGTGGCAGCCTCGATGATCTGCTCACGGGTAGCGTCGGGGCGGCCGTAGGCAATATTCTCGGCAATAGTGCCCGAGAAGAGCGAGGCGTCCTGGAAGACCATGCCAATCAGCGAGCGCACCTGCGCCAGGTCGCTGCCGGCAATATCCATGCCGTCAACCAGCACCCGGCCCTCACGGGGGTCATAGAGACCTTCGAGCAGGGCCATGAGGGTCGACTTACCCCCGCCGGACTCCCCCACAAAGGCAATACGCTCCCCGCGCTTCACCGCCAGATTAATCCCGTGCAGCACATCTGCCTCCCCCTCGTAGCCAAAGGTCACGCCCTCAAAGCGGACGAGTTCGGCTCCGGGTTCAGCGGTGAGGCTGGCGGCAGTAGCGTCAGTAGCGGAATCCGGACGCGCCCCGGCAGCCCCGGCGGTAATGGCCAGGGCTCGGGCGTCCGACTGCCGTTCCATGACCTCGAAGTAGTCCTTAGAACCGGCAATAGCGCGCTGGGCTGTATCGACGATCCAGGAGAGTGAGTTGATGGGGGCAACCGCCATGGCCAGGAGCTGGATGAGCAGCACCATGTCGCCGATGGTGAAGTCCCCGGCCAGGGTGCGCAGGAAAATCAGCAGGTAGAGGGCGAAGAAGATGAGGTTGAGGAAAGAGAGCCGGGCAACGTCCATAGCGTGCCAGAACTTAGACTGGGCGCGGGTGAGCCCGATGGTCTTTTCGAAACGACCACCGAAATCAGTGAGTTCTCGGCGCTCGCGGCCGAAGGACTTCACCACACGAATCTGCCCGATAACTTCGGCAAAGCGGCCGGATGCGATGTCGATGTTCTCGTTCTTCTCACCTTCCCAGACCTGCCATTTTTCGCTGGTTTTGCTGGTGAGCCAGAAGTAGACCGGGAAGATAATAATGAGCAGCAGCCCCAGGGGCCAGTAGTAGATAGAGCTAATCACAATCACCGAAACCGTGGTGAGCACCAGGGAGATGAAGGTGTTGCTCATGGTCTTGACGAAGTTAGTAACTTCGGTGATGGAGCGGTTAAGACGGGCGATGATGGTGCCGGTCAGCTCGGTATCGAAGTAGGACAGGGGCAGGGAGAGCAGTTTCTCGTAGTAGCGTACCGACAGGATAGTACGCATGCGCTGGCTCATCACATCGCCGATATAGCCCCCGATGTTGGTGGTCAGCACACTCACCAGCTGGGCTGCCAGGTAGGCAACCGCGAACCAGGCGATGGCTGTGCCGGTGGTGGGGGCTGAACCGTTCAGGTGCCCCACAACGGCATCGGTTGCCCCCGAAATAATGAAGGGAGCCAGCAGGGAGGTTGCGCTGGTGAGTACCGCACAGATGATGATTCCTACGAAGTAGGGCCATAGCTCTTTTGTGGCTCTAACGATTCTGGCGATGCTTTTCATGAAAATCCCTACCTGCCGGTGTTCTTGTGGTGCCCCACTACCCTACCGCCGGCGTCCGCCCACCTGATTGAGGGGGCAGTGTTCTTTTGCCCACGCGGGTAGCACAAAGCCCCGGTGGGCGTCTTGTCCTTGGGTAAGGACGGACGCCCGCCGGGGCTTGAGTGCTTAGAGCTAGGCCGCTAGGGCTTAGGCCTTGTTCTTGGTGATGGCACCGTAGATCCAGAGGACCAGCAGTGAGCCTACAACGGCGGTGAAGAGGGTGCCGATGCTGAAGCTCTGGATGCCGTCTGACAGGCCGGGGATGAAGCTACCGATAAAGCCACCGAGAAGCGCACCTACGATACCGAGCACCATGGTAACCAGAATGCCGCCGCCCTGCTTACCGGGCATAATCAGCTTTGCGAGGGCACCAGCAATGAGACCAAGAACGATCCAACCGAAAATTGACATGTTTTCCTTCTTTCATAGGGTTACGGGGGTGAGCCCGAATTGTTCAGCGTACTTCTAGTTTATATCAAACTCCAAGATAAAGCTAAGTAAGCTACAAGTGTGTTGGCTTATTATCCCCCTGTGTTATACCAAAGCACCCCTACCTCACCACACAGTAAACCCCCACCGCCGACCAGCCCTGCTATGGGCTGCCAGCGATGGGGGTTTACAGCAGGCGCGAGCCTACCGGCTCTTAGTGGTCGATAGCTCCTTCGGCTCCAACACCGGTAAGAGAGCGAACTTCCATCTCAGCCTGCTTGATCTCATCTTCCTTATCGCCACCGAGTGAGCCCAGGAAGCCCAGCAGGAAGGCTGCAGGAATCGCTACGATACCGGGGTTAGCCAGGGGGAACCAGGCAAAGTCAGCACCGGGAATCATAGAGGTCTCAGCACCGGACATCACCGGGGAGAAGATAATCAGGATCACCGAGATGCCCAGACCACCGTACATAGACCAGAGGGCACCGCGAGTCTTGAAACCCTTCCAGAAGAGGGAGTAGACGATGGTGGGCAGGTTAGCCGAAGCCGCTACCGCGAAGGCCAGGGCCACCAGGAAGGCCACATTCTGCCCCTGGGCGCCGATACCGCCTGCGATAGACAGCAGGCCGATAACGACCACGGTGGTTTTTGCTACGCGGATTTCCTTGGCAGGGTCAGCGTTGCCCTTGCAGATAACGTTGGTGTAGATATCGTGGGCAAAGGAGGCGGACGCGGTAATCGCCAGACCCGCCACCACGGCCAGGATGGTTGCGAAAGCAACGGCAGCAATCACACCCATCAGCAGGGAGCCACCCAACTCGAAGGCCAGCAGGGGGGCTGCCGAGTTAACGCCGCCGGGAGCTGCCTTAATGGCGTCCGCACCCACCAGGGCAGCGGCACCGAAGCCCAGCACCAGGGTGAAGAGGTAGAAGAGGCCGATCAGCACGATAGCCCAGACTACCGATTTACGGGCCTCCTTAGCGGTAGGAACGGTGTAGAAGCGCATGAGCACATGGGGCAGGCCAGCTGCACCAAAGACCAGAGCCAGGGAGAGAGAGATAAAGTCCAGCTTAGTCAGATCATTCAGACCGTATTTGAGGCCAGGCTCCAGAATAGCCGGGTTACCGGAGGTTTCAACCGCCGAGCCGAGCATGGCGGAGAAGTTGAAGCCGTAGATTGCCAGGATCCAGATGGTCATAATAGCAACGCCAGAGACCAGCAGAACAGCCTTGATAATCTGCACCCAGGTAGTGCCCTTCATACCGCCGATCAGAACGTAGACGATCATAAGTACGCCCACGATGATGATGACCAGCGACTGGCCAGCCTTGGAGCTAATACCCATCAGCAGGGAAACCAGGGCACCTGCACCGGCCATCTGGGCCAGCAGGTAGAAGAGGGTAACAGCCAGGGTTGAGATACAGGCGGCAATTCGGACGGGGCGCTGACGCAGGCGGAAGGAGAGCACATCTGCCATGGTGAACTTACCTGTGTTACGCAGGGGCTCAGCCACCAACAGCAGGGCCACCAGCCAGGCAACCAGGAAGCCGATGGAGTAGAGGAAGCCGTCATACCCCTGCAGGGCAATAGCGCCCACAATACCGAGGAAGGAGGCCGCCGAGAGGTAGTCACCCGCGATAGCCAGACCGTTCTGGGTGCCACTGAAGGAGCGACCACCGGCATAGTAGTCAGCTGCGGTCTTGTTGTTCTTAGAGGCGCGAAGCACCACCACCATGGTGGCCAGCACGAAGGCACCGAATACGGCCATGTTTACCCAGGGGGTACCCACGGTCTGGGCGCTAGCTTCAGCCGCGAGGAGGGTTCCTGTAGTCGTCATGAAAAGTTCACCCCTTAGTGAGCCTTGTGGGCGTAGTTGCCGGATTCAATGTCGCTGCGCAGGCTAGCTGCGCGAGGGTCAAGCTTGCGGTTAGCGAAAGCTACATACCAACCGGTGATAGTGAAGGTGGTAACGAACTGCAAGAGACCAAAGATAATGCCGATATTGACATTGCCCAGCACCTTGGTTGCCATGAAGCCGGGGGCATACACCGCCAGAATCACATACAGCAGGTACCAGACCAAGAAGGCCACGGTCATGGGGAAGACGAAAGACCTGTGGATTGCGCGAAGCTCTTTAAACTCACCGCTATTCTGAGCTGCCTTAAAATCGACATGCTCAGCGTCGATTAGAGGCTGGTGAGATTCTGGTGATGTGTGTGCCATCACTACCTCCTTTGTGTAACTCAACACACATTAGCGTGTTATCTCCGTTACACACAAGTCTCTAGACTAAAAAAGGTGGACCACCCGAAATATTTCGGGTGGTCCACCTATCAAGTAGTCCTAGATGCTGGAAGCAGCCGTATCGTTCAGATACTCAATAGCCCTGTCCAAGAAGGCATCGACCTGGGTTTCCTCATAGCTGAGGTCCCCCGTTGCCGGGCTAAAAGCAGCCGACCTAACATCGGCGGGGGCGAGGACGTCCGCCCCCTCAAGGTGGGCCAAGAGGCGCTCACAGAGGGCATCAACTTCTTTCACGAAGTAGCCCTTGGTGAGACGCTTGGAGGGCCTACGGAAGCGCTGGCCGGTGGGGCGTTCCAGGCGTCCGCGCAAAAGGTCCTCAAGTTCCTGCACAGCCTGGTCCCAGGTCGCCTGCCCGTAGCGCTGCACGTACAGGTGGCGTTCCAGCTCGCAGAAGCGGTCTTCGACCTTATCGAGGGCTGCATCTACGTCGTCCGGAGCGTAGCCGCCCTTCTCTGGCTCAAAAACTGCCTCGCGCACTGTGCGGGAGGTATGCACATCTGCCCCCACCTCGGCGCCCGAGAGCATCAGCTCATAGTCGTCGGCTAGGCGGGTGAAAAAGGAGTCCACGGCAGCCACCGAGTACCCCTTCTCGTGGGAGCTAACCCGGCGAAACTCTCCGGAAGATTCAGCCTGATGTTTCATTGAGCCTCCAAATATCTGGCAGCACCCGCCTCTAGAAGAGGGCTGAGAGCACCGAGAAAATCACGTAACCGATAGCGATAGCGAACACGATGGAATCCAGGCGGTCCATTACACCACCGTGTCCGGGCAGAATATTCGACATGTCCTTAATGCCGATTTCACGCTTGACCATGGACTCCCCCAGGTCACCCGCTGTTGAGGCAACCACCAGGAAGACCGCCACAATCAGGCCGTACCACCAGGGGTCGCCGATGAAGAGCGAACAGATGATGCCCACAATAATGGAGCCCACCATTGACCCGGCAAAACCCTCCCAGGTTTTCTTGGGAGAGATCTTGGGGGCCATAGGGGTCTTGCCCCATTTCACGCCGGCGATGTAGCCCCAGGTGTCGTTTCCGATAGCCATGAGCAGAATCATGAGCACTTTGCCGGGGCCCGATTCTTCGCGGTAGAGCAACAGGGCCAGGGAAATCATGAAGGGCACCCAGGACATCACGAAGATGGAGCCCATAATCGACATAATCATGCCGTCGCGGTGCCCCACGATACGCCAGCCAATCAGCACCAGAATCGAGGCGACCACGGTAAAAATTAGCCAGGAGCCGCCCCCATAGTAGGCGGCAAAGGGCATGATAAAGGCTGTTGCAACAGCGGGAATAGCGGGGATTCCCATGCCGCGTTTCTGGTTGAGCCCGTGGCAGACCTCCCAGGTGCCCACAGAAACAGCTGCTGCTGCTAGAAGCACAAGGATGAGGGGAACAAAAAACAAACCCACCGCCAGCAACGCGCCCAGCACAAGGCCGACGGTGATGGCAGCGGGTAGGTTCCTGCCGACTTTAGAGGCCTGGGGCTGCTGTTCTTGAGAGTGAACAGTCATGCGGTTTTAGACCTCGAGCAGTTCAGCTTCCTTGGACTTCAGCAGCGCATCAACGGTGTCGATGTGCTTCTTGGTCAGGGCGTCGAGTTCCTTTTCGCCGCGTGCGCCCTCGTCCTCACCGATTTCGCCGTCCTTAACCAGCTTGTCGAGAGCGGTCTTGGCGTGGCGGCGGGTGTTGCGGACGGCAACTCGGCCTTCTTCAGCCTTGTGGCCGGCCATCTTGATGTATTCCTTGCGGCGCTCTTCGGTCATTTCGGGCATGACAACGCGCACGACGTTGCCGTCGTTGGCGGGGTTAGCGCCGAGGTCGGAGTCGCGGATCGCCTTTTCGATGGCACCCAGGGCGCTCTTGTCGTAGGGGGTGATCAGGACGGTGCGAGCTTCGGGGGTCTGGAAGGACGCCAGCTGCTGCAGGGGGGTGGGGGCACCGTAGTAGTCTGCGGTGAGGTTTGCGAAGAGGGCGGGGTTGGCGCGTCCGGTGCGGATTGAGGCAAATTCGTTCTTGAGAGCCTCGACGGACTTGTCCATCTTTTCGCCGGCTTCGAGCAGGGTTTCTTCAACCATCTGTTGTTAGTCCTTTAGGGTTGTGCCCGTCTGTGGGCGCGGTGTAGGTAGTCTTTATCTAGTCTAGTGGTCGTGGCGCGTTTAGGCAGTGACCAAGGTGCCGATTTCTTCGCCGAGGATGGCACGAGCCACGTTTCCCTCGCCCTGCATGCCGAAGACGCGCATGGTGACGTTGTTGTCCTTGCAGAGGGAGAAGGCGGTCTGATCCATAACGCGGATGTTACGCTTTAGGGCTTCGTCGTAGGTGAGCTTGTAGAGGCGCTCGGCGTTGGGGTCCTTGTTGGGGTCGGCGGTGTAGATGCCGTCAACGCCGTTCTTGGCGACGAGGACCTCGTCGGCGTGGATTTCGAGGGCACGCTGGGCTGAGACGGTGTCGGTGGAGAAGTAGGGCAGTCCTGCGCCTGCGCCGAAGATGACCACACGGTCTTTTTGCATGTGGCGGATGGCGCGGCGGGGGATGTAGTTTTCAGCGACCTGCTGCATGGAGATGGCTGACTGGACGCGGGTGTCGATACCGGCCTGTTCGAGGAAATCCTGCAGGGCTAGGGAGTTCATGACGGTGCCCAGCATGCCGATGTTGTCGGCGCGGGAGCGGTCCATGCCGGCTTCTGAGAGCTCTGCGCCGCGGAAGAAGTTGCCGCCACCAACGACGACTGCGACTTCGACCTGGCCGATGGTTGAGGCGATCTGTTCTGCGATGCCGCGAACTACCTCGGTGGAGATACCAACTTCACCGCCGCCGAAGACCTCGCCGGAGAGCTTGAGTAGGACGCGGCGGCGGCCGGTATCGTCGCGGTGGATGGTTCGGGTTGACTCTGCCATGGTGGCCCTCCTGAAAAAGGTCAAAATTTTTTTGCGGCGTCCCTTGCGCGCTTTGTTTCTAGCATACGGCAAAGGGGAGCCCCTGTGCGGGGCTCCCCTGAGCTATGAGCTTTTTTGGTGCTCAATCACACCTGAAGAGTATTAGGCGCCGACGCGGAAACGCTCGAAAGCGGTTGCGGTTGCACCGTTCTCCTCGAGAACTGCAGCTACGGACTTGGATGAGTCCTTAGCGAAGTCCTGGTCGAGCAGGGTGTTTTCCTTGTAGAAAGCCTTGAGCTTGCCTTCAACGATCTTGGGGATGATCTGCTCGGGCTTGCCTTCACCGCGGGCGGTTTCTTCAGCAACGCGCTTCTCTGCCTCGATGTCCTCAGCTGAGATGGAGTCTGAGTTGAGGTACTTGGGGCTCATTGCAGCGATGTGAACGGCTACGTCGTGAGCAACTTCCTCGGTGTTCTCGCCAGCTACTGCGAGCAGAACGCCAACCTGTGCGGGCAGGTCCTTGGAGGTCTTGTGCAGGTAAACTGCAACGTTCTCGCCCTCAACGCGAGCTACGCGGCGAACAACGATCTTTTCGCCGAGCAGGGCGCCTGCTTCGGTGGTGAGCTCGTCGACGGTCTTACCTTCGTAAGAAGCTGCCTTGAGTTCTTCCAGGGTGGAAGCGTTAGCGGCAACTGCTGCTTCGAGAACGTCGTTACCGAACTTGATGAAGGGCTCGGACTTAGCAACGAAGTCGGTTTCTGAGTTAACTTCGATCATGAAGCCAACGCCGTTTTCTACGCGGGCAGCAACGAGGCCTTCTGCGGTTGCACGGCCTTCGCGCTTGGTGACGCCCTTGAGGCCCTTAACGCGGATGATTTCCATTGCCTTCTGCTGGTCGCCGTTGGCCTCGTCGAGGGCCTTCTTGACGTCGAGCATGCCTGCGCCGGTCTTTTCGCGCAGAGCCTTGATGTCGGCTGCGGTGTAGTTCGCCATGGTGAACTCCTTATATTTTGAACAGATTAGGGAAATCTATTGGGTTCCTGCCGGTATCTTCGGCAGAAGAGGTGAGAACGGCACCCACCGAATGTGGGCGGGTGCCGTTTCTCTTATGAGGCTTTACTTAGCTTCTTCAGCGGGTGCTTCTGCCTTAGCAGCTTCGTGCTGCTCGAGCAGTTCGCGCTCCCATTCAGCCATGGGCTCTTCGGAAGCGTTAGCTGACTTGCCGGCCTTCTTGTTTTCGCGTTCCAGCAGACCTTCAGCAACTGCGTCCGCGATGACGCGGGTGAGCAGGTTGACGGAGCGGATTGCGTCGTCGTTGCCGGGGATGGGGAAGGAAACTTCGTCGGGGTCGCAGTTGGTGTCGAGGATAGCAACTACGGGGATGCCGAGCTTCTGAGCTTCGTCAACAGCCAGGTGTTCCTTCTTGGTGTCAACAACCCAGATCAGTGAGGGAGCCTTGGTGAGGTTACGGATACCACCGAGGGTCTTCTCGAGCTTCTCGTGCTCGCGACGCAGAAGCAGCAGTTCCTTCTTGGTGAACTGTGAGCCTGCGACGTCGTCGAAGTCGATCTGCTCGAGTTCCTTCATGCGCTCGATGCGCTTTGAAACGGTTGCGAAGTTGGTGAGCATACCACCGAGCCAGCGGTGGTTGACGTAGGGCATGTTCACGCGGGTAGCCTGCTCAGCGATGGCTTCCTGAGCCTGCTTCTTGGTACCAACGAACAGAACGGTGCCGCCGTGAGCAACGGTTGCCTTAACAGCTTCGTAAGCCTGGTCGATGAAGGCCAGTGACTGCTGCAGGTCGATGATGTAGATGCCGTTGCGCTCGGTGAGGATGAAGCGCTTCATCTTGGGGTTCCAGCGGCGGGTCTGGTGACCGAAGTGGACACCTGAATCGAGAAGCTGGCGCATAGTTACGACGGGCATGTCGTCTCCTTATGTATTAGGGGTGCCGGGCGGGCCCCTGATTCCAGGCTAGCTCCGCTCCGCGCATAGTAGTTATCGGTTTACATGTGGAGCATGTGGGCACAAGGCCCGCTCCCCTGGTAACGCTCAGACTTTTTCGTTGGAGTGACGAAGCTGTCTCAGACCTTCACCGGCCTGTGCCGGACCGAAAGTTCCTTATCAACTAGAGGCTAGTTGCTTCGCGTTACGCGACGTCAGATCCCGGGTGAAGCTCGCGTGAACGGCTCGCCAAGGAGGGGTCTCTATGTAAAGGGATTCCCCTTGCCCTCGCACTACCTGTTTTTGGGCAGGGCGCAGGGGCAAACTGCAATCAACAACTATACCGCATTATTGGGCTTTAATCACCGGGGTTGTGGCTCTTGTGGTGGCAGGTTTCCAGTGGTAAAGATGGAGACAACCTACGGTTGGCGCCACCTGGGGTAAGGGGCGGGCACCGACCGAAAGGTTTTTGTCGTGTCTTTTCTTCTATCGCTTTCTAGAAGGCTTGTGAGGTTTCTAGGGGTTTGTTGTTGTGCCCTGCTTTTAGTGGGGGCAGTAACCCCGCTAGCTTTTGCAGGGCGGACGCCGCCCTGGCAGGCCCCGGTGGAAGGGCAGCTTACCGTGGTTCGGGGCTTTGAGAAGCCGGCTGCCCGCTGGGCTGCCGGGCACCGCGGCGTTGACCTTGCGCTGGAAGCGGGTGGGAGCGTCCTTGCCCCTTACGAGGGGGAGGTAGTTTTTGCTGGAACCGTAGTTGACCGGCAGGTGCTCACCCTTGAGCACCCGGACGGGCGGCGGTCGTCCTTTGAACCTGTCATGAACCCCCTACCGGTAGGTAGCCGGGTGCAGGCCGGGGACGCCATCGCCCAGCTAGATTCTGAGGTTCAGCACTGTGCCCCACACTTTTGCCTGCACTGGGGTGTGAGGGAATCTGCCCCGGGCTCTGAAACAGCACGCAGGGGGCTCGATTACACGAACCCCCTGCTCCTGCTAGGGCTTGAAGACCCCAGCGTGCTGTTACCTATCGGCGATGATTTTACAGCCTAGCGGATGCGCTGCACCCCACCTTCGGCGCTCCACCGCACAACCGCACCCTTGGTGAAGCTCACCGTCACTGACCCATCGGGATGGGAAACCTCATCGGTAGTGGGGAAACCCAGCGATGATGTATAGCCGTTATTGACCCAGTACCAGTAGATTCCACCGTCTGCCACCAGGGTCTTAGCGCCCGTGGTAGGTGACCATACGAACAGGGTGCCTGCACCTGAAGGTGTCGTAAAGCGCTGCTGGGCGCCGCCGCCGGGAACAGCTTGCTCATCGGTGTCGGGGAAGCCATAGCGGGCAGTTCCACCTGCTGCTGTAAACCGGCCGCCAATAGCACCGGCCTCCCACACCACGTGGGTTCGATGGTGTCGAGGGGTCCAGTAGAAGGCAAATCGACGCCCGTCAGCAAGAGCAAACTTTTGCATCGCGCCACCGGTGATAGCAGTCTCTGCAAAGAGCGGATAACCGTACCCGTTCTCGTAGCCACCGGCTCGGTATCTAGCCCCGATACCTCCCGAGAAGTTCACGGGGTAGGCCCCGGTGCGGGCAGTCCAGTAGATCGTGAAATTACGTGAGAAGTTCTGCCCCGCTCCTCCATCACGTAGGGGAAATTCAGCACTCGTCGGCGTTCCAAAAGTAGCGGCTGCCCCGTGGGCGTAGTAGTAGGCTCCGATAGCACCAATCAGCGGGAAACCACGGGTATCTGCAACAGCTGAAACTGCACGAGGAGCGTTAACAAAACGGTACCCGTTGACGTTTGATCCGGTGTCCTTAAGAATGGTGCGAATCTGCTCTACGGTCAGGTTCGGGTTGCGTTCCTTCATCATAGCGATAATGCCGCTCACATGAGGGGCAGCCATTGAGGTGCCATTGAGCGGTCCGTACCCGGGCCCTGCCTGGGTGTAGGCACCTGTATTCACAGTTGACCAGACATCTGATCCAACCGCACCGCCAGGGGCCAGCACATCAAGCATGGGCCCCCAGTTGGAGTAACCTGTCATCACATTGCCGTTAGCGGTTGCACCGACCACGATAGCTCCCAGGCAGTTAGCCGGTGAGGTACCGACCGCATTTGCCCCGAAGTTACCTGCTGCCGCAACCACCGGTACCTTCCGTGCATGAGCCGCGTTGATGGCGTCCTGCAGGACCCTGGGGCAGGTTGCTGAATAGAAGCCCTCAGAGTAGTTAACGACGTGAGCCGGTGTGGGGTTAGCAGGTGCTCCGGGTACGGGCACACCGGCGCTCCAGGCAATGCCCGCAGCCTGGTCAGAAGTGTAGGCGCGGCCGTTGACACCCATAATGCGGGAATGCTGGATTCGCGCATTAGGGGCTACACCGGCTACTCCTGCCCCGTTATCGGTTGCGGCGGCAGCGATACCAGCTACGTGGGTTCCGTGCCACATAGAACGGGGAACCTGAGGCCCCCAGTCGCCTTCATCGTTGGGGTTGGGGTCCCAGCCGTTACCGTCCCGGCTCTGATCGGCCGAGACAAAGTCATAGCCGGGTAAAGTCTTTGCAGCTAGTTCGGGGTGCCAGGTCTGCCCGGTATCAGCGATACCGATGATGATGCCCTCACCGGTAGCGTATCGCCAGGCACCGGGCGCATCGATAGCTCGCATATTCCACTGATGACTAGCAAAGTAAGGGTCGCTAGGAGGATTACGGGGAGTAGCTGCCTGGCCGGTTGTGATGATGAGATCAGGTTCAGCGTATTCAACATCAGGTTGCTCTTCGAGAAGCTCAACCACCTGCGCCTGTTCATCCGGGGTCATCATCTGCTGAACATCTACAACCTGGGCCTGCTCAACCGTTTCGTGAGAGACTTCTGCGGTGTCTACAGCTGTGGTGGACGCAGCGACCTCATTCAGTATCTGGGCCTGTTCTTGGCCGTCTACCCCGTCCTTAAATTTCACCACCAGACGGTCGGTATCTGGTTCAGCTGTCGGCTGGTAGCGGGTGGTCATCTCGCCTGCGGCACCTGCGGACGGGCCACCCGCCACCTGCCCCTGGGCGGCTGCCTCACCTGTTGTGCCACCCGGAGGTGCTGCCTGAGCTACAGACGGGGCAGATATCAGTAAAAAGCCCGTTGCAAGCACCAGCGAACAGGTGCCTGCAACGGACTGAAAAAACGGCGAACGTGCCACGGTTACTCCCTCAAATATGTGTGTTACTACACAGCATACGGGATGAAGGAGTTCGCCGATATTTTATCTGCTAGCGCAGGTAGGCCACCGGAGTAACGACGCCGGTGTCGGCTGACCAGACCAGCAGGGTTTCGGTGCCGTCCGCAGCACGGAAGAGCTGCTGGGCGCCGCCTTCAACGTTGTATTCGTTAGCGACCGGCTCACCAAAGGTCTCAGCGCCACCGTGAGCGTAGTAGTAGGCGCCAATGCCACCGATCAGCTTGGGCTCAACCTTATCGAGGGCCTCTTCAAGGATCACGGGGAAATCGTAGTTGTGATGATGAATGCCGGGCAGCACGGTGAAATCTACGTTGTTAAAACCTGCTGCTGAGTAAATGCTGTAGCCGTTTTCTGCCGCGCCATAGGCTGACCAGGCAACAGGCCAGGTGGCGCCTACGCCATCCTCAGAGCCGATGTACCACTGCAGAGAGAAGTCCTTAGCGGTGTCTGAGGGCAGGGTCTGCATGCCGTTGCTGTTGCCGCCACCGACCATAACCGAGCCGCCGCCGGTGCGCCAGGAGTCCTGGCTATCGGCCAGCAGTTCAAAACCGGTGATTTCTGCGCCGCCGGAGTGGCCGATGGTCCAGACGTTAGAGGAGTCCAGACCTGCTTCGGCGATAAAGGAGCTTGCAAAAGAGCGGAACCAGTCGCCGTTGGCGTCCATGGACTGCCACCAGGTGATGCCGTTGCCGGTAGCGTCCTTATCGGGTGAGATGACGGGAACGAAAACCATATTGCGTTCGTTAGCGACCTCGGCCATACCCAGTAGCTGAGAGTTGTTGGGTGAGTGCACCTTGGACTGGTTAGTCTGCCAGTAGTCCCCGTCGAGGTAGAAGACAACACCAACGGGCTGGGACCAGTCAATGTTCTCTGCGTAGACGTGATAGTTGGAGCTCACACCAGCTTCTGAAGTGTAGGTTGCGAACTGGGTGGTGCTGGTGGTTGCCTGGGCACCGGCGGAGCCTGCAACGACCAGTGAACCTGCCAGTAGACCGGTTGCGAGTACGGGCGCGGTGATGCGCTTGAGGGAGAAAGACATAGTTTCCTCTGGGATAGGTGGAATGCGAGTGATTGAAAGTGAAACTTTCCTCAGCAAATGTAGCACCCGCCAGGTAAGAGTGTGGGAACTGCGTGAGAATACCCGGTGAACGGGGCGTGTCGCCCACACCCTGGGTAGGGTACAAAAAACGCCTTGCCTTTCTGAAAGCAGAAAGGCAAGGCGTTCATAGTAGGGCCGGCGGGGCTTGAACCCGCGACCAAGGGATTATGAGTCCCCTGCTCTAACCAGCTGAGCTACAGCCCCACAGCACCAGGCTCTAGCGAGCTTGACGCTGCCTCTAAGAATACCGAAAAGGGCAGATGAAGCCAAACCACGGGCGTCCGCGCATCTGGCGTAAGGCTTGAGCCTGTAAGCGCTCCTATCGTTCCGCCAGGAACCGATCATAGAGCTCATTAGAGCGGTACAGCGATTCAAAGGTCTCCCAGGTCTTTTCGGCGGCGTGGCGGGCTACCATCTGGCGGGAGCACTCCCCCATGGCCCTCCGCTCGTCCTCGGGCAGGCTCAGCACGTCGGCCAGGCGGGCAGCCAGCTCCGCTGTATCACCCGGGGTAAAAAGGTAACCGTTCTTCCCCGAATCAACCAGGTGCGGCAGGGCCAGGGCGTTAGCAAGGACCACCGGCTTTGAAGCGCTCATAGCTTCCAGGGTCACCAGCGACTGCAGCTCGGCAGTACCCGGCTGGCAGAAGACATCGGCGCGCAGGTAGCCCGCGCGAAGTTCTTCATCGGACACGTACCCCAAGAAACGCACCCGGTCAGCTACACCGCATTCTGCGGCCTTGGCCTGCAAATCAGAAAGAATCTCGCCGGTTCCAGCAATCTCAAGCACAGTTTTCTGCCTTAACTCAGCAGGAAGAAGCGAAAAACCCTCAATGAGCACATCGATATTCTTCTCAACGGCCAGGCGCCCGGCAAAGAAAATCGTTAGCTCATCAGCAGCTTTCTCGATCACTTCGCCCGGGGCAAGTTCATAATCAGAGCTTTGAATACCGTTTGATACCGGCATCACCGGCCGGCGGAACTTACCGGCGCTTTCCATCGCATCGGCACCGATTTGGGTGGGAGTAGTCACCACAGCAGCCCGGTTGAGCACCCGGCGCATATCAACCCACGAAGCCTTAACCACCAGCTCATTACCAACCTTACCGAATGGTAAGAAGGGGGTGATATTTTCGGGCATCACGTGGTTGGTAGCGATAACCCGCACACCGCGTTTAGCCCCAACACGAGCCAGTACCCGCCCAATGATGTAATGGCACTGAATATGAATCACATCGGGCTGAATCTCCTGCACCAGGCGGTCTGCCTCGGCGTAAATCTCCCAGGGGAAGTTCAGGCGCATGTAGGGGTGGGTAATTACCTTGTGCGAGCGCATGCGGTGCTCGACGATGCCGTCTACCGTGTGACGGCTGGTGACGCCTTTTTCCTGCTTGGGTGCCATCACATGTACGGTATGGCCGCGTTCGGCTAGAGCCTGGGCGAGACGGGATGAGAACTGAGCGGCCCCATTGATATCGGGCGGGTAAGTATCGGCGCCAATGAGGACGGTCAGAGGCTTATCAGCCATACAGGGGCCCTTTCGAGGTCTCTTCGTTCGGTACCCCACTGACCTTACCGGGTTTTTGGGGCCCGCGCATCAGCCGCGCAGCGGAGTTCGCCTGCCCCAGGCGTCCGCTCTTTCTCTGGGCAGTAAAAAGCCCGCCCCGGCAAGTGGTGCCGGGGCGGGCTTGAGTGCAAGGACGCCTATGCCGCCTCTTCCGAGGCAGGGCGGGTCTTACTTGCGGCGGCTAATGAGCTTGCCGAGGAAGACGAAGAAGGCTCCCAGGGAAGCTGCCAGGGTTGCAAAAGACTTCCAGTGGGCCTGCAGGGTCTCGGGGTTCGAGGCGTTTGCGGCCAGCTTCTTACCACCGTCAACGGCGGTAGCAGGAGCGTTCTTTGCGGAGGTCTTGGCGTTCTGTACCAGGCCCTGAGCACCGGCCTGCACGTCGCGTGAGTAGGTCTCGATGTCGTCGCGCAGGGTCTTGAGGTGCTCGCGGCGCTGCTTGGTGCGCTGCAGGAGCTGTTCCTTGCTGGGGGCGGGGGTAGCGGGTGCCTGCTGCTCGCCGCCGTCCTTCTTCTCCTCTGCCTTCTGCTCGGCCTTCTTGGCTTCTGCCTTCTCAGCCTGCTCGCGCTTGAGGCGCTTGGAGGTCATGGCGGAGCCTTCCTTCAGCACACCCAGGTCGTAAAGCAGACCAAAGATAGCTGATTCAGGCTTGAAGGGCAGCTGGGCCTTGATCATCTTGAAGCCGACCAGACCGGCAATGCCGGCAAGGAGCAGGAAGAGCACGAACAGAACCAGAGCTGCCGCCCAGTTAGGCATGATGGAGGCCAGGCCAACGTAGGCCAGGATGACCAGGGCAACAGCCATGAAGAGAGCGAAGACCAGGGCTATTGCGGCAACCGCGGCGCCCTTGCCCAGGGCGATGCCCTTTTCTTTGACCTCAATCTTGGCGATCTGGATTTCGTCTTTGAGCTGCTTAGGGGCTAGGTTGGTGAGCACCTTGCCCGCGTCAGCCACGTTCGTCACGCTAGCTTTGATGTTGTTGAAGCCGGCGCGCAGACCCTGGGCCCGGCGTGAGCCGTTCAGGTCGTTAGGAGTGGTCATGTGCCACCTCTCTCTGTGTCGATAAGCGTGCTTGCGTATTACGTGTACCAAATAGTAAGTTTACCGGCTTTTAGGGGCTTGTGGCGACTGCGCCCCGATTTGTGATGCGATTATTGGTTCTTAGTCTTGCGTTGTTTCAAGATGGGCCAGCGCAACCGCAAGGTGCATTCGGACGCCGGTGATGAGGGCTTCGTCGTTAGCGTAGAAACGCGGTGAGTGATTGGGAGCAAACCCGCGTCCGCCGTCAACAGGTTCTGGCATTGCACCCGAGCCGAATTTCACATCCTGCACACCGAGCAGGGCGTACATACCGGTGTACCGGTTAATGAACTCAGAGACGTCGTCGTACCCCAGCGACGCTGGCGCTGCAAAGACCCGGTCCGGGTCTGCTGCTGCGCTTTCCAAAGCAGGGCGCAAGACTTCGACCGTTTCAGGCGCGTTAACCACAGCCGGAATTTGCTGCAAGAACTCAACGGTAGCTGTACAGTCATAGGCTTCTGCGATGTGGGTAGCTGTACAGGAAATCTTAGTGTTGACGGCGTCCATTAGTCCGTCTTTGAGACAGCGCACGGTGCCCCAGAGAGTTACTTTTTCGCCGACGATGTTGAAACGCCCCTGATCTTCAACATGTCCAATGGAAATAGTAAACGCGTCTTTAGCATCTATCTGGCGGTAGATTTGCCCCATGGCGCTGATGATGTCCGCAGCCGCTGGCATCGGATCTCGCCCCGCCCACGGCGATGAACCGTGCACCTGCTCACCGCACACAGTTATCTTGACCATTTCAGATGAAGCATGCTGCACACCCGAGGACCATCCCACATAGCCACTTGGTGCAGGAATCACATGCATACCAAAGGCCAGAGTTGGCTGGGGGTCAAGTGAGTCAAAGGCCGCATCAGTTAGCATGTAGGCTGCGCCGCCCTCTTCTTCCACCGGGGCACCTTCTTCTGCTGGCTGGAATACGAAGTAGATTGTTCCGGCGAGTTCCTCTCGGTGCTCTGCGAAGGCACGCGCTGCACCCAAAAGCATGGCAACGTGGCAGTCGTGACCACAAGCGTGAGCAACGGGAAAAGGGCCACCGGGGTAGTTTTCATCTACTTCTTCAGAGGCGTAGGGCAGGCCGGTTTCTTCTTTGACGGGCAGGCCGTCCATGTCCGCCCGTAAGAGAACAGCCTTTTCTGAGGAGGTGCTCCCTCGCAGGGTGGCGATGATTCCGGTTCCGCCGATGTTTTGCTGTATGTCAGTATCTGCGAAGCCCATATCCTTGAGGCGTTCAACAATGTAGGCTGCTGTTTTTGTCTCGCGGTTTGAAAGTTCGGGGTGCTGGTGAAGGTGGTGACGCCAGGTGATGATGTCTTTCTCGTTTCGAGCAGCGGTGGCGTAGAGGTCGTTTAGAAGTTGCTGGTCAGACATTTCCTATTCCTTCATCTTTGAACTATGTAACAGTTCACATGCTACGCCCCTTCAGGCAAAGCCACCACCCTTAGTGAACAGAAGACACGACTTCAGCAAGTGTGGCGCTGATTCCCAGATGAGGTGGACTTTTCCGAGCGCGCGAGGAAATAAAAAGTTCACCGAATCCCGAGCGGAGCGAGGGGTTGCTAGTTAAAGCAAAAGACCCAGCCGAAGCTAGGTCTTTGTTCTGCTCCCCCGACTGGACTCGAACCAGTAACCCTTCGATTAACAGTCGAATGCTCTGCCAATTGAGCTACGGGGGAATGTCGTTCGCTTTGTTTCCATCGCTGCAACGAGTAATAACTTTACACAGGGTTTTTGCCGCGCGCAAATCGAGAATGAGTTACCTCAATCACACACTAGTCTTGGCCTTGCATTTTGCTGCGGCGGCGGAGTTCGAGGGTGAGGAGTTGCTGTTGAATTTCTCGGTAGGCTTGGGCGTCACTCTGGGGTGAGAGGCGCTGGAGCTGCATGAGGAGGTCTGATTTTTGCCGGGTGATTTCTTGCTCGAAGAGACGGTTGAGTATGTCGCGGGAGTAACGGTTGAGCTGGTCGTCGGTGCGGGCGGGGATGGGGGCGACGGTGAGTTCTGCGATGAGCGCGTGGACGGGTTCGGGGGCATAGGCTCGCACAGTGTTGACCCAGGTGGCTCCGGGCTCAGGGGCGATGGTGGAGGCTGCCCCGATGATGCCCTGGGCGATGCCACTGTGGGCCCGGTAGCGGTAGTGTACGGTGGCAAGTTCCTGCCACTGTTCGAGGGAGAGGTATTGGGGGTATTGCAGCACGATTTCGAGGGCTTCGCGCTCAGTGCGAGCTGCGGGGTCGCGCAGGTCGGGTAGCTCGTAGGGGTCTTCTACGGGGGCGGGGGTCTCTTCTGCGGCGGCGCGGGCGGCTCGTTCGGCTTCTGCAGCCTCTGCTCTTTGGCTGGCGGACGCCTGCGGATTGGCTGCTGCAGCGCTCACGGCTCGTTGGACTTCGGCTGCGTCAAGCCCTAACTGCCCTGAAACTTGCCGTACGTAGGCGGGGCGCAGGGCGGCGTCCTTGATTCCGGCGATGATGGGGGCGATGGCGCGCATGCCGCGCACGCGCCCCTCGAGGGTGCCGAGGTCGTAGTTGGCGAGGGTGGCGTCGATGGCGAATTCGAAGAGCGGACGCCGGGAGGCGATGAGGGAGCGCACGGCAGCATCCCCGCGGGCTAGGCGCAGGTCGCAGGGGTCCATGCCGTCTTTTGCGACGGCGACGAAGGTTTGGGCGACGAAGCGCTGGTCTTCTGAGAAGGCAGCGAGGGCGGCTTTTTGGCCGGCGGCGTCGCCGTCGAAGGTGAAGATGACTTCGCCACCGGTGCCGTCGTCGGAGATGAGGCGGCGCACGATTTTGATGTGGTCGGTGCCGAAGGCGGTGCCGCAGGTGGCCACGGCGGTGTCGATGCCGGCCAGCTGGGCTGCCATGACGTCGGTGTAGCCCTCGACGACCACAATCTGCTTCTTCTTGGCGATAGGGCGTTTGGCCAGGTCAAGCCCGTAGAGGACCTGTGATTTTTTATAGAGGGCGGTCTCGGGGGTGTTGAGGTATTTAGGCCCCTGGTCGTCGTCGAAGAGGCGGCGAGCGCCGAAGCCGATGGTTTCGCCGGTGATGTTGCGGATGGGCCAGATGATGCGCCCGCGGAACCGGTCGTAAAGGCCCCGCTGCCCCTCTGAGAACATGCCGGTTTCGCGGAGTTCCTCGGTGGTAAAGCCCTTGTTCATGAGGTATTTGAGCAGGTTATCCCAGCCGCGCGGGGCAAAGCCAACCCCGAATTTTTGGGTGGCTGCGGGGTCGAAGCCGCGGGCACCGAGAAACTTTTGGGCCTCAACGGCGGCAGGGGTGTAGAGGTTTTTTTGGAAGAACTCCGCTGCAATCTTGTGGGCGTCGAGGAGGCGCTGGCGGCGTCCTACCTCTTCGCGGCTCATGCCGCTACCCTGCTCGTAGTGCAGTTCGTAGCCGATGCGGGCGGCGAGTTTTTCAACGGTTTCGGTGAAGGAGGTGTGGTCCATTTCCATGAGGAAGCTGATCACATCGCCCGATTCGCCGCAGCCAAAGCAGTGGTAGGTTCCCATCTGGGGGCGCACGTGGAAGCTCGGGGTGCGTTCATCGTGGAAGGGGCACAGGCCCTTGAAAGAGCCGATGCCGGCGGATTTGAGGGTTACGTACCCTTCGATGATTTCGCGGATGTCGGTGCGCGAGCGCACCTCGTCAATGTCTTCTCGTTTGATTAAGCCTGCCACGGGTTCAATTCTAGTCGGGGGCGTCAAGCCGGTGGATTTTGCCTACCAGAGGGGCTTGTCCCCCACTGCCCAGTGGGTTCCGGTGATGCGTTTGAAGAGGGCGACCGCGGAGCGGTCAGTCAGGCAGGCGACCTGGTCAATGACCAGGCGCAGGCGGGCGGCGTCGTCATTACGACCAAGTTCTTGCAGGTCGGCGGCAAAGACCGGGTCAAGATAGTTGGGGTTATCAAAGAGGGCGTGGACTAGAAATTCAAGGATCTCCTGCTGGTTTCCCTCGGTTGTCTGCGCGGCTGCCGCATCGCGGGGAGCCATCACAAAAGCCGTAGCTATACCCTTGAGCACGGCGATTTCGTGCTCGGTTTCTTCGGGCACCACCAGCTGGGCCCGGTAGCGGGTGAGCGGTTCGTCCCCGTAGACATCGCGGGTTGCCAGCATAGCACTGGCAGCGAAGCGCCCAATGAGTTTGGAGGTAAGGGCCTTAAAAGCCGCCATGGACGAGCGGGTGCCCCTCATGTAAGGCACCCAGCGGTTGAGGTTCTCTAACCGGGTCAGGGCCTGATCGAGGGTGGCGTCCTCAACCCCTGGCAGGTACCAGAGGCGGGTTTTGTCGAAAACCTGCTGGCGGGCGTCCGCATTTTTTAGCTCATCGAGCTGCACGTGCCCGCCGAAGACGGCGTCCTCGACGTCGTGCACGGAGTAGGAGATATCGTCGGCAAGATCCATGACCTGGGCTTCGATGCACTTTTGAGTCGGCGCGGCCCCGGCTTCGACTGCACCGGAGCGGAGCCACTCGAAGACGGGTAGGTCATCGGCATAGACACCAAATTTGCGGTTAGGTTTACCATCGGTGCGGACGGGGGCCTGGGCGCGGGTCCAGGGATACTTGCAGGTTGCGTCCAGGGACGCCCGGGTGAGATTCAGCCCCGCCGATCCCCCGTCGTGTCTAATCACCTTGGGTTCTAGCCGGGTGAGCAGGCGCAGGGTCTGGGCGTTGCCTTCAAAACCACCGGCGTCCGCTGCTAGTCGGTCGAGAGCTGTTTCACCGTTATGGCCAAAGGGCGGGTGGCCTAGATCGTGGGAGAGGCAGGCGGTATCGACCACGTCGGGGTCGCACCCCAGCATACGGCCTAGTTCCCGGCCAATCTGGGCTACTTCAAGGGAGTGGGTTAGGCGGGTGCGCACAAAGTCGTCGGTGTCGGGGTCAACCACCTGGGTTTTAGCGCCCAGGCGGCGCAGGGCCGAGGAGTGCAGCACGCGAGCGCGGTCGCGCTCAAAGGGTGAGCGGTAGACGAACTTGTGGTGTTCGGGAACCCAGCGTTCGGCGTCCGCTGCGCTGTAGCCGGGGGTGGGGGCCTGTTCGGGGGTGAAGGTGCTGCTCATGTTTCTCGTCTTTTCTCTGCCGGGTAGGTGTACGCCTGGGGTCCTAGTTTAGAGGTCATCTCCCTGGTCAAGGCCGTATTCGGCGGGCCAGGTGACTTCGCCTGAGATGGGTGGGAAGTCAGGGGTGAGGTTGATCAGTTGCAGGGCTTCAGCTAGGGTGGCGGGCTCGATACCGTCGATGATGGCGCGCACCCCGTGGCGGGCTGCCGGCACGAAATCGAAGCGGCTGTAGTAGGTGGGTTCTCCGAGCACCAGCAGGCTGGTGGGTGCATTGCTGATCTGGGCGGACGCGCGTGCGCGTGCCAGCGCTTCAAGCGTAAGGGCGGTACCCACTCCCCTGCCCTGATAGTCGGGGTGGACGGCCAGCGGTGCAAGAGCATAGGCGGGCCAGGAGCCTACCCAGCAACGACTGATGAGAACGTAGCCGACGAGGGCACCGGTGGTGGCGTCACGGGCGGTGAGGGAGATTCCCGGCTCCCAGGCATTGGGGTTGCCGTGCAGGGCTTCCACCAGATCAGCTTCATAGCTGGTATCAAAGGCGGCCAGAAGCAAAGCGCGGATCTCTGCGGTATCGGCCGGGGTTTCGGGGCTGAGGGTGTGGGTTCTCATGCCTTTAAGTCTAGAGGCTAGGCCCAAGGTGCGGCGGGCTGCCCCTCGCCTACCTTCCTGACTTGCGGCGGGAAGGCGGGCGCGTCCGTCCGCGCGTGCGCCGCGAACCCAGTGTCTACAAGAATCGCGCAGCGTCCACACACGGCGTGGGCACTGCGCGATTCTGGTAAGCACCCAATGTAACCTATGGTTTGTGCCTCCTACTGGAAGGTACAGTCGTCTTCTATGAGCAAGAAGTACGTACCCAACTACGGCGATCTTGAGCGTTTTCAGTATGAAAGGCTGATCCGCACCAAGTCCAGGGCCTATCAGATGGCCTGCTGGCAGGGCTACCTCGGTACCCACGACTTCTTCCTGGGCAATAGCCTCAGAGGTTGGGCCACGCTCCTCCTCACCATGACAACAGCTTCCCTGCTCGTCTACGAGTGGATACTCGGGCTTCTCCTACTGATTCTCGTCATCGGCCTCAACATCACGGCGGTGCGAACCATCGCCGCATCAGACCCAAACAGCGACATCTACGGCGAAGAGTGCGGACCTGTCTTTCATCGCCTCCACATGGTGAGCTCCTTCTCTATCATGTGGGATATCAACCTCTGGAAGGGTAAAACTCACACCGACCCACCGCCGCCCGATATGGACTAGGCGGGCCCGGCCGTCCGCATCTTTAGCCGCCGCTGATATCCAGTTCAGCATCCACCAGGCCCAGACGCTCGGCGTCCCCCAGGACGCGGGAGTTCAGCCAGCCGTCGGGTAGGTGGGGCTTCTTGGGGTTGCCAGCTCGGCCACGGGGTCCCTCAACAGCGGCACCGGGGTAGCCGATGGAGTGATCCAGTTCGGCCAGGTACTCGCGGAAGGCCTCAAGGGTGGGCACGGTAGACATCTTGGCGCGCAGTTTGCCGCCCACCGGGTAGCCATGGAAGTACCAGGCCACGTGCTTGCGGATCTCGCGCAGGCCGCGGGTCTCATCCCCAAAGGTCTCTACCAGGAGTTCCGCGTGGCGATAAATCATATCCGCCACCTCAGAAACAGAGGGGCGGTGGCGCTCTTCCGAGCCCTCAAAGGCGTTCTGAAGGTCGCCAAAGAGCCAGGGGCGGCCCTGGCAGCCGCGGCCGACCACAATGCCGTCCACCCCGGTCTGTTCAACCATGGCGATGGCGTCCTCGGCTGAGAAAATATCGCCGTTGCCCAGAATTGGCACGTCGGGGATAGCTTCGCGCAGGCGGGCAATGGAACCCCAGTCAGCCTTACCCGAGTAGTGCTGGGCGGCGGTGCGGCCGTGCAGGGCGATAGCTGCAACCCCGGCGTCGCGGGCGATTTTGGCTGATTCCAGGTAGGTCAGGTGGTCCTCGTCTATGCCCTTACGCATTTTGATGGTCAGGGGTACGTCCCCGCGAGAAGCCTCACGGACGGCGGTCTGGACGATAGCGGTAAAGAGGTCGGTCTTCCAGGGCAGGGCTGAGCCGCCGCCCAGCTTGGTCACTTTGGGCACGGGGCAACCGAAGTTCAGGTCAATATGGTCGGCGCGGTCTTCTTCGACCACCATGCGGATTGCCTTACCCACGTTGACGGCGTCCACCCCGTAAATCTGAATGGAGCGGATTTTTTCGTCGCCGTCATGGTCAATAATGCGCAGGGACTCGGGGTTGCGCTCCACCAGTGAGCGCGCTGTGACCATCTCGGTCACGTACAGCCCGCCACCGTAGTCGCGGCAGAGCCGGCGGAAGGCCTTGTTAGTAACACCAGCCATGGGTGCCAGCACCACCGGGGTGTCAATGGTGTACTTGCCCAGCTGCAGGGGAGGCAATTTTAGTTGCTCGGCGCGGGCCGGGGTCTGGCCGGCCTCTAAAGTCTCTTCTGTCATAACCTTCCAATTCTGGCACAAACCCCGCGGGGGCGCTGTTAGCTAGAGCAACACAAGAGGGCCCCGGGTGGTTCATTCCCGGGGCCCTTCATGAGGCTGTGGTTCAGTGCTAGAGGCTTAGAGCGAGGCTTACTTGTTGTCGCCTTCTACAACGATTTCTTCCTTGCGGACGTCTGCTGAGACGCGCTCGGTGTCGGTGCGTACTTCCTTGCCAACTGAGACGCGCTCGGTGGCTACGGTTTCGGTGGAGACAACGGGGCGCTCTTCGTGGGCGGTGACGGTAACGTCTGCCTGTGCCTCGGCGGAGTCGAAGTCGTAGTTTTCTACAACTTCGCCGTCCTTGAGGTTGGTGCGCTCAACAACGATTTCTTCCTTGCGGACGGGCACCTCGACGGTTTCGGTTTCGGTGCGGACGACCTTGCGCAGGCGGACCTGGCCGGTCTGGGTTGCGCTGGTGGCGGTGCCAACGTTCAGGCGCTCTTCGTGGGCAACGACGTCGCCGTTCTCGGCAGTTGCGGTGGCCTGAGCTGCATGGGCGTCGGCGGCAGGACGCTCGGTGTTAGCTACACCGGCAGTTGCGGTACCTGCGGTTGCGGCACCTGAGGTGAGTGAGTAGTACTCGTAGAGGCGCTGCTCTTCAGCGGGTGAGAGTTCGCCGTCTTCTGCGATATTGGGGGCGTCCTTGACGAATTCCTTGGTGTAGGGAACGTGGATTTCTTCGCCTGCGTAGCGGGCCTTGTCCACGGGGATAAAGGATTCGTTGGTGCCGAAGAAACCGGTGTTGACGGTGACGAAGGTGGGTTCGCCGGTCTGGGCATCGAGGTAGAGCTCGCCTACCTTGCCAATCTTTTCGCCGTCGGTGCCGAATACGGTGCTGTTGCGCAGGGTTTCGATGGTTTCGTTGGTAGCCATGAGCTATTGCCTTTCTTTGCGACTCTCAGTACGAGGTGTTGCGCCAGCCGAGCTCTCCCGATGAGTGCTATCAGTAGGCTGAGCAACTGGTAATAACCTTACATACTTTCAGCAGGCTGAGCAACTACTAAGCGAACTTTTTAAGAAAAAAGACAATATTTCACTCTGAGGTGAAAAATAGAGCATGACCAGGCATTCCAATCAACGACATGCCTAGTCATGTCATTTTTGACAGATAAAGCAAGAAAGTAACAGGGGGTTAGTTTTAAATTAAATATTTTCCACATACACACCCCCAGCATAGGCAACACCTCAAATCCAATCGGTGAATCGTCAAAACCTCTTGACAGACACCCAAGAACAATCACATACTTGTGATACGTCAAGATTGCTTGACGCACCTAAGAAAGCGACTAAGAAAGGAGGCCCCGTGCAGTCCAACGACCCGCGCATTACCGCTGTCCGCACCGCTAACGAGCAGGTTAGCCAGGCAACCCGTGCGCTTGAGGACGCCGTGCAGGCAGCTCGCGCAGGCGGCGCCACCTGGCAGCTCATCGGCTCGGCTATCGGCGTGACTAAGCAGGCTGCTGCCCAGCGCTTTTCAGAAACTGTCTACAACGCCCGGTCTCTCTCACAGATTCAGGTGGAACTGGAACAAGTCACAGAGGCCCTCTTCGCCGCACTTGCCCACGAAGACATTGAGCATGTACACAGCCACATGACCTACACCACCGCCCGGCTGCTTTCCAAACGCAGGATTCTGAAAACCTGGCAGCAGGTGCTTGAGGCAAGCGGCCCCTTTGTCGAAGTCAAGAAAACGGTAGTGGAGCAGGCAGGCTCCGGCTTTACTCTCACCTACCGGCTGCGCCACGAACGTGGAGAGCCGGTCGGCCAACTCTCTTTCAACTCAGCCCGCAAAGTAACAGGATTGGTGATCTTCAATGACGACTCGACGCCCCTCCCCTGGTAACAGCATCTACGCACCCCTCATCATGGTGGGACTGTGGGGTCTCCACGGTTGTATCACCTGGTATCTCAGCCATGAACTAGCCCTGGCCCTCTGGGCAGTTGGTCTCGTGGCTGTTGGAACAGTGCTTACTCAGTGGTTCCTGCGCCCCAAGGGGAGCCGCACGATGGTATGGCGACCTGGACTGTTTGCCGGGACCCTAACGTTCACCTGGGTTTTTTGGGCGATTCTCAATACCGTGTGGGATATGGAAGTCCAACACGCTATTGCTTGGCCACTCATTGGGTACCTCAGTACAAGTTACAGTGCACGAGAGGCTTCAGCTCAGAGGCGCAAAGCCCGCGACATCGGCGTCTAGATCCTGCCTAGCCCTCCCCCAGCTCAGCTAACCGCTGGGCAGAGAGACGAGCCAGGGCGTCCGCGTCCATACGGGCAGCGCCAAGAGCGACCCGCCCCGCGCCGGTCAGCGGGGTGCCCTCGTCCTGCCAATGGGAGTACGCCTGCTCTAGGTGCCCCGGTATCTCACGCGGGCATTGCACACCCGCCACCAGGGAACATTCGATCCCCAGGTCGCCAACACGCGCCCCACCAGCCGGGGCGATTCGCCAACGACCGCGCCGACGTCCCCGTAGGTAGCAGCCTGCCCGGCAGGCACGCACTCAACCACGCGCAAGATTCTCTCTACACGGGTATCGTCCATAGCTGCTTAGCCGTCAACCAGCACTAGGGACTCACTGGTCACGGTGGCAGCCCCCATCTTCAGCAACTGGTCAATCAGTACGACCAGATCCTCCATAGAGTCATCGACCTCGATCTGCACAGCGTAGGAGCCGGTCAGCACCGAGAGCAGCTGCATGATAGCCTCGCGGGCGCCGGGGTGGCCCACCCGGTAGCCGATGGTAATTTCGGTGGCATCATCTTCAGAGACCGGCATCTGGCCAGCATCTACCTCGATGGGGCGGTAGCTCACAGCAAAGGCGATAATGTCGCCCTTCTTCCCGTTGGCCTGGGCACGCAGCACATCGTCGCGCAGCACGACGGCGCCCAGGGCTTCAGCTTCATCGGAGAGGAAGAGACGGTTAATGCGGCCTATGGGGAGGTCGGCAGGTTCATCCCAGGTGTGCACAGCCCGGTAGAACTCCCAGAAGCGCTGGGTCAGTTCCACTGACCCGGTGGCCAGATCCTCGATGGCCTGGGTGATGCGTTCGGAGTCATCCTGGCGCAGGGGTACGGACGGTACCGCCCCGGCCTCAATGCGCACCATGCGCGAGCGCTGGGCAGCCTTGAAACCACGGGCTAAGGCGAAGTTTAGGCCGGTGGATTCTGGCTCCACGGTGGCTCGGAAAGCCGAAACGCCACGAGAAGATGAGGCGGCGGCGTCCTTCAAGGCCTCTAGGAGCAGGCTGCCCAGGCCTGCCCGGCGGTGCTCGGGGGCTACTTCGATGTAGGACCAGAGGCGGTTGGGGTGCAGGTCGGTCTCGTAAACGGTACCTGCAGCTACGGGAACGCCCTGGTGCTCGGCGATGAGGGTGCGGGAGAAGCGGGTGTCGGAATCGGGACCGAAGGACGAGCGGAAGGCGGCTACCTGCCGGTTTTCGGCATCGTGCCAGTATTCGAGCAGGGCTAGGGTGTCGCCCTCGCGCCAGGGGCGCAGGGTATAGGTGTTCTCGGCGGTGCTCATGGTGGTGCCTTTCGGGTAGCCGGCAAGGTGTACCCATCTACTTTAGCGCCCCTACCCTAGCTGCGGGCGCCCGTGCGGCAGAAAGCCTGCACGCTGAGCGTGAACCGGGCAAGCAGCACCTTGATTTCACCGGCCCGTTACCGGCTAGACTTTAAGGGCTTAAAGTTTGTTTGACTCTATTATTTAGCGTGGTGTTATGACTTCCCCCCTTGCCCACAAGCCCACTCTGACCGGTTCCCGCATTGAGCTACGCCCCTTTGATGCTGAAGCCATCGACGCCATGATTGAGATTTTGCAGGAGCCGGAGGTACTGGTTAAGACCGGCACCGTGCACTCCCGCTCAACGGAAACCCACCCCTTCGATGAGGCTAAGACCCGCGAGTGGTACTCCCGCCGCAACGAGAAGAAGAACCGCCTTGACCTGGCTATTTTTGCGCTCGACCAGCAGAAGTATGTGGGCGAGGTAGCTTTCAACGAGTACGACCCCGACAACGGGTCGGTCAACTACCGTATCGCCATTGGTCAGGCAGGCCAGAACAAGGGCTACGGCACCGAGGCAACCAAGCTCATGGTGGATTACGGCTTTGAGAAGCTGGATCTGCACCGCATTGAGCTGGAGGTGCTGGACTTCAACGAGCGAGCCAAGCACGTCTATACCTCCTGCGGCTTTGTGCCCGAAGGACGCCGCCGCGAAGCCTTCCTGATCGACGGCGAGTACCACGACGCAGTACTGAAAGCTGTGCTGCGCAGCGACTGGGAGGCCGCCCGCTCAGTGGCAGGCCACCTGACCCTCGACTTGAAGCGGGTAGAAATCTAAGACAACACCAAAAGGACGGACGCGCGTTCGCCTGCTGACCCTCTTGGGGCTCGCGCTGGGGCGCTCACCCCAATTCACGCCAGCCCCGAGCCAGCAGGCTCTCCGCACGTCCGTCCTTTTGTGTATCTAAACTACGCTACTTACTTGGTCAGCTTAGCTGCCAGGTAGGCGGTGACCTGATCCAGGGAGACGCGTTCCTGGGTCATGGTGTCGCGTTCGCGGATGGTGACTGCCTGGTCTTCGAGGGTGTCGAAGTCGACGGTGATGCAGAAGGGGGTGCCGATTTCGTCCTGGCGGCGGTAGCGGCGGCCGATGGCGCCGGCGTCGTCGTAGTCGATGTTCCAGTTGCGGCGGAGTTCGTCGGCCAGGTTCTTGGCGGTGGGGACGAGGTCTTCCTTCTTAGAGAGGGGCAGGACGGCTGCCTTGACGGGGGCCAGGCGGGGGTCGAGCTTGAGCACGGTGCGCTTGTCGACGCCGCCCTTGGTGTTGGGGGCTTCGTCTTCGACGTAGGAGTCGACGAGGAAGGCCATCATGGAGCGGGTCAGGCCGAAGGAGGGCTCGATGACGTAGGGCACGTAGCGTTCGCCGGTGCCCTGGTCGAAGTATTCGAGCTTGGCGTTGGAGTGTTCGTTGTGCACGCCGAGGTCGTAGTTGGTGCGGTTGGCAACGCCCATGAGTTCGCCCCATTCGGAGCCCTGGAATCCGAAGCGGTATTCGAGGTCCATGGTGCCGGCTGAGTAGTGGGCGCGGTCGTCTTCGGGTACGTCGAACTTGCGCATGTTGTCGGGGTTGATGCCGAGGTCTACGAACCAGTTCCAGCAGTCTTCGATCCACTGGTCGTAGTACTTGGGGGCGTCGTCGGGGTGTACGAAGTATTCGATTTCCATCTGTTCGAACTCGCGGGTTCGGAAGATGAAGTTGCCGGGGGTGATTTCGTTGCGGAAGGCCTTGCCGATCTGGCCGATGCCGAAGGGCGGACGCTTGCGGGCGGCGGTGACGACGTTGTTGAAGTTGACGAAGATGCCCTGGGCGGTTTCGGGGCGCATGTAGTGCAGGCCCTCTTCGTTGTCGACGGGGCCCAGGTAGGTCTTCATGAGGCCGGAGAAGTTCTGGGGTTCGGTCCACTGGCCCTTGGTGCCGCACTTGGGGCAGACGATGTCGTCCATGCCGTTTTCGGGGGCGCGGCCCTTCTTGGCTTCGAAGGCTTCGATCAGGTGGTCCTGGCGGTGGCGGGAGTGGCAGGAGAGGCATTCGACGAGGGGGTCGGTGAAGGTGGCGACGTGGCCTGATGCTTCCCAGACTGCCTTGGGCAGGATGATGGAGGAGTCGAGGCCGACCATGTCTTCGCGGCCGCGCACGAAGGTCTGCCACCACTGCTGGCGGATGTTTTCTTTGAGTTCGGCACCGAGCGGGCCGTAGTCCCATGCTGAGCGGGATCCTCCGTAG
Organism: Rothia nasimurium; assembly: GCF_042660305.1. Lineage (NCBI taxonomy): Bacteria > Bacillati > Actinomycetota > Actinomycetes > Micrococcales > Micrococcaceae > Rothia > Rothia nasimurium. The sequence continues at coordinate 104,810 of NZ_JBHSTW010000011.1, forward strand.
ATTTCACCTGCCTGGAAGACGAATCCGCGGCGCTTGGCCAGTGAAATAACGTTGTCGAGTTTGGACTTCGGTGCCATGGTTTTTGGTTTCTCCTATGAGCCTGCGCCACCGGTTGTGGCGTGCTTGGATGTAAAAAGAAAGTGGGCCGGGTGGCGCACTCGTCTTTAAGCCTACCGTACGTAGGGGTGCGAGTGTTGGCGCGGGTAGAGTGGTGGGTATGAGTATTGAGTCTGTTTTTATTCGTGATGAGATGATTCGTCTGGGTCAGTTTTTGAAGTTGGCGAATCTGGTGGAGAACGGGGTGCATGCCCGTGAGGTGATTCAGGACGGCCTGGTGAAGGTGAACGGTGATATTTGTGAGCAGCGTGGGCGTCAGCTGCATGCTGGCGATACCGTTGAGCTGAACGGTGTGACCGTGCAGGTGGAGGTTGAATAACCTCTAGCCAAGTGAATCCCATATTGGTATTCTCGGGTTATGACAGTTCAGATTGCAGTCCGTTTACCCGATGATTTAGTGGCCTTTCTTGATCATGAGGTTGAGGAAGGCCAGGCTAGAAGCCGCGCTGAGATTGTTGCTGAGGCTCTTGAGCATGAGAGGCGACGCCGGGCGGCTTTAGTTGATGCAGCTATTCTGGCTTCTCTGGGCCCAGAGGATGACCTGGATGAGTTAGTGGACTGGGCCAGCGGCACGCCTTCGTCTCAGCAGTAGGTGTTGAACCGTGCGCGAAATTTGTTTAGTGCATCTCGATAAGACAAGGCCGGCAGTTGTTTTGACCCGTGAGCCTACGCGGTTTGCGATGACTAAGGTGACCATCGCTCCTATCACCTCAACGATCAAGGGACTATCGAGCGAGGTTTTGCTAGGGCCTGCTAACGGTCTTGACCGTGAGTGCGCTATTTCTGTGGATAACATCCTGACGGTCCGTCAGGACACCCTAGGGCGGACGATTGGTTACCTCACGGAGCCTCAGGAAAAACAGCTAGCCCAGGCAATTATTTTCGCGTTTGATCTGCGGGCTCCCCTAGCCCGTTAAAGGCGAGCCCGCAGTCCTTACACATCATTATTCGGCAAGCACTTTCTCATTGAGGAAGGCTGTGATGTGGGTGAGTTCTGCGGCAGCGACTCCGTGCCCGATGCCGGTGTAGGTGTGGGCGGTGAGGTCGGTGTGCCCGGCTACCCATTCGCGGGTGTAGGCGATTTTGTCGGCGGTGATGATGGGGTCGGCTTCGTCGCGGCCCCAGAAGAGGGGTAGGGGCTCGCCCGCTAGCTGGGCGTCCTTGAAGTAATGCTCTCCCCCGGCCACGGCGTAGCCGGAGAGCCCCACCACGGCCTTGATGAGGTCGGGGCGGGCGCGGGCTACCGAGGTGGCAAGGGCCATGCCCTGGGAGAAGCCCAGCAGGGTCACGCTGCTGTAGTCGGCGGCGATGGGTTCGAGCCAGCCCAGCAGATAGTCGACAGCCAGTTCGATAGCGGTAAAACCGACGGTTTCTAGTTGCTGGTTGAGGGGCCACCACTGGTAGCCCATGGCGGGTCCCTCGACGTAGGCGGAGTCGGCGTCGGCCGGCAGCGGGTAGCCGACAGGCTGGGGCGCGCGGACGGACGCGTAGGTCACCTTTTCGCTGGGCAGATAGGGGGTGAGCCCCAGCAGGTCGCGTTCATGGGAGCCGTAGCCGTGCAGAAGGACAACCAGGTGGGTACCCCGGCGAAAGGGTTCTGCCTTTGAATATTCAACAGTGTACTGGTTCATAACCCCCAACTTACCACCGGCAGAGCTAGCCTTAGGCCACTGCCCACAGGTGCTTGCGCCCCCTCAATTTTGCTTCGTCGGCGGCGTCCTGGGTTTCGATGCTGGTGGCGAGGATTCTTTCGAGCTGTTCGTGTTCGATGAGGAAGCCGTCGTGGCCGCAGGGTGAGTGGATGACGGCTGGCTCTACGGGGTTGGGCAGGGAGGCTGCCAGGATGTGGGAGTCGGAGGGGAAGAAGAGGCGGTCGGAGTCGACGTAGGCGATGGTCCAGTTGCAGGTGGTGCGGGCGAGGGCTTTTTCGAGGCCGCCGCGGTCGCGGCCGAGGTCGTGGGAGAGTAGGGCTTCGTTGATAGCGAGGTAGGAGCCTGCGTCGAAGCGGTTGGTGAGTTTGGTGCCGTGGTGGTCGAGGTAGTTTTCGACCTGGTAGCGGCCGCGTTCTGCGGTGAGGGGGTGCAGGACGTTGTGGCCGTCTTGGGCGTCGCGGCCGAAGCGGAAGTGGAGTTCGGCGGCGGAGCGGTAGGTAGTGTGGGCGATGCGGCGGGCCAGGGCCAGGCCGGTGACGGGGCCGGGGCCTGGGTAGTAGTCGCCGCCGGCGAAGGCGGGGTCTTGGCGGATCGCCAGATTTTGCATGTGGCCCCAGGCGATTTGTTCGGCGGTGGCGGCGGGGCCGGAGGCGATGACGGCGCAGGAGCGGACGAGCTCGGGGTAGGTGACGGCCCATTCGGCGGCGCGGGCACCGCCGAGGGAACCGCCGATGACGTGGTGGAGGGAGGTAACGCCGAGCTGGTCGAGCAGGCGTTTTTCGGCGCGGACGCCGTCGCGGATGGTAACGAGGGGGAAGCGGGAGCCCCAGGGTTTTTGTTCGGGGTCGATACTGGCCGGGGCGGGTGAGGCTGGGCCGGTGGTGCCGTAGCAGCCGCCGAGCATGTTGGGTGAGATGACGAAGTATTTGTCGGTATCGATGACGCGGCCGGGGCCGACGGCGGTAGGCCACCACCCGGCGGCTTCGGCGGCCTCTCGGTCTTGCTCGCTGGCGTCCGCCCCTACGCGCCCTGCCGAGACGTGGGTGTCACCGGTCAGGGCGTGCAGGATCAAAACGGCGTTGTCGCCCGCCTCGTTGAGGGTTCCCCAGGTTTCGTATCCGATGGTGACGTCGGGCAGTACTGCCCCTGATTCGAGGGTCAGATCGCCGACTTTGGCGTAGGTGAGGACGCCATCGGTGCGGGTGGGGGTGGTCTCAGCGGGGCGGGCGGTCGTCATTGGGCTACCTTTCCTTAGCGGATGGCGGTGAAGCCGAGTTCGAGGTCGGCGAGGATGTCGTCGATGTGTTCGATACCTACCGAGAGGCGGATGAAGGCGGGGTTGATGCCGATGGCTTCAAGCTCTTCGGTGGTGGACTGGCTGTGAGTAGTGGACGCCGGGTGTACGGCCAGCGAGCGCACGTCACCGATGTTGACCAGCAGGGAGTGGAGGGAGAGGGAGTCCACGAATTTCTGGGCGGTTTCGGCGTCGGCGTCCTTGAGGGTGAAGCCGAGGACGGCGCCAGCACCCTTGGGCAGGTACTTTTGAGCCAGTTCGTAGTAGGGGGAATCGGGCAGGCCGGAGTAGGTAACCGATTCGACCTGGGGGTGGTCTTTGAGGAACTGGGCGACTTTGAGGGCGTTCTCTACGTGGCGTTCTACGCGCAGGGAGAGGGTCTCAAGGCCGATGGCGATGTTGAAGGCGTTGGTCGGTGAGATGGAGGAGCCCAGGTCGCGCAGTAGGGAGACGCGGGCTTTGAGGATGTAGGAGAGGTTGACTCCGAAGGCACCGTCCGCACCGAGGTCGCGGGCGTAGACCAGGCCGTGGTAGCTTTCGTCGGGCTGGTTGAAGAGGGGGTACTTGTCGGGGTAGGCGCCGTAGTCGAAGTTACCGGAGTCTACGATGACGCCGCCGACCGAGGTGCCGTGGCCACCCAGGTATTTGGTGGCGGAGTGGATGACCACGTCAGCACCGTGCTTGATGGGGTTGAGCAGGTAGGGGGTGGCAATGGTGTTATCGACGATGAGGGGTACACCAACCTCGTGGGCTACACCCGAGATAGCTTCGATGTCGAGGACGTCGCCGCGGGGGTTGGGCAGGGTTTCTGCGTAGAAGGCCTTGGTGTTCTCGCGGGCTGCTGCTCGCCAGGACTCGGGATCAGCAGGATCGTCAACGAAGGTGGTTTCGATGCCGAGGTTCTTGAGGGTGTACTTGAGCAGGTTGAAGCTGCCGCCGTAAAGGGAGGGGGAGGCAACGATGTGGTCCCCGGCCCCGGCAATGTTCAGGATTGCGAAGGTGGACGCTGCCTGGCCGCTGGCCAGCAGCAGGGCACCGACGCCTCCTTCGAGGGCAGCGATACGGTTTTCAACGGCTTCCTGGGTGGGGTTGTTGATGCGGGAGTAGATGGGGCCCAGCTCTGAGAGGGCGAAGCGGCCTGCTGCCTGGGCGGAGTCCTTGAAAACAAAGGACGTGGTCTGGTAGATGGGTAGGGCACGGGCGCCGGTTGCTGCGTCGGGTTCCTGGCCTGCGTGAATCTGCTGGGTTTCGAACTTCCAGCCGGCGGGGTTGGAGGGGGTGGGAACGGTGTTCTCGGTGGTCATGCGGTTACTCCTAGGGAGGTCGTTGTTTCAGTGTTCAGTTGAAACGGGCCGCATGCCGTATCTTCCGCCTGGGTAAGGAGGAAAAGAATCTGATGCCCTCACAGAAGATAGAGGCACATCGGTCCCGCGCTTGCGTACCTGGTTCTCGGTGGGTACGCCCGGTCATCACCCAGGGCACCCCACCGCGAGTGGAGGGTTGCCGACCAGCTAGCTGGGGCTTAGCGCTGGTTCTCTTGACCTGTCTCTAGTCTGGCTGGCTCACCCGGGGAGCGTCAAGAAAGAGCTCTAAAGTTTCAGCATGTGTCCTTGTATTGCGTACGTTACGTTCTGTGAGCGTCATTTAGAATGGTGGGAAGCGAGTTTTTACGAAAGGGCTGATGATGTCTCTGACTCCTCCTCTTGCCAAGCGTGTACCCGTTGAGCGCACCCATCACGGTGATACTTTTGTTGATCACTATGAGTGGTTGCGCGATAAGGAAAGCGCCGAGGTTCTAGAGCATCTACGCGCTGAGAACGCCTTTACCGAGGCGGTCACAGAAGACCAGCAGCCCCTGCGGGACGCTATTTTTGAAGAGATTAAGGGGCGCACCCAGCTCACCGATATGTCGGTGCCCTCGCGCCGCGGGGCCTGGTGGTACTTTAACCGCACGGTTGCCGGTGAACAGTACCCGGTCATGTGCCGCGTCCCCGCCCTTACAGAGGGCAGCGTTGAAGAGCGCTACCAGCCGCCGGTCGTCCGCCCCGGTGAGCCGCTTGACGGCGAGCAGGTCGTGCTGGACTGCAACGAGTTTGCCCGCGACATGGCCTTTTTCTCCCTGGGTTCCTTCCAGGTCACCCGCGACGGCTCCCTGCTGACCTTCGGTGTTGATGACTCGGGCGATGAGCGCTACACCCAGTACTTCAAGAACCTCGACACCGGCGAGATTCTGGAGGAAAAGATTGAGGACGTCTTCGCTGGCGCCTTCTTTGCCTCCGGCGCTAAGCACCTGATCTACTCGGTAGCTGACGAGTCCTGGCGCCCCTATGAGGTGCGCGCCCACGCTATCGGCACCAGTGCGTCTGAAGATTTCGCCCTCTACCGCGAGGACGACAACGGGCTCTGGCTGGGGGCCGGCATGTCGTCCTCCCGCACCCACGTGGTCATTACCTCTTCAAACTCCGAGTATTCAGAGACCCGCATTATTAACATCCACGAGCTGGGCCAGCTAGAGCCCACCCTCATTATGAAGCGGGACGCCGGCATCGAGTACTCCACCGACGTCATCGACGTGGAGGGCACCGGCTACCTGGTCATCGGCCATAACCACGAGGCTCCCAACGGCGAAATCGTGCTGGCACCCCTGCGGGAAGAGTACGTACCCTTTGCCGACTTCAAGGCCAGCTGGATTCCCCTGGTGCCCCACCGCGCGGACGTCCGCCTAGAGGGTTTCAAGTTCTCCCGCAACCATCTTGTGCTCATGGCCCGCGAGAACACCACCGTTAAGGTATTCGTGGCCCCCCGCGCCGCTGTCGCCGAGCAGGCAGCTTCTGCCCACCCCCAGGGCATTGGCCTCTACGAGCCCGGTGGCTTCACCGAAGAGCTCTACACGTCAGCCTTCTCCGGTGTGAACATCATGTCCCCGGTCATCCGCCTGAACTACACCTCCTACCTCACCCCCAGCAGCGTCTACGACTACTTCCCCGATACCGACGACCTCGTGCTGCGCCGCCGCACCCCCGTCATCGGCTACGAGCCAGAGAACTACACCGCCTACCGCATGTGGGCACCGGCAGCGGACGGGGCCATGATTCCGCTCTCCGTCATGCACCGCGCCGACCTCGATAAGTCGCGGGAAAACCCCGTGATTCAGTACGGCTACGGGTCCTATGAGTCCTCCATGGACCCCTATTTCTCTACTGCCCGCCTCAGCGTGCTGGACCGCGGCGTCATCTTCGTCGTTGCCCATATCCGCGGTGGCGGCGAAATGGGCCGTGCCTGGTACACCGAGGGCAAGAAGCTAGCCAAGAAAAACACCTTCACCGACTTCATCGACGCCACCGACTTCCTGGCTTCCCAGGCCTGGGTGGACGCTGCCCGTATCGGCATCATGGGTGGATCAGCCGGCGGCCTGCTCATGGGCGCCGTCGTCAACATGGCCCCCGAAAAATACGCGGCCTGTCTGACCCAGGTACCCTTTGTGGACGCCCTCACCACCATTCTCGACCCCAACCTACCGCTCTCAGCCCTGGAATGGGAAGAATGGGGCAACCCCATCACCGACAAGGAGGTCTACGACTACATGAAGTCCTACACCCCCTACGAAAACATCCGCCCCGTCAAGTACCCGGCCATCGCAGCTGTTACCTCCCTCAACGACACCCGCGTCTTCTACGTCGAACCGGCCAAGTGGGTAGCAGCCCTACGCGAAACCATCGACCCGACCTCCCCCACTCCCCTGCTCAAAATTGAGATGGACGGCGGCCACGGCGGCGGCTCAGGCCGCTACACCGCCTGGCGCGAAATCGCCTGGGACTACTCCTTCCTGCTCACCCACCTGGGTGCCACTAGCGTCACGGAGTAAACCCGCCCATGCCCCCGTCCGCTGATCTAGTTGACCTGACCCCGCGCGTCCCCCACGAAATCCTGCTCTCCCTGCTGAATAAGCCTCCCTACCGGGAAAAGTGGATGCGACACGTGCAAAGACGCCGGGGTAACTCCATCAACCAACGAGCCGTAGCTACCTTCATCGCCTACGAGCTTTCTGACTACCTGGACCAGGACATCGACCCGGCCACCATCAAAGACCGGGTCTCGCGCGCCCTGAACGGCGAAGCGATTTCGGGCGCCACCGCCCACATGTTCATCACGGCCTTCGAGTTCACCTCGGCCGAAGCCAGAGAACTGCAGCGGGCCCTCTCAGCCCACAGCCTCAGCCGCAAGCTCGCCCAGCGGGCAGAGACCCTCACCAGCGCCGAACGCACCATCGACACCCGCAACTACACCTCCCTCTCCACCCTGATGGACGGCCACATCGACCGATTCGGGTTCATGCGGCACTTCGTCGTCACCGAGATTATCCGCTCCGAAATCGACGAACTCACCCTCATCTCCCCCCGGTTCGAATCCACCGACTCCACCGTCACCCTCATCGAGGGCGGCGACCTGGTCTCCATGAACGAGCACGAACGCGCCCACATCCACCACCCGGAAAACACCATGTGGCAGCTCGCTATCAAGCCGCCTGCCCCCGTCCGCTACGGCCAGGTACACCAGATTCGCTACCGTATCGACCTTAACATCGACCCCATGCTACTGGAACAAGAAAAATGCAACTACGCCTCGCTGGGCCCCTTCACCCCGGCACGGTTCAACGTCTCCCTAGCGCTCACTTTCGATGCGGAGCCCTCGAATATGGTTCAAAAAATTTGGTCCCACACCATGAAGGACGAAAGCCTGCTAGAAGTCGTTGAGCTCCCCTCCCAGCAGCGCTACTCCATGAGCTTCCCCATCGCCGAAGACACCGTTTTCGCCTACTTCTGGGACGCCGACTACGAGGGTGCCATCCGCCACTACCACGGGGATGACCCCGCATGGCTCTCCCGCCTCACCCCCGCCGACCCCACCTCATAGCATGTCTACTACACCCCACTCAGACTCAACCACCCAGCTGGTCAGCGCCCTACTCCGCTCAGAGCTCTTGGAACCCTATGTGCGCGACACCTGGGAACGCTACATCCACCACGAAAAACTGGGCGAAGCCAACCCCTTCTCTATCAGGGCTATCGCCCGCGCCATCAGCGCCCACCAGCACACCGTCTACGGCCTAGAAATCCCGCCCCACAAGTACAAAGACCGGGTGCGCCGCGCTATTACCGGCGAGCACATCAGCAGCGAAACCATCGACCTATTCAGCGAAACCTTCGGCTTCGACGAACGCACCCAAAAAGCCCTCCACAAGGCAGCCACTCAAGGTTTCGACGACTCAGAAACCGTCCAGTTCCTCCGCACCAACCCCCAGGTGCTCACCTCAAGCTGCTACCTCGACATTCAGCTTGACCCGGCTGCTCCCGGTGACTTTACCCTCAACGCCACCTACACCCTGCTCAGCCTCGAATCAGGCTGCTCAGCCTTCGTCTTTGCCCTGCCCCAGGGGCAAGAGCTCATCTGCACCAACCGCCATTTTTCGGTATCGCGCGTGAGTGAAGACCAGGACTGGGTCTTCACCCCCACCAGCTTCATCCCGCCCCTACAAACCTTTATGCTGCGTTTCAGCGTCCGCGGCACCGCCCACCCCCAGGCGGACGGCAGCTACCAGCTCCTTTTACCCTTCACCCACCGCAGCTACTCCGCAGCCATCAAACTCACCACAGCAGGCAGCCCCCTAGCTGTGAGCTTCACCGAGCAGGCCTCTGCCGGGAACTCCCCTATCACCACCAGCTGTGCTGAAACCGTCACCGACTACCTCTCCCACTTCTACCCCAGCCTCAAAGACACCACTCTTGCCCTCAACTGGGCCCCCGCTACCTAAGGCCCTTTGTTTTCACCCAAAAATTTTTGCCGCACAATAAAACTGCGATATAAGCGAGACGTGGGAGAACATAACCTAAAGGTGTAAGGTTTGGTGGATGTGGTAACCATCTTTCCTTACACTCGATGATCTAACCGGTGTTCGAGACTCAGAGCTTCTGAAAAGAACATCCCGCCCCTGGTGCATGTTTTTCGCTCCTAGTTTCCCCCCTCTGTACTAGTGTGAGGGTCTCTCACCGTGTTAAATCGAGACCCTAGGTAGCTTCAGTGCGATTTTTGCTACCTAACCTAGCGGTCGGTTAGTTTTCCCTAGTGCGCCGACCGTTCACCGGGTAGAGCTCTTTACCCCAGAGCCCTACCCGCGGTGCAAAGTAATAAGGCGCCCCTCTTTCCCAGAGCGGGCGCCTTCTTTGTACCCTTTCCCCTCCAGGGCAAGAAAAACCGGGCGCCCTCCCACAGGGGAGAACGCCCGGTCAGTAGCTTGACCAGAGAAAAGGGGGTTAGCCCTCGACGCCCAGCTTTTCGAGAATCAGCTCGCGCACGCGTCCGGCATCTGCCTGACCGCGGGTAGCCTTCATAACCTGGCCGACGACGGCGCCAGCGGCCTGCACCTTACCGGCGCGAATCTTGTCGGCAACATCGGGCATAGCGGCCAGAGCCTCGTCGATAGCGGCAGTCAGAGCCGAATCGTCAGAAACAACGGCCAGGCCGCGCTTCTCAACGATTTCAGCCGGGGTGCCCTCGCCCTCAATGACGAAGCCCAGTACCTGACGGGCAATCTTATCGTTGATCTTCTTACCCTCAATCAGCTGGTTGAGCTCAACGATGGTAGCGGCGGTTGCACCGGTTTCGGTCAGCTCAACCTCGCGCTCCTTGGCAATACGGGCGATCTCGCCCATCCACCACTTACGAGCAACTGAGGCGGGAGCACCGGCGGCAACGGTCTCTTCAATGGCGTCCATAGCACCGGCGTTGACCACGTCGCGGAACTCTTCGTCCGAGAAGCCCCAGTCGGCCTTCAGACGGCGGCGGCGCTCGGCGGGAGGCTCGGGCAGCTCGGCGCGCAGGCGCTCAATCCACTCTTCGTCGGTGACGACCGGAACCAGGTCGGGCTCGGGGAAGTAGCGGTAGTCGTCGGCGTCAGACTTGGGGCGACCGCTGGTGGTCTCGCGGGTGTCTTCGTGCCAGTGGCGGGTTTCCTGAACAACCTTCTCGCCAGCTTCGAGGACAGCCGCGTGACGCTGAATCTCGTAGCGCACCGCACGCTCGACCGAACGCAGGGAGTTGACGTTCTTGGTTTCTGAGCGAGTACCGAACTCGGTGGAGCCCTTGGGCATGAGCGAGACGTTGGCGTCGCAGCGCACGTTACCGCGTTCCATGCGGGCGTCGGAGATACCCAGGTTCTTGACGATTTCGCGAATGGCAGCCACGTAGGCACGGGCCAGTTCGGGGGCCTTGTCGCCCGCACCCACGATGGGGCGGGTCACGATTTCAATCAGGGGAACACCGGCACGGTTGTAGTCGACCAGGGAGAAGTCTGCACCCTGAATACGGCCAGCGGTGCCACCCTTGTGGGTCAGCTTGCCAGCGTCTTCTTCCATGTGGGCACGCTCGATGTCGATGGTGAAGACGGTGCCGTCCTCCAGTTCAACGTCCAGGGACCCGTTGGCGGCGATGGGCTCGTCGTACTGGGAGGTCTGGAAGTTCTTGGGGGTATCGGGGTAGAAGTAGTTCTTGCGGGCAAAATGGCTAACGGGCGCAATCTCGCAGCCCAGTGCCAGGCCCAGCTTGATAGCTGATTCAACAGCCTTACCGTTGACCACCGGCAACACACCGGGCAGGCCCAGCGAGACGGGGGTGACGTTGGTGTTCGGGGTATCGCCAAACTCGTTGGGGGCGGCGTCGAACATCTTGGTCTTGGTGTTGAGTTCTACGTGAACCTCGAAGCCGAGTACGGGGTCGTACTTCTCCATGGCTTCTTCAAAGGACAGGATTTCGTCAGACATTTACTTAGCTCCCTCGAAGTCGAAGTCACGGATTAGGGCGGCGGTATCGGGCAGCTGCTCGTGCAGGTAGCCACCCCACTTGGCGGTCAGCAGGGCTTCTAGACCAGCACCGGCGCGGTAGAGGCGGGCGTCCTCGTGGGCGGGGGCGGTGAACTGGATACCGACGGGCAGGCCGTCCTCATCTGCCAGGCCACCGGGCAGGGAGAGGGAGGGTACACCGGCCAGGTTGGTGGGGACGGTGGCAATATCGCCCTTGTACATGGCCATGGGGTCGCCCTTGGTCTTCTCACCCAGCTTGTAGGCGGTGGTGGGGGCGGTGGGGCTGATTAGCACATCCGCTACCTCAAAGGCCTTGGCGTAGTCGCGCTGAATCAGGGTGCGAACCTTCTGGGCTGAACCGTAGTAGGCGTCGTAGTAGCCAGCTGACAGGGCGTAGGTACCCAGGATGATGCGGCGCTTGGCTTCTGAGCCGAAACCGGCGGCCCGGGAGGCTCCCATGACGCGCTCAATGGTGACGTTGCCTTCTTCGGGCAGCTTGCGCAAGCCGAAGCGGACGCCATCGTACTTAGCCAGGTTGGAGGAAACCTCGGAGGACATAATCAGGTAGTAGGCCCCGATCGCTTCCTTGACGGAGGGCAGGGAGACCTCAACAATCTCTGCACCGGCTTCTTTGAGCAGCTCCAGGGACTCGTTGAAGCGGGCCATGACACCGGGCTGAAAGCCCTCGCCGGTCAGTTCCTTGATGACGCCAACGCGCAGGCCCTTTAGACCGCCTTCAGCGGCACCAGCGCGGGCGGCGTCCGAATAGGCGGGGACGGGCTCGTTCAGGGAGGTGGAGTCCTTGGGGTCGTGGCCACCGATAACCTCGTGCAGCAGGGCGGTATCGAGGACGGTGCGGGCGCAGGGGCCAACCTGGTCCAGGGAGGAAGCCATGGCGATGACGCCGTAACGGGAGACAGAACCGTAGGTGGGCTTAACGCCAACGGAGCCAGTGACGGCTGCAGGCTGGCGGATAGAGCCACCGGTATCGGTGCCCAGGGCCAGGGGGGCCTGGAAGGCAGCAACAGCTACAGCGGAGCCGCCGCCGGAGCCACCGGGAATGCGGTCCAGGGCCCAGGGGTTGCGGGTGACGCCGAACGCTGAGTGCTCGGTGGTGGAGCCCATGGCGAACTCGTCGAGATTGGTCTTACCCAGAATGGGCATACGGGCCTCGCGGATCTTCTGGGTGACAGTGCCGTCGTAGGGGCTCATCCAGCCCTCAAGCATACGGGAGGCGGCGGTGGTGGGCTGGCCCTTGGTGACAATGAGGTCTTTAACGGCGATGGGGACGCCTGCCAGGGCAGGGAGTTCCTTGCCGGCGGCGCGGTCTGCGTCTACAGCGGCAGCAACTTCCAGGGCCTCTTCAGCGTTGAGGTGCAGGAAGGCGTTGAGACCGCTCTTACCGGCTGCGCGGTTATCTGCGTCTAGGGGTTCGCCGTCGGTGGCGATGATATGGTCGATGTAGGCCTGGGTTGCCTCAACAGAGGTCAGTTCCCCTGCGGCCAGCTTGTCAGCAAGTTCTGCTGCGGAAAGTTTGATGATGTCGTTCATGCCCGCTCCTTAGTCTTCGTCCAGAATTGCCGGAACCTTGAACTTACCGTCTTCGGCATCGGGGGCACCCGAGAGAGCTTCTTCAGCCGTCAGGGTTTCGCCCACCACGTCGTCACGGAAGACGTTCTTGAGCGGGATGGGGTGGCTGGTTGCCGGAATATCGTCTGAGACGGCGTCTGAGACTGACTTGACGGATTCTACGATGACGTCGAGCTCAGCGGCCATAGCGGCCAGCTCTTCATCAGTCATCTCGATATGAGCCAGCATGGCAAGGTGTGCCACCTGCTCACTCGTAATAGCAGACATAATCACTTCCACGAGTTAGACATAGGTTTTCAGTCTCTATCTTAGCCCGCCGACGGTCATAACACGATTTAAAAAAGAATCGCCCCCTAGCCTATGCAGGCTAGGGGGCGACAGTGTGAGATCAGAATCCGCTCAAGGTCTAAGAACCCGGTGGCCCTTACTTAGCGGGGATGGTCAGAACCCAACCGATTTCAATGACGTCGGCGTCCTGGATCAGGTCAGCGTTAGCTGCCAGTACTTCGTCCCAGCCGTTGAAGCCGTGAGCGTAAGCGATTTCTGACAGAGTGTCGCCAGCCTTGACGGTGTAGGTGTTAGCTGCGGGTGCTGCTTCGGCAACTACCTCTGCTGCGGGTGCAGTTTCAGCGGCGGGAGCAGGAGCCTCGACAACCGCAGGAGCAGCAGGAGCTGCAGCAACTTCAGTTACCTGGGTTGCCTGAGGAGCAACGGTGGTGGTTGCAGCGGGGGCCTCAGCGACGGTTGCTGCTGCACCTGAGGTGCCGTAAGCGTAGAGGTTCAGCTTGGCAGCGCATGAGGGCCAGGCGCCCCAGCCCTGCATCTGAAGGAGGTTTTCAGCAACGCGGATCTGCTCTGCCTTTGAGGCAGCTGCGGGGTTGCCGGTGCCGCCTGCGGCTGCCCAAGAGGACAGCGAGAACTGCAGACCACCGTAGTAGCCGTTGCCGGTGTTGATGGCCCAGTTGCCACCTGACTCGCACTGTGCGAGGGTGTCCCAAGCTTCGAGGGGAGCGGCGTTGGCTGCGGGGGTAGCGGCCAGGCTTGCTGCTGCTGCGCCACCGATTGCAAGTACTGCTGCTGAACGACGAATGTTGGAAGTCATGAAATGCTCCGTAAGGCCACCTTATGCTCTTCCCATCCCTGGGCTTCATCGCATTGCCGTCTACCCGTAATCGTTGAGTGGATTGTTTGAGGCTTTACCCTGTAGACGGCATCAGGTGTGCGGTAGAGCCCAGCATGCGCCCACAGCTTCCACTGTGAGCTATAGACCGTCGCACCTTTGGTTTGGCGGTCGTTTTTGATTCGTTGATAACGATAACGTAACGATTTCGGCTTTGCCAACCCATTTTTGAGACAGAACACTCCCCACCCCACCCAGTGAGACCCCCGTCACCCTCCAGGGTGGCTGTCTTTAAAGACAGGCTTGTATCACCCTTAACGCCGGGGAAAAGGGCGGATTTCTGCGGGTTAAAAGGGGGACAAATTTTTAACCCGCCAGAGACTTGTCTGTTTTTAAGTCAGGTTGCTAGGCCCTTAAAAATTTCTTAAATTTTCTGCCATGCTCCCCGTGGCGAACAGGGGTATAGGTCACATTTAGGTCACAGAAGCAAAAAATCCTGTGACCTGCCTGTGACCTTGCCGCTAAGTGAGGGCGTCCGGCCCCTGCGCCAAAAGCGCCTCAAAACCTTCTTCATCCAGCACCGTCACACCCAGCTGTTCAGCTTTATCGAGCTTAGAACCAGCAGATTCACCGGCAACCAGATAGCTGGTCTTCTTCGACACCGAACCCGAGGCCTTTCCACCGCGCACAATAATGGCCTCTTTCGCGCTATCGCGGGTAAAACGAGCCAGGGTTCCAGTCACCACGATGGTGAGGCCTTCAAGAGTGCGTTCGATTGAAGCATCCCGTTCGTCCTCCATCCGCACGCCGGCTGCTGCCCAGCGGTCTACGATTTCGCGGTGCCAGTCTTCAGCAAACCACTCCTTGAGGGAGCTAGCAATGATGGAGCCCACGCCGTCAACGCCTGCTAGGCGTTCCTCGCTTGCTTCGCGAATTGCGTCCACCGACCCGAACTCGGTCGCCAGGGCCCGGGCCGCAGTGGGCCCCACGTGCCGAATAGAGAGGGCAACCAGCACCCGCCACAGGGGCTGGCTCTTTGCCTTCTCCAGCTGTTCAAAGAGCTTTTCGGTATTGCGGGTAGGAGCACTCGGCTTCTTTGCGGTACCCCGCGTATAGAAGTAGGGAACCAGCTCAGTTTTGCCGGTGGGCTCCCCCTTGACCTTTTTCTCGCGCTCAATGCGCACGTCTGCCAAGTCCTCAGCGGTGAGGTCAAAGAGGAAGGCCTCAGAGATAAGCGGGGGCCGTTCAGGGGCAGCCGGGTTGGTCAGGGCCTTAGCGGCCTCATAGCCTAGAGCCTCGATATCGAAGGCACCGCGACCAGCCAGATGGTTGACGCGCTCGGTGAGCTGGGCGGGGCAGGAGCGGGCGTTGAGGCAGCGGATGTCTACGTCCCCATCCTTAGCGGGCGCCAGGGGCTGGCCGCAGGAGGGGCAGTCGGTGGGCATTACGAATTCCCGTTCGCTCCCATCGCGCAGGGCCACCACAGGCCCCACAATTTCGGGGATGACGTCCCCGGCCTTGCGTAGCACCACGGTATCGCCGATGAGCACACCCTTGGCCTTGACCACGTCCTGGTTGTGCAGGGTCGCCATCTCAACCGTTGAGCCAGCCACCTTGACCGGTTCCATCACACCAAAGGGGGTCACGCGGCCGGTACGGCCAACCCCCACCCGGATATCGAGCAGCTTGGTGTTGACCTCTTCGGGCGGATACTTGTAGGCCACGGCCCAGCGGGGCACGCGGGAGGTGTAGCCCAGGCGCTCCTGGGTGGAAAAATCGTTGACCTTAATGACGATGCCGTCGATTTCGTGCACCAGGGAGTGGCGTTTTTCACCGTAGGTTGCAATGAATTCAAGAATCTCTGAGCGGCTAGTAAGCAGCTGGGAGTAGGGGCTGACGGGCAGACCCCACTCCTGAAGTTGAGTGTAGGTTTCGAACTGGGTGCTGATATCCAGGCCGGTGCGGGAGCCAATGCCGTGCACAAACATGCTCAGGGGGCGCCCGGCGGTCAGGGCGGCGTCCTTCTGCCGCAGGGAGCCTGCTGCCGCATTTCGCGGGTTGGCGAAGGGGGCCTTACCCTGTTCAACCATCTGCTCGTTGAGCGCCTTGAAGTCAGCCGATGAGATAAAAACTTCACCGCGAATTTCGATTTCTTCGGGGTGGTTGCTACCGGCGAGCTGGGTAGGGATTGAGGCGATAGTCAGGACGTTGTGGGTCACGTCTTCGCCGGTGGTTCCGTCACCGCGGGTGGCGGCGCGTACCAGCTTGCCTTTGCGGTAGAGCAGGTTGACCGCCAGGCCGTCAATCTTGAGTTCGGTGAGCCAGGCGGGGCGAGCGCCCGTCATCTCCTGGGCGTTGGTTTCGGCGCGGTCTAGCCAGGCGCCGAGCTCTTCGAGGGAGAAGACGTCTTCCAGCGAGTACATGCGGGCCAGGTGGGTAACGGGGGTAAAGGCCGCGGAGGCTTCGCCGCCGACTTCCTGGGTGGGTGAGTCGTTAGCGACCAGTTCGGGGTGCTGGGCTTCTAGCTTTTCGAGCTCACGGTAGAGGGTATCGTACTCGGCATCCGAGATGGTCGGGGCGTCCTTGACATAGTAGCTCTGGCGGGCTGCTCGCACTCGGTCAACGAGCTGGGCGTAGCGCTCCTTGATATCAGCGGCTACGCCCTGGCCTTCGACTAGGTCGCGGTCAACACCGTGGACGGTTTCTTCTTCTACACCGGGAAGGTCTTTGTTTTCACTCACCCTATCTATTCTGCCCTATAACCTCACTGGCTGAACTCTAGCCGTTGATACCCCGGTGCAATTCTTTTTCAGAGTGGAACTGTTCTTCTTCGGTGGTGGCGGTGTGGGGGTAGTCGTAACCGTCGATGTTGGCCACAATCTCGTGGGCATCGGTCTCGGTCAGGGCTTTGAGCTCGGCTGCACGGGCTTCGGCATCCTCTACGGTAATAGCGTCTGCCACGATTACGGTGATGTTGTCCCGGCCTCCGGCTCGCAGGGCAGCCATCTGGAGCACGTCCGCCGCGTCCTGGGGGTGCTCGACGGTAGCAAGTACCCGGGCCATGTAGTTGTGGGAGAGTTCGCCAGAAAGGCCGTCGGAGCACATCATCAGGCGGTCACCCTCGCGGGCGGGGATAACCCAGAAGTCGGGTTCCCAGTAGTTACCGGTGCCCAGGGCTCGGGTAATGACGTTGCGGCGGGGGTGGGTCAGGGCCTCCATAGCGGTGATCTGACCGGTGTCGACCAGGTACTGCACCTCAGAGTGATCTACTGTAATCTGTTCCAGCTCTAGGCCCTCAACCGGCCCGTTTGAGATTGAGAGGGCCTCTTCGGTCTGGGCTTCTTCGGCCCGGACCAGGCGGTAGGTGCGGGAGTCGCCCACGTTGAAGATAAACCACATCTGCTGTTCCCCGATGTGGGTGAGCCAGGCACCGGTAACGGTTGTTCCTGCTCGTAGGTCAAGGGCGTTTTTGATGGCCTCATCGGCTTCACCAATGATTTCCTTGATTTTATCGAGGGTTTTGAGAATCTGGCGGTTGAGGGCGGAGGTTTCTTTGCGACGCTTGCGCAGGCGGCGTCCGCCCGGTTCGTCACTGAGCGCTTCGCTAGCCACTTCCTGACGGAAAGCTGCCTCTTCTTCTTCGGTCATGCCACCGGGGCGGGTAAACATCTGGGCGTAGGCCAGGGTGCGGGTGCACAGGCGCGAGGCAACTTCACCCTTTTCGTGCCCACCCATGCCGTCGGCGACCACACAGAGGGTGCCGGCAACGACCATGGAGTCTTCGTTGTTATCGCGGTACTGGCCTACGTCGGTTGACTTGCCCGCGTAGATAGTGAGGTTGGGGGCGGTGGTCATTCGAAATCGATCTCCAGTTCATTACCGATGCCCGGGGTAATTGCCACGGGCCTAACGTTGCCAAAGCCGCGCACGTTGCGCACGCCTTGGGGGATGAGCACAAAACGCTTGTCGTCTTCTAGGGCTTCAGCGGTAGAGGCGTCGGTGAGGACGACCCCGGGTTCGGTCAGCGCGACCAGGCGGGATGCCAGGTTGACGGTGGGGCCGTAGATGTCCCCCAGACGCGGTAGCACCCTGCCCCAGACGAAGGATACGCGGGCTTCGGGAAGCTGGGGGTCTTCGCTGATAAGTTTTGAGAGGGTCAGGGCAATACGGGCACCGTCTTCGGGGGATTCGACCAGGTACATGACCTCGTCCCCTACCGTTTTGATGATGCGCCCGCCACCTACCGCAATGACTTCGGCGCAGCGCTGCTCAAAGTTCTTGACCAGGCGGGCTAGGTTCCGCTCGTTCATTTCGCGTGAGAGTGAGGTGTAGGAGACCAGGTCAACGAAACCTACGCCGCGGGCTAGGGGCAGGTCGCTGTCAGCTAAGTCCTCACCTCCCTCTTCGTCGCGCAGGGCCAGGCGCAAGATAGCCGAGTTAAGCATGCGGCGGTAGCCGTAAACGGTGATGTCTTCTAGGTCTTCAATCAGACGCGGGAGGAGGCTCAGAAGCTCGCCGCGGGCTTCGGTATCGGTCAGCCCACCGTTAATGACCATATCCTCCACCAGGGCTTCGACCTGCCAGACCACCATGCGGTCCATCATCTGCCCCACCGAGCGGGTGAGGGACAGGGCAGCTTCTTCGGTCAGTTTGCCCTCTTTAATAAGGGAGGTAACCGTAGTCAGAGCCTTGCTGTCTGCATGGGTAAAGTAGGCGTCGTCGTCGGTGAGGTTGGGCAGCCCCAGGGAGCGCCAGATTTTACGGGCGGTGAGCAGAGGCACCCCGGCCTCATCGGCCACCTCACCGCGCTTCATGCTGCGGTTCTCCCCCAGAAGAGCACGTTCAAGTTCCAGCACGCCCTGTCGGGCTTCATCGCTACGGTAGAGCTGGCTTTGCACGCGGTTATGGTGGTGCCTGCTCCGGTTGGGTGCGGTTCCAGCCTGTTCGGCGGGGTCGCTACCGGGTGCTGACTTCTCCACTGGAGTCTTCCTTCTCTTGGTTAGTGCTGCGTGGTTCTAGAGGTAGTAAGGTCTAGGGCTGGCACGGCGAGTAGTTACCTACTTCAAGAATACCCAGTTGCTGTGAGCCAGGCTACGAAATGTTCACCACCCGCTAAGCGCCATCGCCTATTCTATGCCCGCCGTCACCTTTTTTCGAACCCAAACAACCTGTTTAGGCTTATCAGACAGATATTATGAGTTTACACTCGGTAGCGGGAGGTAGACCCGCTCAGCAGAGCTCGCTGGGCCTCCTGAATCTCCCGACTAAAACGTTCAGGATCGGGCACAGCCCGTAGCACGTGCTGCACCCCGCGGGCATGCACAGTCAGGGCAGCAGCATTGGTTAGCCCCATTAGATGCCGATGCCCCACGCTCACCCCCTCGACTTCAGCGAGCGGAACACTGACGTCCTGACCGGGGCCCCAGCCCCGCCTAATCACCAGACGGCCATTAGTGAGCAGGTAGCTGGTATTCGCCCAGCGCACCACCCCTCGCACGCCCAACCAAACCAGCCACAGCGCAAGAGCCAGAGCCAGGTAGCGCCAGACAGGGGCACCAACCCCCAGAGCGGAGGCGAAGCTCCAGGCCGTCATAGCAAGAAAAAAGCAGGTCAGAGGGCGCACCAACAGCACCCCGTGGGCGCGCGTTGCGGCAAGGGTGTGTTCTGCGGGGTAGAGGTCGCCTCGTAGTTTCATCACTGGTGAGTCTATCGATGCTTCCTGAAGATTCCCCGATATTTTCCGGGTTAAGAGGCTAGCGCCCGTACCCTTGGGGGCGCACGTGCACCACGTCCCCCACGGTGAAGCTTCGCTCCTCGCCGCTATCGGAGCGGACGACCAGCTCCCCTTCTGCGGTCAACTCGACCCCGGTGCCCCTGAAGGTCTCATCCCCAGGCAGGTGAATGGTAAGGGTAGCTCCCAGGGTGCTCATGCGCTCCCGCAGGCGGTCCAGGAGAGAGGCCCCGCCGGTAGCCGCACCCACATCGAAGCCGGTGGCTGCAAATTCCCGGTAGTAGCGGGCGAAGCTGGTCGCTAAGGCCGTCAGCGCCCGGTTCAAGTCAACCGGCTGTCCAGATTCCAGCAGGGCACTGGTTGCGGTAGGGACGGGCAAATCTTCCTGCGCCAGGTTTAGGTTGAGCCCGATACCCACCACAACCGAAATCTGTCCCTCGGGTTCAATCACGAGCTGGGCCAAAATACCGCAGGCTTTACGGTTGCCCAGCAGTACGTCGTTAGGCCACTTAATAGAAGGGTGCAGCCCTGAGAGCTGCTCAAAAACATCACAGGCAGCCAAGGCGGCTAAAGAGGTAAACCAGTGGTACTGGTCAGGCGCAACCCTGTTGGCCGGGTTGACATGAGGACGAACGATAAAGCTGGTTGCCAAAGCGGCACCGGCCGGGGCCACCCAAACCCTATCCAGGCGTCCTTTTCCCGCATTCTGGTCGGCGGTCGAGACCAGCGAGAGCTCCCCATAGCTACGGCGCACCAGGGCATCACCCACCAGAATCTGCCGGGCATACTCGTTAGTTGACCCCACCGAGGGCAGAAGCTCCACCCGCTCAAACCCGCCCACATCAACCAGGTCAGCCTGAAGGTGCCCCATGCGCACTCCTTATCTCACATACTAAGTTTCGACCGCTATTCTACGGGGTCACGCCCAGCCTGAGCGGCCTAGCGGTGCAATACTGGAACTGTCTAACCCCTACGAAAGGTTCTACCATGACCGTCTACGCTGTGCAGTACTCCTACGGCCCCGCCGATCTGCAGGCTGAGCACCGCCCCGCCCACCGCGAATATCTGGCCCAGCTCCACGAAGAAGGCAAGCTGCATGCAGCCGGCGCCTTCCTCGACGGCGACCCCGCAGGTGCCCTACTCATCTTCGTTGCCGAAGACCGCGACGACCTCGACCGCATTATCGCAGCCGACCCCATGAGCACCGGCGGCGTGCTCACCGGCTACACCGCACGCGAATGGAACGCTGTGATCGGTAAGGTCGGCAAGTAAGCAAGAAGCACTAGAGCTGAAGCAACTTCGCTGCGAGCCTGCCCCACCCGCCCTTATTTAGAAAAATCGCTCAAAAATCCCAAGAATAATTGGGTGGGGCGGGGTGGCAGGTCTATAGTTGAAAAGAATGGCCCTTATCCCAGGTCACCCCACACCATTGACCCACAGTGCACGAGGCAGGCAGAGCATGAGCGAGAACCCCACCACCGATGCCCCCGATTTGACCACCACCGCCGGTAAGATCGCTGACTTCTACGCCCGCCGCGAGCAGACTCTTGCCCCCACCGGCCAGGCCCCTATTGACCGCCAGCACGAACGCGGCAAGCAGACTGCCCGCGAGCGCATCGAGATGCTGCTTGACGAGGGTTCTTTTGTGGAGTTTGACGCTCTGGCTAAGCACCGCACTACGGCTTTTGGTATGGAGAAGAAAAAGCCGCTGGGTGATGGCCTGGTTTCGGGCTACGGTACTATCGATGGCCGCCTGGTTGCGGTTTATTCCCAGGATTTCACCGTCTACGGTGGTTCTCTGTCGCAGGTCAATGGCGAGAAGATTGTGAAGGTGCAGAAGTTCGCGTTGAAGAACGGCTGCCCCATTATCGGTATTAATGACGGTGGTGGCGCCCGCATTCAGGAGGGTGTTGCGTCGCTGGCTATGTTTGCCGATATCTTCCGTATGAATGTGCGGGCCTCGGGCGTGATTCCGCAGATTTCGGTGATTATGGGCCCCTGCGCCGGTGGTGCGGCCTACTCCCCCGCTCTGACCGACTATATTGTGATGGTTGATAAGACCAGCCACATGTTTATTACCGGCCCCGACGTCATTAAGACTGTGACCGGTGAAGAGGTCGATATGGAGACCCTGGGCGGTGCCCGCCAGCACAACGCGGTGACGGGTACGTCGACCTACCTGGCTGAGGACGAAGAGGACGCCTTTGATTTCGTCCGCGAGCTCGTTGAGTTCCTACCCTCCAACAACCTCACCGAGACCTTCCCCCTGGATCATGATCAGGACCCCGAGGTCACCGTCGATGATCTTGATCTTGACCTGCTGATTCCCGATTCAGCTAATCAGCCCTACGATATGCGGGCTGTGATTGAGTCGGTGGTTGATGATGGCCATTTCTTTGA
The DNA here is from genome assembly GCF_042660305.1 of Rothia nasimurium. Taxonomy (NCBI): domain Bacteria; kingdom Bacillati; phylum Actinomycetota; class Actinomycetes; order Micrococcales; family Micrococcaceae; genus Rothia; species Rothia nasimurium. The sequence goes on from NZ_JBHSTW010000011.1 coordinate 126,570, forward strand.
GATGCAGGCCCTCTACGCCCCCAACGTGATGATTGGTTATGCCCGGGTTGAGGGTAAGACCGTGGGTATTGTGGCCAACCAGCCCATGCAGTTCGCTGGCACCCTCGATATCAATGCCTCTGAAAAGGCCGCCCGCTTCGTGCGCAACTGCGATGCCTTCAACATTCCGATTCTGACCTTTGTTGATGTGCCAGGCTTCCTGCCCGGTACCGACCAGGAGTTCAACGGCATTATCCGCCGCGGCGCCAAGCTGCTCTACGCCTACGCCGAGGCGACCGTTCCGCTGGTTACCGTGATTACCCGCAAGGCCTACGGCGGGGCCTACATTGTGATGGGCTCGAAGAAGCTGGGCGCCGATATTAACCTGGCCTGGCCCACCGCCCAGATCGGTGTAATGGGGGCCCAGGGTGCGGTCAATATTCTCTACCGCCGCGAGCTGGCCGCTGTGGCCGAAGAGGGCGGCGATGTTGAGGCTAAGCGCGCTGAGCTGATTGCCAAGTACGAAGAGGAGCTGCTCAACCCCTATCAGGCTGCTGAGCTGGGCTACATCGATGAGGTCATCGCCCCTTCCGAGACCCGCGTGCGCATCATTTCTTCCCTGCGGGCCCTGCGCGATAAGCGCGCAGCCTCCCCCGCTAAAAAGCACGGCAACATTCCGCTGTAAGGGGTAGGTAGAACATGGCAACTCCCAATCCGCTGTCCCTACTGGGCTTCGGCAAGAAGCCGGCACCGGCGTCCGCGCCCCTTGAAAACCAGGGGCAGGACGCCGGCGATGAGCAGGTGCCCGCCCCCGTGCTGTCGGTGGTGCGGGGCAACCCCACGGAAGAAGAGCTGGCTGCGCTGACTAGCGTCGTGGTGGCGCTACAGGCCCAGGCTGATTCCCGGCAGGAGACCGCGCTGGAAATGTGGCAGCGCCGCCTCAACCACACTCAGCGCCTGGGTATGCGACTGCGCCCCGGGCCGGGTTCCTGGAAGCGGGCCCGCCCCCAGTAGTTCACCCACTCAGCTCCCTGTTTTCTGGGTCACAGTAACCTAGAATGGGGTGTATGACACTACACCCAGATTTACCCGAAATTTTTAAGGCCGACCGCGCCCAGACCGAGGTCGACCGCATTGCCAACGACTACTACGAGAAGACCCTGGAACTCGACCCGGCAGCGGCCACTATCGAGGGCCGTAAGGGACGGGAAACCGAGTACCCCGACTACTCCCCCGCCGGTACCCAGGCAGAGATTGACCTAGCCCGCGCTACTCTGGCAGCCCTTGACGCCGTTGAACCGGCCGACGACATCGACCGGGTTACTGTCGATGCCATGCGCGAGCGCCTGGGTCTCAAGCTCGAACTGCACGAGGCGGGCCTGGGCGACTGGGAACTCAACAACATTGCCTCCCCTGTTCAGGGTATTCGCGCCATCTTTGACCTGATGAACCGTGAAACAGCCGAGGACTGGGGGCACATTGCTGGCCGCCTGGGTAACGTTGCGGAAGCGGTTCGCGGTTATATCGAGACCCTGGAAGCCGCCCGTGCCGCCGGTAAGGTGGCAGCGGTGCGCCAGGTCGATATCGTCATCGAGCAGGTAGCCGCCTACGTTGCCGAAGGCGGTTTCTTCGACGCTCTGGCACAAGAGGTAGCCGAAGCCGCCCCTGAGCACGCCGACCGCGCTACCCAGGGGGCGGCGTCCGCTAAGGAAGGCTACAGCGAACTTCTCTCCTACCTCAAAGACACCCTGCGCCCCGACGCGCCTGAGGCCGATGCTGTGGGCCGCGAGCGCTACTCCCTCTACTCCCGCCAGTTTGTGGGCACTACCCTTGATCTGGAAGAGACCTACGCCTGGGGTGTTGAGGAACTGGACCGGATTATCGCAGCCCAGCAGGAGGTTGCCGAGGCCATTAAGCCCGGGGCTACCATTGACCAGGCAAAGGCCCTGCTCGATGCTGATCCCGAGCGTACCCTGAAGGGCACCGATGAACTGCGGGCCTGGATGCAGAAGCTCTCCGACGCTGCCGTTGACTACCTGGCCCAAGAGCACTTCACTATCGAAGGCCCCCTACGCAAGCTTGAGTGCATGATTGCCCCCACCCAGGAGGGCGGCATCTACTACACCGGCCCGTCCGCTGACTTTGAGCGCGCCGGTCGCATGTGGTGGTCAGTGCCAGAAGGTGAAGACACCTTCGGTACCTGGCGCGAGACCTCAACTGTCTACCACGAGGGCGTGCCCGGCCACCACCTACAGGTTGCCTACGCCACCGCTATGGCCGAAGCCCTAAACCAGTGGCGGGCTAATGCCGTGTGGGTTTCGGGCCACGGCGAGGGCTGGGCCCTGTACGCTGAGCGGCTCATGGACGAGCTGGGCTACCTCTCTGACCCGGGCGACCGCATGGGCATGCTCGATGCCCAGCGCCTGCGCGCAGCTCGCGTGGTCTTCGATATTGGCCTGCACTGCGGTTTTGAGATTCCCGAGCGCTGGGTCACTGAGCTGGGGGTCGAGCCCGGAATTTGGGACGCGGAGAAGGGCTATAAGTTCTTGGAAGCCAACCTCGACATTTCTGAGGGCCAGCGCCGCTTCGAGTTCCTGCGCTACCTGGGCTGGCCGGGCCAGGCCCCCTCCTACAAGGTGGGCGAGCGAGTCTGGTTGCAGCTGCGTGAGGACGCCCGCGCCGCCGGCATGAGCGACCGCGACTTCCACACCCGGGCACTCATGCTGGGTTCAGTCGGGCTTGATACCCTACGCCGGGCGCTCGCTGTTTAACCTGAGAACCTGAGCAAGAGAACAAAAGGGCGGGCCCTGCACACCGACCGGTGTGCAGGGCCCGCCCTCTGCTGTGTGGTAGCGGAGTATTAGGACGCTGCCGCGGCAGGTACCTGGGGTGCCTCGCCCAGGCGAGCGTAGACGTCCTCAGCGACAAAGCCGCCCTCAGTGCGGGGAGCCTTGTAGAGTTCCTCGTTCAGAATGCCCTCGCGCTTGGCGACAATCAGGGCTACCAGGGCCTGGCCTGCGACGTTGACGGCGGTACGGCCCATGTCGATGATGGGATCAATCGCCAGGAGCAGACCCACGCCGTCGAGGGGTAGACCCAGGGTAGAAAGGGTGAGGGTGAGCATGACGGTCGCGCCGGTGGTGCCTGCGGTAGCGGTGGATCCCAGCACCGAGACCATGATGATGAGCAGGTAGTGGGTGAAGTTCAGGTCAATGCCGTAGAACTGGGCCACAAACAGTGCTGCCAGGGCGGGGTAGACCGCGGCGCAGCCGTCCATCTTAGTGGTGGAGCCCAGGGGCACCGCGAAGGAGGCGTAGGCGCGAGGTACACCGAAGTTACGCTCGGCTACAGACTGGGTCAGGGGCATGGTTCCCATAGATGAGCGGGAGACAAAGCCCATCTGCACGGCAGGCCAGACGCCCGAGAAGAACTGCTTGACCGACAGGCCGTTGGCGCGGGCGATAGCGGGGTAGACCACGAAGAGTACCAAGGCCAGGCCGATGTAGAGCACGATTACAAAGCGAGCCAGGGAGCCCATGGAGGTCCATCCGTAGGCGTAGACGGCGCGGCCGATCAGGCCGATGGTACCCAGCGGAGCCAGGCGGATAATCCACCAGAGCACGGTCTGGATAATAGCCAGGGCGCTCTTGTTGATTTCGAGGAAGGGCTTGGCGGCCGGGCCAGTTTTCAGCGCTGCGATACCCACGACTACTGAAATCACCAGGATTTGGAGTACGTTGAAGCTGGCTGAACCGGTGACGGTTTCACCGGAGGTTGAGATGCTCACACCCAGGCCCAGGAAGTTGGCGGGAATCAGGCCGGTGAGGAAGCCCAGCCAGGAGCCAGTACGTCCCTCGTAGGTTTCGGGAGTAGCCAGACCGGTGTTAGCGCCGGGTTGGGTGACAAGACCGAGGACCAGGCCGATAACCACAGCGATGAGGGCGGTGTAGGCGAACCAGAGCAGGGTCTTGGTAGCCAGGCGGGCCGCGTTCGTTACCTCAGCCAGGTTGGCGATGGACGAGACCACGGCGGTAAAGATCAGGGGTACCACCGCTGCTTTGAGCAGGGTGACGTAGGAGGAGCCGATAGTGGAGAGGGTGGTCATGAGCCAGTTGGGGTTCCCTGTGGCATCGCCACCGAGGTTGGTGGCGACAAGGCCCAAGATCACGCCCAGAATAAGGGCGGCAATAATTTGATTGCCGAAGGACGTAGCCCAGGCGGGAAGTCTCTTGCGGCTAGCGGGTGCTGTGGTGTGGTTTGACATGTCTCACCACTGTACGCCGGGGGTTGGGGCTTGTGAATCGGGGTGTAAAGCTAGGACATATTTTGCTGCAGGTCACAGACCGACAGGGTTTTTCATGTAGCGCTCTTCACTTTTACACAACCCACCACTAAACTGTGATTCAAGTTACTTTTATGTGCTTTTTATGAACAGGTAGGCCCTGGCTGCCTACCCGTAGTCAGACACAACTCAAAGGAGAGACAATGACTGTTTACGCCGCACCCGGCTCAGCAGATTCCATCACCACCTTCAAGTCCCGCTACGACCACTTCATCGGAGGGGAATGGGTAGCCCCGGCCGAGGGCCAGTATTTTGAAGATATCTCCCCGGTTAACGGCAAGCCCTTTGCAGAAGTCGCCCGCGGTACCGCAGCTGATATCGACAAGGCTATTGACGCAGCCTGGAAGGCTTTTGAGACCTGGGGCAAGACCTCCCCCACCGAGCGCGCTAACCTACTGCTCAAGCTGGCCCAAATTATGGAAGATAACCTGGAATCCATCGCCGTGGCGGAGACCTGGGAGAACGGCAAGCCCGTGCGTGAAACCCTGGCCGCAGACATCCCGCTGGGCGTTGACCACCTGCGCTACTTCGCGTCCGCTATCCGCACCCAGGAAGGCCGCCTGTCAGAGATTGACGAGAACACCGTGGCCTACCACTTCCACGAGCCACTGGGCGTGGTCGGCCAGATTATCCCCTGGAACTTCCCCATCCTTATGGCCATCTGGAAGATTGCTCCGGCCCTGGCAGCGGGCAACACCATCGTGCTCAAGCCCGCCGAGCAGACCCCGGTTTCGGTGCTCTACCTGGTTGACCTGTGGAAGGATGTACTCCCCGCCGGTGTGCTGAACGTTGTGAACGGCTTTGGCCCCGAGGCAGGCGCCGCCCTCTCTGGCAGCAAGCGCATCCGTAAGATTGCTTTTACCGGCGAGACCACCACCGGCTCCATCATCATGAAGGCCGCAGCCGACAACATCATCCCGGTTACCCTGGAGCTGGGCGGTAAGTCCCCCAACGTCTTCTTTGCCGATGTTGCTGCTGAGAAGGACTCCTTCTACGACAAGGCGCTAGAGGGCTTTGCCTCCTTCGGTCTGAACCAGGGCGAGGTCTGCACTTGCCCCTCGCGTGCGCTGATTCAGAAGCCGATTCACGATTCCTTCCTCGAGGCCGGTATCGAGCGTGTGAAGGCCATGAAGCAGGGCAACCCGCTCGATACCGAAACCATGGTCGGTGCCCAGGCTTCTAAGGAACAGTGGGACAAGATTACCGGCTACCTGAAGATTGGTAAGGACGAGGGCGCGGACGTTCTCGTCGGCGGCGAGGCCTGCGAGTTGGGCGGTGACCTGGCAGATGGCTGGTACATTCAGCCGACCGTCTTTGCCGGCAGCAACGACATGCGTATCTTCCAGGAAGAGATTTTTGGCCCCGTTCTGGCTACTACCTCTTTCACTGATTTCGATGAGGCTATGCGAATTGCCAATGACACCGACTATGGCCTGGGCGCGGGCGTCTGGAGTCGTGACCAGAACACCGCCTACCGGGCAGGCCGCACCATTCAGGCTGGCCGTGTCTGGATCAACAACTACCATAATTACCCGGCCCACGCCGCTTTCGGTGGCTACAAAAAGTCAGGCATCGGCCGCGAGAATCACCTGATGATGCTTGAGCACTACCAGCAAACCAAGAACATGCTGGTCAGCTACTCAGATAAGCCGATGGGGCTCTTCTAAAACCTGCCTCTGATAGCTTAAGGCTTATTCATCATGGGTTCCGCAGGCTCACGCTCGCTGCCGACCCTCTCGCCTGGTTCGCTTCGCTCACAAGGCGATTCACGCCAGCCGCCGAGCCAGCAGCTTCGCTGTGAGCCTGCTCCACTTATCCTTATGAATAAGCCTTACTATCTACCAGTTCCACATTGTTGCCCTTTTCCGCATGACAAGCATCATACTTTCCTCAATAGTGAGGCAACTAAAATTCTTGTTCGATGAGATACGTCGAACGTTTTAAATTAAAGGACCCTAATAAATTCTCTTGACTTACATAAGAATTAAAAATAAAATATAGAATAGTATAAAATTAGAATATTCAACGGAGGCACCTTAGGATGACAGAGGAAAAACATTCAAGGATTATTTTATAACAATAGTTGGAATTTTTAGTGCATTTATATTTATTAAGTTATTCGACAGTATTTTAGAGTTTAACTTTATTGTTAACCTGGTTCTTACACTTGTAGCAAGCTCTTTGGTATGTATAGTTCTAGTATTTTTTATTGCCTTTTTCAAAAGTCTTCTTTTTAAGAAATAGTTATTGATTTATACAGCCAGACCCTCATTTAATTTTTCAATTTCCTATTGACACCCACACGGCCCCATGCTGTATAATGTAGATTACATTCACCAAACTGGCATCAAGGAGATTTGATTATGTCAAAGAAGTGTATTACTCTATCCCTCAGCCATTGCAACAGTTTTTTGTGATTTACATCTTTCACTCCCGCGTATTCGTTCAACGAAAATTATCAGGAGCAGAACACTTCGGTAGCAATTATATGAAGCTTATTCATAAGGGGTTCCGCAGGCTCACGCTCGCCGTGAGCCTGCTCCATCTACCCTTTGGAATAAGCTTCTTTCTTCTTCCGCCCCTGCAACCAAGCCTCTAACAACCACGCACACAGAATCACCGGAGCAGCCACCGTCGTAAGGCCAGGACCAGAATAAGCACTCACCCCATCAGGCAGGCTATCCCATACACAACGAGTTCCAATTACAGGGAAAACCCCCAATAGGCTTCGCCTTGAATATACTCATTTGAAGTATGGCAAGCTATCCCCGCAGTAAAACGGACGAAATATTCAAAAGCCATCAAAAATAGCCAAAAACAGAAGGAGAGAAAAAAGAGTTTATGATTCTTTACAAGATTCATAACGATACTGCCTTCTTTCTGTCAGAAAGGAATTCGAGTCTAGGTTTACCTAACCTATCACTTGCAGCTCATCAGAAGTCACTGTGTCCTGACACCCTGTTTAGCATCATCCTCAGTACCAACACGCTGACCAATCTCTCGCCCCACAACATTATTGTGTAAGTCCATAACTACTTCCTCTTCAGGGTCATCTGCTACTGACTCATGATTGTTGGCAATGGTTTCAGCATCTTCAGACATTTCAGCTGCCATATCAAATCCACACCAGGTACGCCCTGCCGGGCCTCTAGTAGGCTGGGCATCGATTTGCCGCAAGACAACAGCCTTTTAAGCCCAATCCAGTATCTGCACCTGAGCCAGCGGACGCCCCGCCAAAACTAGCTCCAAGGAATAAGGAAAGGATCTAACCTGCTAGCGATTGACTCAAGGTTCTCCTGCCCTTCTGCTATGTCCATAATGAGCCGGTAGGAGGTATCAGAATCCATCACATGCTTTAATCCGTTGATACGCAAAAAGATATTGAGGAAAATCAGCGTGGTTCGCTTGTTCCCATCAACCAGTGCGTGGTTCCGAGCTAGAGATTCGCTCTGAGCGGCAGCCGCCAGCGGAATCGTAGGGTAAACGTGAGCTCCATACACCCTCGTGATAGGTCTTTCTAAGGCCGAATCTAGCAGCCCTACATCTCGAACGTAAAAACCCAGACGCGTTATAACCTCAATAGCAATTTCAAGTTGAATCCGCTGCATTTATGAGTCGGCTAATCGTTCCAAAGTTTTTGCATCATGCTCAAGCGCGTAAGCAAGCCCCTCTTCTACCATGGCCCGATGCTCTCTTTCTTCTAGCATGCGACGCACACTCTCGACGATGAGGGAGTGCTTAGATAAATGCTCGCGCTCTGCTAAATCTGCAAGCTGGTGGTCTAAATCTTCAGGAAGTCGCACGGTAAGAGCCATACACCCACAATACCAAGTTGATACCATCAGCTCCATACCGATGTGCAGACTTGGCCCATCACACATGTTGTGGGTTCGGGGTTCGTCAGCCCCGTTAGACTGTTACCCATGCACAACCCTACTGAAACCGCAGCCCTAGCAGGCGAACAGCCGGTACGGCTCGTCCTTGCCTCCTCATCCCCTGCCCGTAAGAAACTCCTGGAGGATGCCGGCGTCCGCTTCACCGTCATTGTCAGCGACATCGATGAGGACGCTGCCCTGCGCGAGGCCCAGCAGGCCGCCTACGAGGCCGGTCTAGGTGACATCACACCTGCACAAACAGCTCAGCTCCTAGCCAAGGCTAAGGCACAGGCTGTTGCGGCCCTGCCTGAAGCGGCCGGTGCCCTGGTCCTGGGCTGCGACTCTGTTTTCGAGCTCGACGGTGTTGCTTACGGCAAGCCCGGTAGCGCCGAGAAAGCCTTAGAACGCATCACCTCTATGAGCGGACGCAGCGGACAGCTCCACACCGGGCATTGGCTGGTCGATACCCGAGAGGCTACCCAGAACACAGCAAATAGTAAGCACCCCGAGGCCAGCGAGTTGCGCACAGCAACCGTCCACTTCGATACCTTCAGCGACGAAGAAGCCCGGCGCTACGTGGCCACCGGAGAACCCCTGTGGGTGGCTGGCTCCTTCACAATCGACGGTTTCGGTGCGGCCTTCATTAAGGGAATTGAGGGCGAATACCACACCGTGGTAGGGCTTTCGGTGCATGCCCTACGCACAATGCTGGCTAACTTTGGTGTTTCAATCAGCGACATTTGGAAAAATTCGCGATAAATTTCAAGATACGACTTTTGTGAGGCGCCACCACCCGGCGCCTGCTCATAATGCGTCATAGCCAGTAACGGCACGCCAGCACGGCACGATAACCCGAGGAGCTTTCACAGTGACTGCACATAACGACCTGGCCCAGGCCTTTACCCCGGTGAAGGGGCGCCACACCGGCCCCGTCAGCAAGGTACTGATTGCTAACCGCGGTGAAATTGCTGTTCGCGTTATTCGTGCCGCCCAGGACGAGGGGCTAGCAACCGTCGCTGTCTACGCCGACCCCGACCGCGAGGCCCAGCACGTACTGTTAGCCGATGAGTCCTACGCGCTAGGTGGCACCACTGCGGCCGAGTCCTACCTGGTCATGGACAAGCTACTTGAGGTTGCCAAGCGTTCTGGTGCTGATGCCGTACACCCCGGCTATGGCTTCCTGTCTGAGAACGCCCAGTTCGCCCAGCAGGTCATTGATGCGGGGCTCACCTGGATCGGCCCTTCACCTGAATCTATCAACCGCCTGGGCGATAAGGTAGCTGCCCGCCATATCGCCGAGAAGGTCGGCGCCCCGCTGGTGCCCGGCACCAAGGACCCGGTCAAGAGCGCAGCAGAGGTTGAGGCTTTTGCGGACGAGTACGGCCTGCCCGTTGCTATCAAGGCAGCCTTCGGTGGCGGCGGACGCGGCATCAAGGTCGCCCGTGAGCGCGAAGGCATCGGTGAGCTTTACGAATCAGCAGTCCGTGAGGCTATTGCTGCCTTTGGTCGCGGCGAGTGCTTCATCGAGCGTTTCCTGGACTCCCCCCGCCATGTGGAAACCCAGTGCCTGGCCGATGCCCACGGCAATGTTGTGGTCGTTTCGACCCGCGACTGTTCCCTGCAGCGCCGCAATCAGAAGCTGGTAGAAGAGGCCCCTGCCCCTTACCTAACCAAGGAGCAGAATGAGCGCCTCTACGAGGCCTCCAAGGCTATCTTGCGCGAGGCAGGCTACCAGGGTGCTGGCACCTGCGAATTCCTGGTGGGGACCGACGGTACCATCTCCTTCCTTGAGGTCAATACCCGACTGCAGGTGGAGCACCCGGTATCCGAAGAGGTCACCGGCATTGACCTGGTGCGCGAGCAGTTCCGTATTGCCCGAGGTGAGACCATTGAGCCCACCGATCCCGCGGTGCGCGGCCACTCTTTTGAATTCCGCATCAACGGTGAGGACGCCGGCCGCAGCTTCATGCCCTCCCCCGGCACCATCGAGAAGCTGGTTGTGCCTTCTGGCCCCGGCGTGCGCTGGGATTCCGGCGTGGTTGCCGGTGATACCGTCAGCGGCAACTTTGACTCCATGATTGCCAAGCTCATTGTCACCGGCGCAACCCGTGAGCAGGCCCTGCAGCGGGCCAAGCGGGCCCTGGGTGAGCTAGTCATTGAGGGCATGCCCACCGTCGCTAACTTCCACCGCGCGGTGCTCGATGAGCCTGCCTTTGCCCCTGCCCCCGGCGGTGATTTTGCCGTTCATACCCGCTGGATTGAAACCGAATTTAAGAACACCCTGCCCGCCTACGACGGCGCCCTCACCCTGCCCGAGGCTGACGAGGAACGGCAGAAAATCACTGTTGAGGTCAATGGCAAGCGCATGGAAGTTGTCTTGCCCGCTATCGGTGGCACCTCAGCCAAGCCTGCTGCCGCTTCTAAGGCCCGCAAGTCCCGTTCAAGCCGCGGCGGGGCGTCCGGCTCTGCCAACAGCAACGAGCTCACCAGCCCCATGCAGGGCACTATCGTCAAGGTAGCGGTCAAGGACGGCGCCAAGGTAGCTGAAGGCGACCTGATTGTGGTGCTAGAAGCCATGAAGATGGAACAGCCCATCACCGCCCACAAGGCCGGTAAGGTCACAGGGCTGAAGCTCAAGGCAGGCGATACCGTCTCCGCCGGGGCGATAATCGCAACCATCAAGTAAACCTACGCATACAAGCTCAGATAGGCCCCTTTGCCGCCAGGCAGAGGGGCCTATCTCTTTACCCCATACTCCTATGCTCACATAGTGGAATCTAAGTTTCACATAGAGGACGCCGGTTTTAGAGTAAAACCATACAGCACAATCCATACACCACTAGAGAGTTCACGTGAGCACAACAGTCACCGCCCCGGCCTCTTCTGCCACCGAGCAGACCGTGCCCCGCAGCCGCGTCATCCTGGCATCGCTCATCGGCACCACCATCGAGTTCTACGACTTCTACATCTACGCCACCGCCGCCGTGGCAGTCTTCCCCGCCCTCTTCTTCACCGGCGAGGACGACACCGCCAAGCTCCTCGCCTCCATGGCGACCTTCGGCGCAGCCTTCATCGCCCGCCCCATCGGCTCCATCGTCTTTGGCCACTTCGGCGACAAGGTAGGCCGCAAGGCAACCCTGGTCGGCGCACTCCTGACCATGGGCATCGCCACCTTCCTCATCGGTCTGCTCCCCACCTACTACCAGATTGGCCTGTGGGCACCGGCCATGCTGACCATCCTGCGCTTCTGCCAGGGCCTAGGCCTCGGCGGCGAATGGTCAGGCGCAGCCCTACTGGCCACCGAATACGCCGAAGAAGGCAAGCGCGCCCGCGCCGCCATGTGGCCCCAGCTCGGCGCACCGTTCGGCTTCATCCTCGCCAACGGCTTCATGCTGCTACTCACCATCGCCATGGGCTTCACCTCCCTCGCAGCCGGCGACACCATCGACCACAACTTCCTCGTCTGGGGCTGGCGCATCCCCTTCATCGCCTCCATCGTCATGGTCGCAGTCGGCCTCTACGTGCGCTTCAAGCTCGAAGAAACCCCCGTCTTCAAACAGGCCCTCGAAAAAGACGAAAAGGTCAAGACCCCGCTCGCAGAAGCCTTCAAGGTAGCCTGGTGGCCCATGATCCAGGGCACCTTCATCATGCTCGCCACCTACGTACTCTTCTACCTCATGACCGCCTGGATCCTCTCCTTCGGCATCGGCAAGGTAGAAAAGGGCGGCTTGGGCATCGCCTACCGCGAATTCCTGGTCATCCAGCTCATCACCATTCTCTTCTTCGCAGCCATGGTCCCGGTCTCCGGCTGGCTAGCCGACAAGTACGGCCGCCGCTCCTCCCAGCTCGTCATCACCGGCGCCATCATCATCTTCGGCCTCTCCTTCGGCTTCCTCATGGCCCCCTCCATCGTCGGCACCGGCGAGGACGCCAACACCGGCCGCATCGTCCTCTTCATGGCCATCGGCATGACCCTCATGGGCCTGACCTTCGGCTCCATGAGCGCCTACCTGCCCGAACTCTTCCCCACCAACGTCCGCTACACCGCCTCAGGTATCAGCTACAACGTCGCATCCATCCTGGGCGCAGCACTGACCCCCTACGCAGCGGTGTGGCTGAACGCCAACGGTGGTGTGGGTGCAGTCGGCCTCTACCTGGCCGGCGCAGGTCTGCTCACCCTGATCTTCATGGCGATCACCCATGAAACCCGCGACGTGGACCTGACCACCATGGCCCGCGCTAAGTAGGGTAGAGCTTTAACGACACAAAGGGAGGGGGAGCGCCCGTTCGGAGCCGACTGGCTGGGGCTGGCATGAATCGCTGTGATGAGCGTAGAGATTCCGAGCGCGCGAGGAAAAATAATCTCTGCGCGAATCTGGCGAGCTTGCGAGCCAGTCAGCGAGCCAGCGAGAAGGTTAGTCGGCAAGAGCGGGCGTTACCCCTCCCCTTTTCATCTACTACTGCATAGTGTGTAGCTGCCGCGCAGCTTCTGAGATAGAGCCGGTCAGCGAGGGGTAGACCGTGAAGGTCTCAGCAATATCGTCGACGTGCAGCTTCTTATCAACAGCCAGCGATAGCGGGAAGATGAGCTCTGAGGCGCGGGGGCCCACCACCACACCGCCAATAACGGTGCCAGAGTGCTTACGGGCAAAGATTTTGATAAAGCCGTCCTCGACCGCCATCATCTTGGCCCGGGGGTTAGTGGCCAGCGGCAGCATGACCATATCTGCCTGGTACTTACCCGATTCAATCTCACTTTGGCTCACGCCCACGGTCGCAATCTCGGGGGCGGTAAAGATGTTGGCCGCCACCTGGTGGGTACGCAGGGGTTTGACGATATCACCCAGCATGTGCGAGACAGCTACACGCCCCTGCATCGCTGCAACAGAAGCCAGCGGGTAAACACCGGTACAGTCACCGGCGGCATAGATATTGGGGATGCTAGTGCGGGAGACACGGTCCACATTGATATGGCCCGACTCGCTGACCTCCACCCCGGCATCCTCAAGCCCCAGGTTCTCGGTATTGGGGATAGAACCGACCGCAATGAGTACATGAGAACCCGCAACCTTACGTCCGTCGCCCAGGGTGACGATAACACCGTCGCCAGCTTCGTTGTAGCAGGCTGCCTCTGCGCGAGAGCGGGGCATGACGCGCACACCGCGGCGTTCAAAAACATTTTCAAGGACGGTCGCGGCGTCCTCATCCTCACCGGGCAGCACCCGGTCACGGGAGGAAATCAGGGTAACCCGAGAACCCAGCCCGTTATAGGCTGAGGCGAACTCCGCACCGGTGACGCCCGAGCCAACCACAATGAGGTCTTCAGGAAGTTCTTCCAGGGAGTAGAGCTGGGTCCAGTTGAGAATGCGCTTGCCATCGGGCTGAGCGGTGGGCAGTTCACGGGGGTGGGTGCCCACTGCCAGAATAATGAATTCGGTGGTCAGCTCGTAGGTAAGGCCGGTCGAGTCGGTAACTTCCACGGTGTGGCGGTCCACTAGCTTGCCCCGACCGTCGATCACCTTCACGCCACTGCGTTCCAGGGTGCGCTTGATGTCGTGGGACTGTTGGTGGGCTAAGTCAATCAGGCGCTTGTTAACCTTGGCTAGGTCAACCGAGATGGGCGGGGCTGCGTCATCATCCCCCACCGAAATCGCAAGCTCCTGGGCCTTGCCAAAGCGGTTGCGGGCGTCCGCGCTGGCAATCAGGGTCTTAGAGGGGACGACGTCGGTGAGGACGGCCGAGCCACCCATGCCCTTATCTTCAATGATAGTAACATCGGCGCCGTGGCTAGCGGCAACAAGAGCGGCCTCATAGCCGCCAGGGCCGCCACCGAGAATAACAATCTTGTGTGATGCGTAGTCTGTTTTGAGAGTCACCCTTTTATTGTGTCGCACATCGCACGCGCACTCAACTCTGGGCAGGTTTGGTACCGTAGAAGGGTGTTGAATGATTCAAATATTTCTGCTGTTTCCACCGCTGATCCCAACCACCCGGCGCTGGTTCGTGCCCGTGAGGCCGCGGACTTCATTGCCGAGAAAACCGGCGTCGAGAAGCATGACCTGGCGCTGACGCTGGGTTCAGGCTGGGGCGAAGCTGCCTCCCTCATTGGCGAAGCCACCCACGTGCTCTCTGCCGACGAGGTCCCCGGTTTCCACAAGGCTGCCGTCGTGGGCCACCCCGGTACCCTTACCTCTATTCTGACCGAGAACGGTAAGCGAGCCCTGGTTATTGGCTCCCGCACCCACTACTACGAGGGTCGTGGCGTTGAGGCCGTCGTCCACGGTGTGCGCACCGCAGCCGCAGCTGGCGCTGACACCATGATTCTCACCAACGGCTGTGGCGGTCTCAATCCCGCCTACTCAGCCGGGGAGCCCGTCCTGATTTCTGACCACCTGAATTTCACCTCGGCGTCCCCGTTGACCGGTGCTCACTTCGTTGACCTGACCGACCTGTACTCCCCGCGCATCCGCGAGATTGCCCGCGGCATTGACCCCTCCCTGCAGGAGGGTGTCTACATGCAGTTCCCCGGCCCCCACTACGAAACCCCGGCCGAGGTCAAGATGGCAGGTGTACTGGGCGCTGACCTGGTGGGCATGTCCACCGCTCTTGAAGCCATCGCCGCCCGCGCTGCGGGTCTTGAGGTCTTCGGCATCTCACTGGTCACCAACCTGGCTGCCGGTATTCAGGAGACCCCGCTATCCCACGCCGAGGTCATCGAAGCTGGCGAAGCTGCTGGCCCCCGCATTTCCCGTCTGCTCGCAGATATTATTGCGGCCCTCTAACAACGCAAGGAAACCCCATGTCACTAGATACTCAGCAGCTTCTTGAGCAGGCCCGTGCCTGGGCCGCTATCGATCCCGACGCTGAAACCAAAGCCCAGCTTGAGGGCATCATTGCCCAGGTGGAGGCCGGCGATGAGGTAGCAACCGCCGATTTGGCCGACCGTTTTTCTGGCACCCTGCAGTTCGGCACCGCGGGTCTGCGCGCCGAACTTGGTGCTGGCCCCATGCGCATGAACCGCGTCGTCGTTCAGCGTGCCGCCCAGGGCCTGGCAGACTACGCCACCGCGCGCGCGTCCGCCGAGGGCTGGGAGAAGATTTCTGCCGTGGTGGGTTTTGATGCCCGCAAGAATTCGGACGTCTTCGCCCTCGATACCGCCGCTATCTTCACCGCTGCCGGTATTAAGGTTCACCTCATGCCCTCAGCCCTGCCCACCCCTGTGACCGCCTGGGCGACCCGCGAATACGGGGCTGAAATTGGCGTCATGGTCACCGCCTCCCACAACCCGCCTAACGACAACGGCTACAAGGTCTACCTGGGCGGAGCGGCCGTTGAGCCCGGTGCCCGCGGCGCCCAGATTATCCCTCCCTACGACGGGGATATCGCAGCCGCTATCGCCGCTGTTGAAACCCCGGTACTGGCCGCTGACGGCTGGACGGTCCTGCCCGAGAGCGTGGCTACCGACTACATCGCCCGCGTCACTCCCCTGGTCGAGCAGAAGGAACGCAACCTCAAGATCGTTCTGACCCCCATGCACGGGGTGGGCGGTAAGACCGCTGAGGCTGTGCTGCATCAGGCCGGCTTCACCAACGTCACCCTGGTGCCCGAGCAGGCAGATCCCGACCCGAACTTCTCCACCGTGGCCTTCCCCAACCCCGAAGAGCCCGGCGCCCTCGACCTCGCCATGGCCCTGGCCGAGAAGGTTGATGCCGACCTGATTATCGCCAACGACCCGGACGCCGACCGCGCGGCTTTCGCCGTCAAGCGAGACGGTGCCTGGGCGATGCTGCGGGGCGACGAAACCGGTGCAATCCTAGCTACCCGGGTGCTGGCGTCCGTCACCGATACCGAAAGCGCAACCTTCGCCAACTCGATTGTTTCCTCCCGCCTGGCAGGGGCCATCGCCAAGGCTGCGGGGGTAGCCCACTACGAAACCCTGACCGGCTTCAAGTGGATTGCCCGCGTCGATAACCTGACTTTCGGCTACGAAGAAGCGCTGGGCTACTGCGTTGACCATGCCCAGGTGCGCGACAAGGACGGCATCTCAGCTGCCCTGGTCATGGCCGATTACGCGCAGGAGCTTAAGGACGCCGGTTCCTCCTTCCCCGCGCTTCTCGATGAGATTGCCACCGAGCACGGCCTCTACGCCACCGACCAGCTCTCCGTCCGCGTTGACGACCTCGCCCAGATCCCCGCGATGATGAAGCACCTGCGCGCTAACCCGCCCGCAGAGCTCGCCGAGTCCCCCGTGGTATCGGTCGAAGACCTCACCGAGGGCACCGAAACCCTGCCGCCCACCGACGGTATGCGCTACTACACCGAGGACTCCACCCGCGTGATTGTGCGCCCCTCCGGCACCGAGCCCAAGCTCAAGTGCTATCTCGAAGTGGTCGTACCGGTCAGCGGTTCCGTAGCCGATGCCCGCCAGGTTGCTAGCACCAAACTGGCCCTGCTCAAGGCAGATATGACCGCGGCTCTGGGCCTCTAAACAAACCAAGATTTCAAGGAAGAAACACTATGACTCTCGAACTTTCAGCAGCCGAACTGGCTGCCATGATTGACCACACCATCCTGGCCCCTTCCGCCTCAGAGGCTGACGTCCGCCGCCTCTGCGCCGAGGCCAAGCAGTACGGCTTCGCCTCCGTCTGTGCCAACCCCGTCTGGGCCTCCGTGCTGGCTGAGGAGCTGGCCGGGTCAGCGTCCGTCCCCTGCGTGGTCGTAGGCTTCCCCTTCGGCGCTTCCGCCACCGAGGTCAAGGCCTTCGAAGCCAAGACCGCCGTTGAGGCCGGTGCCCGCGAGGTCGATATGGTTATCAACATCGCCGACGCCCGCGCAGGTAAGAAGGACGCCCTGGTGGCAGATATCAAGGCCGTCGCCGAGGCTACCCACGCCGGCGGTGCCCTGCTCAAGGTCATCATTGAGACCTCCGAGCTAACCGACGACCAGAAGGTTCTGGCCTGCCAGGCCTCCGTTGAAGCCGGGGCCGACTTCGTCAAGACCTCCACCGGCTACTCGTCCTCCGGTGCAACCGTCGAAGACATCGCCCTGATGCGCGCCACCGTCGGCCCCGATCTGGGCGTAAAGGCTTCGGGCGGCGTCCGCACCCGCGAAGAAGCCCTCGCCATGATCGAAGCAGGCGCCACCCGCATCGGTGCCTCAAAGGGCATCGCCATCATCGGCGTAGGCGAAGCAGCAGAGGGCGGCTACTAAGCCAGGTTCTTCTCTGTCATATGGTGCGAACCGCTGAGGCAGCACCTATACTGAGTAATAAAGTACACACACGAAAAGGACTTCCCCATGTCACAGACTCAGGCCAACGGCGCCCCCGAGCGCAACGGCACCCCCCAGTACTCAGGCACCAAGGAGCTGGGCTCAAACATCGCCCTCTTCGTTCTCTGCTTCGTACTCCTACTGGGTTGCCTCTACACCCTGGGCATGTACCCCGAGGGCGGCTGGGGCTGGTGGACCGTAGCTGTACTGCTCTACGGCGTCACCTTCATCATCCCCCTGTGGTTCCTGCCTTCAAAGACTAACGAGAAGGTTCGCACCAGCGGCACTGAGCTCTCACTCAAGTAAAGAGGCGCACGCTGCTGATAGCAAGGGGCGGCCCACCTGAACAGGTGGGCCGCCCCTTGCTTCTGCCTGCAGAAGCACCGATGGGGGTAGGTACCATCTAGTTCAGAAAAACCCACAAACCAGCTGGGTTTTTCTGACTCAGATGGTACCTACCGTGTTATGAACCGGCGACGCCGGCCTCGAAGATGGCGTGAATGAACTGCTCGGTCCACTCCACCATGGCATCATCGACCAGGTCTTTACCCCCAACAGCGGACGTCTTGGGGCGGGGCACCAGAATCTGCCAGTTCTCGGTGCCCGGAATCTGACGGTACTGGGCACCCGGATACATGCGATCCAGCCGCATCTGGCGCGATTCTGGCAGATCATTGACCGGGAAGAAACGAACCTTGGGGCCCATAGCTACAATCTCGGTCAGCCCCACAGCGCGAGCGCGGTGGCGAAGAGCCGCGACCTTGAAAAGGTTCTCAACCGGAGCAGGTGGGGTGCCGTACCGGTCTACCAGTTCTTCGCGAGCCTCAGCTAGCTCCTCGGCAGTCTGGGCCTGGGCAATCTGGCGGTAGGCCGATAGACGCAGACGCTCTGAACTCACATAGTCATGCGGCATGTGGGCGTTGACCGGAAGATCCACCTTAATCTCGGCAGGTGCCTCTTCCTTCTCACCGTGCTGGAAGTTAGCCACAGCCTCACCCACCAGACGCAGGTAGAGGTCAAAACCAACACCGGCGATATGGCCGGACTGTTCGCCGCCCAGCAGGTTACCGGCACCGCGAATTTCCAGGTCTTTCATGGCTAGGCGCATACCGGCGCCCAGCTCATTGTGGGTTGCTACCGCCTTCAGGCGCTCGTGGGCGACCTCGGTCAGTACCTTCTCAGCCGGGTAGAGGAAGTAGGCGTAGGCGCGCTCGCGGCCGCGCCCCACGCGTCCGCGCAGCTGGTGAAGCTGGGACAGACCATAGTTCTGGGCCTGATCAACGATCAGGGTGTTGGCGTTGGAGATATCTAGGCCGGTTTCAACGATGGTGGTCGATACCAGCACATCGAACTTGCGTTCCCAGAAGTCCACGATAATTTTTTCCAGGCGGGATTCGCTCATGCGCCCGTGGGCCACGGCAATGCGGGCCTCGGGGACCAGCTTCTGGATCTCGTTGGCGGTCTCTTCAATGCTAGAAACCCGGTTGTGGACCACGAAGACCTGGCCTTCGCGCATGAGCTCGCGGCGGATTGCGGCGGTGATTTGCTTGTCGGTGCGGGGGCCGACGAAGGTGAGGACGGGGTGGCGTTCCTCGGGCGGCGTAGCCAGGGTGGACGTCTCCCGGATGCCGGTCAGCGACATCTCCAGGGTTCGCGGAATGGGGGTGGCGCTCATGGCTAGAACATCCACGTTGGTGCGCATGGTCTTGAGCTTTTCCTTGTGCTCTACGCCGAAGCGCTGCTCCTCGTCGATGATGACCAGGCCCAGGTCCTTCCAGTCCACCGACTCGGAAAGGATGCGGTGGGTTCCCACAACTACGTCCACCGACCCGTTCTTAATACCCTCGGCAATTTCAGCTGATTCCTTGGCCTTTTGGAAGCGGGAGAGCACCTTGATAGAGACGGGGAAGCCTGAGAATCGCTCGGTGAAGGTTTCGTAGTGCTGCTGGGCGAGCAGGGTGGTGGGAACGAGGACGGCCACCTGCTTGCCGTCCTGCACAGCCTTGAAAGCTGCGCGCACAGCGATTTCGGTCTTGCCGTAGCCCACGTCGCCTGAGATGAGGCGGTCCATGGGGATTTCCTTCTCCATGTCGGCTTTGACCTCGTTGATGGCGGAGAGCTGGTCGGGAGTCTCGTTATAGGGGAATGCCTCTTCGAGTTCCCGTTGCCAGGGGGTGTCGGGCCCGAAGGCGTGACCGCGGGAGGCCTGGCGGGCTGAGTAGAGTTTAATCAGGTCAGCTGCGATTTCCTTAACAGCTTTGCGGGCCTTGGACTTGGTTTTAGCCCAGTCTGAGCCACCCATTTTCGAGAGTACCGGGGCATCTCCGCCCACATAGTTTGAGACCTGGTCTAGCTGGTCGGAGGGCACGAAGAGACGGTCCTTGGGCCCGCCCCGCTTCGAGGGGGCGTATTCCAGAACCAGATATTCCTTCATAGGCTTGGGCTGGCCCGGAGTAACTGTGGCCCCGGCGATAGGGCGCTGGATCAGTTCAACGAACTGGCCGATACCGTGCTGCTCGTGCACCACGTAGTCACCGGCTGACAGGCTCATGGGGTCGACCGCGTTCTTGCGGCGGCGTACGGGCAGCTTGCCGCTACGCAGGTCACGGGTGGCGTAGGGGCTGGTGCGGCCCAGAATATCGGCTTCGGTCAGCAGGCCCAGCTTCTCGCAGTCCATCATGAAGCCGCGCCCCATGGAGGCGGTGGTCATCTCGATAATGCCGGGCTCTGGCAGATCGGTCAGGGACTCTACGCGGGAGGCCGGTATCTCTGCTTCCTGGAAGAGGTCGAGCAGGCGGGTGAGCGGGCCGGGGCCGTCGGTGACCACGGTGATGCGCCAGCCGTCCTTCACCTTTTTTCCGACTTCGGTCAGTAGCTCGGTGACGTTACCCGAATAAGTGTGGGGGGCGCGGGCAGCAAGCTGCACTGAATCGATGCCGTCGTCAATGGCGTCGTCCACGCCCAGAGCCGTGATAGCCCACCAACCAAAGCCCTTAGCGAGGGCGGTTTCTCGCAGGGAAGCGATGGTGCGGAAGCTACCGGCGCTCAGACCGTCGGGTCCATTGGCCCCCAGGTCAATGGGGGCGTCCGTGCTCTCTGTCACCGAGTCCCAGGCCGCGAGCAGGAACTCTTCGTTGGTCGTTACTAAATCGGTTGCACGAGAGCGTACCTTTTCAGGTTCGATGATGACGGGCAAAGAGCCAGCGGGCAGATGATCCAGCAGGGTGACCATATCGTCGACCAGCAGAGGGATGAGGGATTCCATGCCTTCGACGTAGATACCGCCGGCAATTTTTTCGAGCATGGCGGCAGCCCCGGGGAAGGACCCTTTGAGTCGGGCAGCCCGGCTCATCACAGCGGGGGTAATGAGAAGCTCGCGGCAGGGGGGAGCAAGCAGCTCTGTGGGGTGGTCTTTGCCGGGTAAAGTACGCTGGTCAGCAACCGAGAACCAGCGGATATTTTCAACCTCGTCCCCGAAGAATTCAATGCGGGCAGGGTGGGCAGCGGTCGGTGAGAAAATATCGATGATACCGCCGCGTACAGCAAATTCCCCGCGTTTAGACACCAGGTCAACGCGGGAATAGGCAGCTGAAGCGAGAGATTTAACTAAGGAATCAAAATCCTGTTCCTCGCCCACGCGTAAGGTCACCGGCTGCATGTTCTCTAACCCTGCAACTAGAGGCTGCAGCACCGAACGGATGGGGGCTACCACAATGCGAGGGGCGGACGCGCCCCCCTCGGCAAGAGCGCGCAAGACCGACAGGCGCTGGCCCACGGTATCGCTACGAGGCGAAAGGCGCTCGTGGGGCAGGGTTTCCCAGGCTGGGAAGAGCTGGGCCTGGCCGTCTTCCATCAGGGCGCCCAAGGCAGTGACAGTATCTTCAGCTTCACGATCGGTGGCGGTCACAGCAAGCAGGACGGGCTGGGTCGGCTGGCTCTGAGCGGCAAGCTGTTGGGCTATACCTGCAAGAAGAAAAGGGCGCGCCCCGTCAGGGGAACCAATCAGAAATTCATCCAGGCGGGCTTTGAGGTCTGCACCTGCCTGGGTGATGATTGCTGTGTAGCTGGGTTCATGGGTGAGGGCTTGAGAAAGGCCGCTCAGTGACATCTTCGCTCCCCTGGGGTAAGGCCGGTTGGTGTAGGTTCCATTATCCCATAGGGCCCTCTAGACCCGCAGTCTCTAGAGCCCACCGGGCAGGTAAGGACCCACGATAAGGCACCTACCAACAGCAAGTAATACAGATGTGATAAACACCAATACTATTTTTGAACAAAACTATTCTTGTCCCTATAAGTTACTACCGCGTAACCCCATATTTTCCATCTAAGGCTATTACCCCTGCCAGGTGCCAACCGGTAGTATGAAGTGACCAGCAAAGCGCCCTGGTAGAACCCCACTCCATTCGCACGGAGAACCAGCAGACTTTGCTCCAACCCACGCACCACAACTTTTAGGGACTGAATGAAACGATTAGGGATACCCCTCTCTTCTGCCCTGCGCGCCTCTAGCCTGCGCACCGGCGTCCTTGCCCTGTGCGCTAGCGCCACTCTCGCCCTAGCCGCCTGCGGCTCGTCGGCAGAGAATGAAGTAGCTTCAGCGAGCGCGTCCAGCACCACGACCACCGCCGAAGCCACCAATAGCGCAGGCGAAACCTTGACCGAAAACTTCGCAGGCTCCGAAGCTCTTGCCGAAGCCAGTGAAGCTACCGTAGACACGGAAGAAGTTCAAACCGCCGAGCAGCTTTACAGCGACGTCCAAGGAGCCCTAGCAGGTATCGAGCCGGCCAGCACCTCAATATCACAAGAAGATACTTCAAGCGATATCGCAGGCGACACCGAAAGCGTACAGGCCAACGAGAACGCGGTTGAAAGCTACGTCTCCGCCGAAACCACATCACAGCTTGAAGCAGCGGCTACCGGCACGGCCCTGGATCAGTACCTGGCCACAGCTACCGAATACGCTCTCTCCGGCTGGCGGGTGGAGGGAAAATCCACCCTTGTAGGGAGTCCGCGCCTTGCCGAAGGTAGCTACGAGGGGCAGCCCGCCAAGATTCTTGAAGTATGCCTCGATTCCTCCCAGGTCAAGGTAGTGGACGAAAACAACAAGCCTGTCAGTGAACCCCAGTTCACCCGCTCACTCAACATTTTCACTCTGATAGAAGACAAGGGAGCCTGGAAAATCGCTTCCCATGACTTCCCCAACAACGCAGATTGCTAAACACACATGAAAAAACCCTCACTATTGACGAAGATCGCTGTCGGTGCGCTTGCTCTGGGGCTTGGCGTTTCCGTCATTCCCGGTGCTATCGCCACCGATGAATACGTGGCCAATGGCCTCAGCAGCGAAACCGCAGCAGCCTCCTGCTGGGAAATCAAACAGAACGATCCCGAATCAAAGTCAGGAGCCTACTGGCTCTGGACCGATGAGATGGACGCCCCTGCCCAGTTCTACTGCGACCAGGAAACTGACGGTGGCGGCTGGGTCATGATTGGTCGGGGCCGTGAAGGCTGGAGCGAAAACTACGCCGGTAAGGGCGACCCCCGACAGCTAGCCACTAACCCCGATGGTACGGATGCCTTCTCCCCCGTCCAGCTACCTTCACAGACCGTCGATGCCCTCCTCGGTGAGACTAAGGTTCAAGATCTTGAAGACGGCGTCCGCTTCTACCGGGCCGGTAACGCTACCGGTAGCGTTTGGCAGAATATGTACGCTAAGCGCACCAAGACCGAGAAGTGGTCCTGGACCCTCTCTGCCTACCACCCCTGGGAAAATATTCGCTACGATAACGACCCTGCCCTAGGCCCTGACCGCAGCTACCCGGAGTCCATCAACCGTATCTCTAACAATAATGACTACTACTACGCCAATAATTTTTACGGGCGGAGCAACCAGTCCTGGAAAATTGGTTTTGCTTACGGACGGCTGATTCAGGGAACCGATACGGCAACCTCCTATCTCTGGTCCCCCCGACAGGCCGGTTACGCCATTCCCTTTACCCAGGTTTTTCTGCGCCCCAAGCTCACCCAGGCAGATTTGAAGCTCAGTGACATTGCAGATAGCGGAAGCCAAGAAAAAAGTCAGCTGGCCCTGCCGGCCAGCTTCTCTTCCCGCCTGATCTGGCGCACCAGCGCTGAGAGTGGCACCGGATCCACCAGCGAGCTCAATACCCGGGTTCAGGCCATTAACCAGCTAGGTAGCACGGTCTACACCGGCGGCGACTTCGCTTTCGTGGAGAACGCTACCACCGGGGAGAAGGTCCAGCAGAAGTTTATTGCCGGTTACGATGTCATCAGCGGTGAGCTGGTACGCACCTTTACCCCCCAGCTCAATGGCCAGGTCAAGGCTATCTCCCCGCTACCTAACGGCAAACTAGCTGTGGGTGGTGAATTTACCAGGGTCAATGGTCAGCCTGCCAACGGTTTTGTCATACTTGACCCGGTCACCGGCGCTACCGATACCTCCCTGGGCTGGGACGTGGTAAACCGTAATGCCAGCGGCGTTTCCTCTGTTAAGTCCATTACCTTAGAGGGGGGCTATGTCTATATCGGGGGCACCTTTACCCACGTTAAGGGGGCTACCTCCGCAACCTACGCCTACTCTAAGAACATTGCCCGCTTCCGCCTGAAAGACAACTCTGTAGACTGGTCCTGGCGTCCTGTCACTAACGGAACCGTAAACGGCATTTCAGCTAATCAGGATGGCGTTGCCCTGGCCGGTTACTTCTCTAGCGTCAATAACCAGCGGGCCTGGAAGCTGGCCTACCTCAATACCACCACTGGGGCCCTGGCCCAGCAGTGGGAGTGGACTCTCTCCCATCGGGCCTCCAACCCTACCCCCCGTGACGGTTTCCAGTTCGATGTGCAGGATGCCGGTTCAACCATCTGGGCCGCAGGCGCAGAACACCTCCTGGCCCAGTACAAGAAAGACAAGCTAGCTGAACGTCCTACCACCTATATCACCAAGAGCGGTGGCGACTTCCAAGACCTATCCATGAACAAGGGCGTGCTCTATGCCGCCTGCCACTGCGGGGACTGGATCTACTCCGGCGCAAACACTTTCGATAACCCTTGGACTGCCCCCACCTACAAGGGTGTTAACACCATTCGCCTGATTAGCGCCTTTGATGCTCAGACCGGCGAAATTCTGCCCCAGTTCAACCCCAGTCTGCAAGGAGCTAAGGGCCACGGTGTCTGGGCTTCCTTTACCGACTCCACCGGCACCCTCTGGGTAGGCGGTGACATCACTCGCTCCCTGGGCTATAACGGAGTACAACAGACTGTGGGCTTTGCCCGCTACGCCCCGCTTGATTCCTCTCCGCCAGGCAGTGCAAGTAATCTGGCTGTCACCAGTGACGGGCAGACCGACACCCTGACCTGGACGGGCGTGTCAGAAAAGGGCGTTACCTACCAGATTCTGCGCGATAACCGGGTTATCGCTTCCACCTCAGAGACCAGCTACAAGCTGCCCACCACTGAGGAGGCCCGTTACTTTGTACGCGTTGCAGATGCAGCCGGTAACCTCTCTGCTTCTACCCCGGTAGCTGTAGCCGCCCAACCTGTCCCCACCCCGGATCCCACCTTAGATTCTAGGCCGGAGGCACCGGTAGAACCTACAGCTGAACCAAGCGCTGAGGCCACCAGCGAGGCTGTTGCGGAGCCGACCGCTCAAGCCACTACCGCAGCTCCGTCCGCTGAACCCACGGCTACTGCAAGCGTCAAGCCCATCGAAGAGATTACCGAGGAACCCGTTCCCCCGGTTGTTGAAGAGAACCCGGCTCCTGCTGAACCGGTAGCACCGGCTGAACCTGCCAAGCCGGCCGACCAGCAGGTCATCTCCTCCGGTGATAACTGGAATGTGGCCTTCTACCTGACCAATGAGTACGACAAGACCTGGCGTAACACCACCTACGCCTACAACACTGCCCGCCAGTGGTATGTTGCCCCTACCTCCATTGGCTGGGGGGAATTCTCCCTGGCAACCCGCCTGCAGTTTGCCTACTACAGTCAGCCCATGTCGATGTTCCTGCGTAAGGAGCTAGAGCTGTCACCGCAGGCTAACCAGGAATTGGTCTTGACCACCTACGCCGATGACGGTATCGCTATCTACGTCAATGGCCGGGAGGTCAATCGCACCAACCTGATGGCCAGTGCCGCACCTAACACTCCGGCCCAGCGCCCTGTTGAGTATTCCCTGGCCAAGGCTAGCCCCATTACCGTGGTTATTCCTGCCAGCCAGCTCAACCAGGGTAAGAATGTGATTGCTGTTGAGGTTCATTCTTACCGTCGCTCCCAGAGTGCCACCTTCGATATGGAAGCGGTGCTCCGTAGCAAGTAGGTAGGACCTGCCTCCCACCCCACCCAGCTGTGGCCTGTGTTCTCTGAGCACAGGCCACAAAGTTTTGTTGAAGGTCATAGTTTGTGGGCTAGTTTTCATCTATTGTCGGCATATTTATTCACCTAGAATTAAATATTCGAGCATGTCGCTCTGCAGGGGTAGCCTGTTTTCTTGTCCAGCGAAGCAGCCTGTCTCTGCCCGACGCCTTGCCCCTTTTAAGTTTTATCTTCAAGGATTTACCAGGGTTTATGACCAGCACGCGCACTGTAGCCCCCCGTGGCTTTAGGGAAACACTGAAACAGCTCAACTCTGCCCAAAAATCAGGGGCTGGGGTTCCTGCCTATACCCGCTGGGTCAACCGTCGCATTGCCCGTATTTTTGCAGCTTGTGCGGTCAAGTTTGGGCTTGGCCCCAACGGAGTCACTACCCTAAGCGCCAGTGTTTCTGTACTGGGTATGGTCCTGATGATTTTCTTCCCACCTTCACTACTCCAGGGCCTGGGCGCGGCCCTACTTTTTGCCCTGGGCTATGCCCTAGATTCAGCGGACGGCCAGGTAGCTCGCGTAACGGGGGCGTCCTCCCCCGCCGGTGAGTGGCTTGACCACGTGGTTGATGCTATGCGCACCCCCGCTATGCATCTGACTATTCTGGTGGCCTTTATCAAGTACCCGGCAGCTTTTCCCTTTACCGGCTGGTCGCTCTGGTGGCTACCTCTGGCCTTCACCGTGCTGGTGACCGGGCATTTTATGAGTCAGATTCTGGCTGAGCAGCTGCGTAACAACCGGGGCACTGCGGCCCCAGCAACCGGTGGAACCCTCCGTTCTTTCCTCAACCTGCATATGGACGCCGGCACCTTCTGTTGGATTTTCGTTTTCTGGGGCACCGGTTTTGGCTTTGTGCTGGTCTATGGTCTGCTCTTTGCTGCCAACGCCGCCACCGTCCTGCTGTCCATGCGTCGTAAGTTCGTCACGCTCTCCCAACCGGCAGGTGCCTAATGCAGAGTGTTTCCGTCATTATCGCCACCAACGGCAAGCGTCCTGAGCTACTGCGTACCGCGGTTACCGCTCTATTCGACCAGACCTACACCGGTCATGTTGAGGTGCTGGTAGTCTTTGACCACGTTGATATCGACCCTCTCACCGACGTCCTTGTGCCTGAGAACCGCTCCCTGCGCACTATCCCCAACGCCCGCCCCCAGGGCTTGGCCGGTGGCCGCAACACCGGTATTGAGGCAGCAACCGGAGAGATTCTTGGCTTCTGCGACGACGATGACTACTGGCTGCCCACAAAACTCGCTGACCAGCTAGAGCTGTGGGAGCGTCACTCTCACGCCATCGCTATTTCTTCGGGTATTCGTGTGCGCTCCGGCGGTAAGGATATCGACCGGTTTGCCCCTGCCCGCGCTACCTTTACAGATTTTCTCCGCTCGCGCATTACTGAGATTCATCCCTCGGCAATGCTCTACCGCAGGTCAGATTTGGTAGGACGCGTGGGGCTGGTTGATGAGGACTTACCAGCTGCTTACGGTGAAGACTACGACCTGCTTCTGCGTGCCACTAAGTTCGGTGATATCTACTCGGTGGAAAAGCCCCTGGTACTGATTCTTTGGGATCGGCCGTCTTTCTTTGCCGGTAAGTGGGAGAACATGGCCGCGGGTCTTACCTACCTACTCCGCAAGTTCCCCGAATTTGAGACCGACCCCAAGGGTCTGGCCCGTATTTCGGGGCAGATTGCCTTTATTCATGCAGCTTTGGGCAACAAAAAGCTCTCCCTGGCCTACGTGCGCGCCACCCTGCGTCGTGATCCCACCCAGCTACGTGCCTGGGCAGCGCTTCCTGTTGCCCTGGGGCTGGTGAGCCCCTCAGCTCTTCTGGCAGCTGTCAATAAGACTGGTCGAGGCCTTTAAAACTCATGGCCGTGCTGACTCCAACTCACCGCCACAATCGCTTCTTATCAGCCGTGGCCCCCACGGCCGGGGCGCCCCTGCCCGCATGGCCTATCCTGGTGTTGCTCTACGGCTTTCCCCTCGTCTGGGCCATGGGTCTCATGCAGTTTGCCCCCACCATTCTTGCTGCCTGCATGATTGTGCTCATGGTCATGCGACGCCATGTACTGGTGCACTCAACCATGTGGATCTGGTGTGCGCTCATGTTCTGGGGGGTGGTCTGCCTTGTCTCCATAGACACGGCCTCAGACTTCCTGGGCTGGTTCCAACGCTACATGAACATCTTTAACGTCGGTGTCTATACCCTCTACTTTTTCAATGCCCGCGAGCGCGTGCCCAACCACCTTATGCTGGGCGGTTTACTGACCATCTGGTTCACCTTGGTGATTTTGGGGTACTTAGCTTTGGCTTTCCCGGATTTCCGGCTGCCGACTCCCATGAGCTTTATTGTGCCAGGTTCCCTGCTCAATAATGAGCTGGTTAGGGACTATGTGCTACCGCCTATGGCTGAGGTTCAGTGGCCCTGGGGGGCTGAAGAGGCTTATGTCCGCCCTTCTGCCCCCTTCCCCTACGCTAATTCCTGGGGTTTGGCCTATGCCCTGCTGACCCCGGTGGTGTTTGCAGTCATAACCGGTGTTCATTCTAGGAAGATTCAGCTGGGTCTGGCAGTGGCGGTGATCCTGTCACTGGTGCCGGCTGTGGCCACTTCTAACCGGGGCATGTTTATTGGTCTTGGTTCTGCCTGCGCCTATGTGCTCTTGCGACTTCTGCTCAAGGGCAACTGGCCGGCCTTCGGCCTGGGGGTGCTTTTAGCTGCGGGGGCAGTAACCTATCTGCTGGCTTCCGGGGCGGTCAGCCAGATTCTGGGCCGTCAGGAGTACTCTGACTCTACTGGTGGTCGGGCTTCTCTTTATGAGCTGACCTTTGAGTATACTCTGCGTTCTCCCCTGGTGGGCTACGGCACCTCTAAGATGGCCGATAGTGTGGGGGTTTCTATGGGCACCCAGGGGCAGGTCTGGGCGCTCATGTTCTGCTTTGGCTTTGTGGGGCTGGGGCTTTTTCTGCTCTACCTTATCGCTGTTCTGGTCAATACCTGGAATGTGGCTTCGCTGACCGGCATGTGGGTTCATTCGGTGACTGTCGCAGCTTTGGCAGTGATTTTCTTCTATTCTTTTGACGTTATTCAGCTGACCGTCCTGATGCTGTCGGTGGCTTTGATGATGCGCTCTCGCATGTACGGGGAGGGGCTTTAGTGGCTAGGTCTCTTGCCCGGAGCGGTGCTTTTTCATCGCTCTATGTGATCTACGGTTCTGCCGCGGCTTTTGCGGCTACCTTGCTTGTTTCTAACGGCTCGGGCCAGGCCGGGGCGGGTGCTTTCTTCCAGCTTATGGCCTTCTTGGCGCTTACTACCTCCCTCTGTGTTTTTGGGGCCGATACCGGCCTGGTGCGGGCCATGAGCGCCCAGCGGGCTGTGGGCCGTTATTCCAGTCTTCCGCGCTTGATGCGGTTTGCTTTTGGCCCGGCAACCGTCAGTGCCCTGGTCTTAGCTATGGTGGCCCTGCTCTGTGCCCTACCGGCGATAACGCCGGGGTTGAGCGCGGACGTCCGCGCTGCGGTGCTCATCTCTGCCCCCTTTGTGCTGGTTTCGGTCTGGATGACCCTGTGCTTTGGGGCCTTACGGGGGCTTGGGCACACGGTGGAGTTCACCTTCTTGCAGTCGGCCCTGCTACCGACCCTACGGCTTGGGGCCCTACTACTGGCTGTAACTTTCTCGGGCGCTATCGCCTACCTGGCCCTTGCTTGGGCTCTGCCCTTGCTGGTGGTTTTTGCGGTGGCAGCACTGTGGGTGTGGAAATATATGCCCCAGCAGGAGGACATTCCCACCTACCAGGCCAAGCACCTGGCGGTTGAGCAGGTGCCCCCTACCGCTGTAGCCGCGCCTGAGTCTGCCCGCTCTTTCTGGGCTTTTAGCTCAGCTCGCGGCATCTCGGCCATGGTCGAAGCTCTCCTCGAGTGGATTGACGTGTTGTTGATCGGTCTCTTCCTGGGGCCTGCTGCCAGCGGCGTCTACGGGGCTGTCAACCGCTGTGTGCGGGTGGGGGCCATGGTGGAGCACACTGCCCGTGTGGTCACTGGCCCCGAGATTTCAGCGGCTATGGCCACCGGCGACCGGGAGCGGGCCCGTCAGATTTTTGTTTCTGCCACCCGTATTCTCATTGCTGTTGGCTGGCCCTTCTTCATCACTCTCGCTGCCTTCGGCCCGGTGCTTTTGGGTTTCTTCGGCTATGGTTTTAGCGCTGGTGCCCCACTTTTCTACATCATCGGGGCTGCCATGCTGGTGCAGATGGCAGCAGGCGGGGTGCAGTCGGTTCTGCTCATGAGCGGACGCGCCCGCTGGCAGCTCTACAACAAGCTGTCTGCTCTCGCGGTGGCGCTTGTGCTGAACCTGACGCTTATACCGCTCTGGGGTCTTGCTGGGGCGGCGACCGCCTGGGCGGTAGCCGTCCTGACCGACTGCGGTCTAGCTACTGCCCAGGTCTACGGCAAGCTGGGTATCCGCCCGCGCCTCGGTGAGGTGCTACCGGTGATGCTCCTTGCAGCCCTGACACCAGGGCTGGGGGCAGCAACCGCGGTGTTTATCTGGGGGCAAAGCCTGCTAGCCTTAGCTACCTATGCCTTGCTTCTTATCCCTCTCTATTTAGTTCTCATCTATCGCTTCCGCCAAGCAATCGGCCTTGAAACACTCGTCACATCAGTCACTCGCAAACTTCGCCGCTAGGCTCTCACACTCTAGGGAAGGAACCCACATGGAACGCTCCTCACGAGCCCGCGCCAACGAACAGCAGGCAACCCCTATTTCGCTGGGGGCAGCCGTCCGCCGCATCTTGCGCCACAAGATCGTTGTGCTCATCAGTACTCTCATCTTCGCTGCCCTGGGCGCGGTAGCCGGCCTGGCCCTACCCCACTCGTATGAGTCCAAGGCCGTCGTCAACGTCACCCAGCCCAGTGCAGGTGCTACTGGTCTGCGAGCTGCCCTCAATTCCATCGATATGGATACCGAAGAGGCCATTGCCTCCTCCCGAGTGGTCCTGCAGGCTGCTGCCGATGAGCTAGGTATGGACGTAGCCGATCTCAAGGATCAGGTCACCGCAGCGGGGCATTCCAACAGCACCATTCTCGACATCATCGTCAACACCGACGATGCCCAGAAGTCCGCCGATATTGCCAACACCGTTGCCCGCGCCTACCTGGCTTACCGTTCCGATACTCTGCGTGCCAGCCGCGAAGAGACCCGAGAGAACATCGATGCCGTCTCTAACGGCATGGATAAGGCCCTGGTCGACCAGGCCGTCCTGGCCCTAGAGGCAACCTCTACCGATAGTGGCACCATTATCTCAGAAGCCCAGGTGCCCGATGCACCCTCAAACTTCAGCCTGGCGCAGACCATCTTCATCGGCGCTGCTATGGGTCTACTCATCGGCATCTTCGCAGCCTACGTGGTCGACCGCACCAACCGTACCCTGGGCTACTCAGAGCGCCTCTCAGAAATCTCAGGTTCTCCGGTCTCCGTCATCGCCCGGGGCGCCGAAAACGAATCAGCTACCCAGCTACTACGCCGCATCGGTGTAGCAGACGGACGCCTCAAGAACGCAGACCTGCGCGGCATCACCATCTTCTCCCCCACCCCCCGCGCAGCTGCCTCCCTCACTTCCCTACTTGCGGGCGTCCTCACCGATAGCAACTACACCATCGCTGATGCTGCCACCTTCAATGCCCTGGGGCTAGAAAACCTCAAGGACCATATCAAGCAGAACGCTCCTGTCATCATCGATGCGCCCGCATCGGCGTCTACCTCCAAGGTTCTTCTGGCTGCCGATCACACCCGCGTCCTTCTGCTGCCCTTTACGTCCAAGAGCACCGTTAAGAGTGCCCAGCGGCTCTTCGACGAGCTAACCCCGGCCAGCTCCACCAGGGTCATTCCCGTCTACTTCGACACCCCCACCCAGAAATAAACAGCCATGAAAGTACTCCTTACCGCAAGCGCTGGTGGCCACCTAGCCCAGCTCATTGCTCTGGATAAGTTCTGGAAGGAACATGACCGAGCTTGGGCCACTTTTGAACTACCCGAGGTCAAAGCGGCCTTAGAGGGCGAGCGCACCTACTGGGTGCATTTCCCCACCACCCGTAACATCCCCAACGCTATCCGCAACATCGGGGTAGCCTGGCGGGTGCTACGTAAGGAACGACCCGATGCGGTGGTCTCAACCGGCGCTGCTGTTGCAGTGCCCTTCTTCTTGATCGCCAAGCTCTTAGGCATCAAAACTGTCTTCATTGAGGCCTATGACCGTATCACCTTGCCCACCCTTACCGGTCGCATGTGCTACCCCATGAGCGACCTCTTTGTGGTGCAATGGGAAGAACAGAAAAAAACCTTCCCTGAAGCCGTCAATATCGGCCATATTCTCTAGGAGGCTGTCGTGACAGAAAACCCGAGCTCTGACAACGCTCAGCCCAAGGTCTACGACCTGGTTGTGTCTCTGGGAACCGACCACCACCATTTTGACCGGCTGATCCAGTGGGTTGATGCCTACCTGGCTGATCACCCCGAGGTCACTGCCCTGGTCCAGCACGGCTTCACTGCCCCGCCCCAGCACGCGGACGCCGTTGAGCGTATGCCCCGCGCTGATTTACTTGATCTGTACCGTACTGCCAAGGTGGTGCTGGTTCAGGGAGGGCCCGGCTCTATTCTTGATGCTCGTGAAATAGGGGCTATCCCTTTGGCTGTCCCCCGTGTAGCCGAGCTCAATGAGGTTGTTGATAACCACCAGGTAGAGTTCTCCCGGGTCATGGAGACCCACGGTGAAGCTATCGTGGTGACCAGTCCCGAGGACCTTCGGAATAAGCTCGATGCGGCCTTTGCCGATCCTGGTTCCCTGCGCGGCACCTACCGGGTGCCCGGTAGTGACCAGGCCTCAGATAATCTCTCGGCCGAGCTAGAAGCCCTCGGAACCGCCTATAACAGCGGCTTTATCCGCCGAACCGCCCAGATTATCGCCGGATTCCGCTCTCAGTAAGCAAGGCCGTCCCACGCTTTCATGCCCTCAACCCGACCCCGTAGAATAGGGCACGACCCTTTTATCACCGCCCCTGAAAGAGAGAGCCCATGGCTGTTCAGAGTTCAACCACCATCAATGCTTCCATCGACAACGTGATTCGCGCTTTTGCGGACGAGAACTTCGCTCGCTTCGCCAGCGAAAAGGTCCGTATCTCCTTCGAGTCCTTCTCCGTTGACGGTGACCCCGCCGGTGCTTTCACCGCCACCACCGTGCGCGCAATCCCCGCTGATCGCATCCCCGACATGGCTAAGAAGCTCCCCGGTGTTTCTAACGGTGTGACTGTTTCTCAGGTTGACCGTGTCTCAGCCCCCGCAGCGGACGGCTCCCGCACCGTGGTTTCCGAGGTGACCGTCAAGGGCATTCCCGTCACCGGCAATGCAACCCAGACTCTGACCCCCGCAGGTGAGACCACCGAAGTTAAGGTTGACGGTGAGGTCAAGTGCTCCATTCCCCTGGTCGGCAAGAAAATCGCTGCTGCCGCTGAGCCCCAGATTGGCCGCGTTTTCTCAGCCCTGGGCACCAGCGCTGAAGAGTACATCAAGGCTAACTACTAAGAGCTTTTAGATACCAAGGACGCCCCGCTCTCCACTCCCCTCTACTGGGGAACGAGGGCGGGGCGTCCTTGTATTATGTGATACTCGGTTTAGGCCGCTGCTGCTACAGGGGTGTTCAGCGCTTCGAGTGCCGCACGCAGCTTGGTGCTGGAGGTGTGGGCGGTGTAGGGGAAGTAAACCACCTGCACGCCAACCTCAGCGAAGCGGTTTTCCAGGTCGATGCCGCGCTGGGTGCCCTTCCAGTCGTCGCCCTTGAAGAAGGTGTTGAAGCGTACCTGTTCCCAGGTTTCGAGCTTGTCGACCACGGTTTCAGCGCGGACTTCGTCCACGAAGTCGATATGGGAGACGATTTCCATGCGCTCGGCCAGCGGCACGATGGGCTTGCGGCCCTTGGTAAGTTCGAGCATCTCGTCGGAGACTACCCCGGCGATGAGGTAGTCACAGTTCTTCTTGGCCTGGCGCAGGATGTTGAGGTGGCCGACATGGAAAAGGTCGAAGGCGCCGGCGGCATAGCCAATGTTCATAGGTCCCCCAGAGTGTGCGTGTGGGCGCGGTGCGAACGCGCTAGTACAGGTGTGCTTCTCTACTTAACCCTACGTTAAGGTGGGGAACAGGGTAAGGACAGCACCGGGGGCACTTTGGGGGACAGCCCAGGTCAGGGCGTGGTTGGGGTAACAGGGAAACCCACCCCCTTACGCCCGGTGAGGCGGACGCTGGAGGTGGGTTCTGTGCGCTGAGCTGGGATTTTATGCCGGGTTAGACGGCTGCTTCTTTGGTGGCTTCTTCGGCCGCTACCCAGGAGAGCATGGCGCATTTCACGCGGGCTACGAACTTGGAAACACCGGCAAAGGCGGCGGCATCACCAAGGACTTCTTCGTCAGGTTCAACCTGGCCACGGGAGCGGAGCATTTCGCGGAAGTCGTCGACGAGCTTCTGGAATTCTTGGGTGCTCATGCCGGGGGCCATTTCTGAGAGTACGGAGGCTGCGGCCATAGAGATGGAGCAGCCGTCGCCTTCCCAGGAGATGGAGTCGATGGTGTTCCCGTCGTCATTGAGGATGACGCGTAGGTTGATTTCGTCGCCGCAGGTGGGGTTGTACTGGTGGTTGGTTGCGGCGCGGGTTCCGTCAGCGGGGTCGATGAGGCCCTCGCCAGATCGCTGCTTGGAGTGTTCCAGAATGATTTGCTGGTAGAGCTGTTCAAGGCCGCTCATAGTCGGTGTCCTTCTTTCACGGTGTGGTGGCTAGTTGCGCTTATCTTTAGTCGGTGTAGCCGAAGTAGCGGCGCACCTTAGCGAGTTCTTCGATGAAGCGTTCTACGTCGTCGGTGGTGTTGTAGATGTAGGCGCTGGCGCGGGTTGAGGCGGTGATGCCAAGAGCCCGGTGTAGGGGCTGGGCGCAGTGGTGGCCTACGCGCACGGCGATACCTTTTTCGTCGAGAAGCTGGCCGACGTCGTGGGGGTGCACGCCGTCGACGTGCACCGAGGTGAGTCCAGCTCGGGGCTGGCCTGCTGCCGGGCCGATGAGGCGGACGCCGGGGATCGAGCTTACGCCGTCGGCAAGGAGCTGGCCGAGCTTGGATTCCCAGGCATGCACCTGCTCCATGCCCAGGTGCTGGAGGTAGCGTACGGCTTCAGCCCAGGCTACGGCCTGGGAAACGCGCTGGGTTCCTGCCTCAAATTTGATGGGGGCGGGCATCCATTCGGCTTCGGTCATGGTGACCTTGGTGATCATGGAGCCGCCGGTGAGGAAAGGGGGCATGGCTTCAAGCAGCTCGTTTCGGCCATAGAGGGCTCCGATACCGGTGGGAGCGAGCATCTTGTGGGCAGAGAAAGCAGCGAAGTCCACACCGAGTTTTTTAACGTCAACGGGCATGTGGGGTACCGACTGGCAGGCATCCAGCACGGTGAGGGCCCCGACCTTCTTGGCGAGTGAGACCATGAAGTCGACGTCAGTGATAGAGCCTGCCACGTTGGAGACATGGGTAAAGGCGAGGACGCGGGTGCGGTCGGTGACGATTGACTCGGCAGCTTCGTAGTCGATGAGACCCTCGTCGGTGACAGGGATGTAGCGTAGGGTGGCGCCGGTTCGGGCTGTCAGAATCTGCCAGGGGATGACGTTGGCGTGGTGTTCCTGCTCGGTGGTGACGATTTCGTCGCCCTCTCCCAGCGCAAAGCGGGCGGCGGCATCCCCACCGATTCCGGCGGACGCGTTGCCGAAGGAGTAGGTGAGCAGGTTGAGGGCTTCGGTGGCGTTGGAGGTCCAGACCAGCTCATTTTCGGCGGCGCCGACGAAGGAGGCGACGGTGCGGCGGGCGTCCTCGAAGGCGTCGGTAGCGTCAACGGCGAGGGTGTGGGCGCCGCGGTGGACGGCTGAGTTCGCACCGAGGTAATAGTTACGTTCGGCGTCGAGAACCTGCAGGGGGTTTTGGCTGGTAGCTCCGGTGTCGAGGTAGGCCAGCGGGTGGCCGTTGACCTCGCGGCTGAGGATGGGGTAGTCCTTGCGCAGGTCGGTGACGAGTTCGTTGGTGAGCTCTGCGCCGGCGGGAGTGCGGTAGCTGCTGGCCACTGTCTTTGCCTTTCCGTTGGGTACGCCTGGTATAACGGCATGTTTTTCTAGCCTATTCCCTGCCGGGCGGAATTGGTAGTTAGGCTACGCTATACGGCTTTCATACCAGCCATTAGCCTCACCCGTCTTAGGAAGCTGCGTGGTAGCGCTGCTGGGCAGCCAGCAGCCCCTCTTTAATCAGCATTTCGGTGGCGTCAGCTGCATTAGAAATAAGGAAAGGCAAATCCTTCTTCTCCGATGTTGTGAAGGGCTTCAGCACAAAATCGGCGGTCTGCATCTGGCCTGGAGGGCGACCGATGCCTGTACGCACTCGGTAGTAGTTCTTAGTCCCCAGAGCCTTGCTAATATCGCGCAAACCGTTATGGCCGCCCTCTCCCCCACCGATTTTCAGCTTGATGGAATCGAAGGGAATATCGAGCTCATCGTGCACCACGATGATTTTTTCAGGGTCGATACCGTAGAACTGGGCCAGGGCAGAGACGGGCCCACCCGATACGTTCATGTAGGTCAGGGGCTTTGCCAGCACAACTTTCGCGCCCCCCACCCCCAGACGTCCTTCTAGGACCTGGGCACGGGCCTTGCTGTGCTTTTTGAAGTTACCGCCCACAACTACAGCCAGTTCATCGAGCACCATCTGCCCAATATTGTGACGGGTTGCTGCGTATTCGGTGCCGGGGTTACCCAGACCTACGATCAGCCATGCATCTGACATATTTTCGCCCTTCCTACGGCGCAAGAATGCGGTAAGCATGTAAAGAGTCTATCGAGTGAAGAAGGCCCGCACCGTCGTTGACTACGGTACGGGCCTTACAAAGAGGTGAGTTAGCTATAGAGCTTACTTAGCTTCGTCTACCTGAGCGTCTGCTTCTGCGCCTTCGGGAGCGTTCTCGCCTTCTTCGCCAACCTCGGGTACGTCGAGTTCCTCGGGCTCGGAGATGTTAACAACCAGCAGTTCTGCATCTGCTACGAGGGTAACGCCGGCGGGCAGTTCAACGTCAGAAGCGTGAACGTGGGCGCCTGCTTCGCGGCCTTCGATGTTAACAACGAGAGCTTCGGGTGCCTTCAGGGCGTCTGCCTCAACGAGCAGAGCGGTTTCTTCCTGGTTTGCAACGGCGCCAACGGCGGGCTCGCCTTCAACGTGTACGGGAACCTCGATTTCAACGCGCTCGCCACGCTTAACGGTCAGCAGGTCGATGTGCTGCAGTTCGGGGCGGATGGGGTGGCGCTGGATGTCCTTGATCATGGCCAGGTGTGAGTCACCTTCGATGTCGAGGTCGAGAATTGCGTTGGGGACGCGGGCTGCCAGGGTGGTTGCGTGACCGGGCAGTACGACGTGCTTGGGCTCTTCGCCGTGGCCGTAGATGACGGCGGGGATGTCACCGGCCATACGGATGCGGCGGGCGTAGCCCTTACCGAAGTCGGTGCGGACGGTTGCGGAAATCTTGATGGTCTCTGACATGAGGGCCATCCTTTCTATGGTTAGTTGTCGATGCGCCAAGTGGTGTAGTGAACTGGCGCCAGAAATCGCTTTCTAACCAGCCACCGTCAGTTCCGGACCTACCGGGGTTTCCCTCCAGCATTCCACTGCCTTGGCTTGCGCGCTGTGCTCAGCGCAACCCCTCAATTATGGCTGAGTTTGAAGGTTTAAACAAGCAAGGGCGCTGAGATGCACGGTAGTTATGCACCACAGCGTCCCTACTTGATAATGGGCACTACGCGAAATAGGCTGCGAGAGCTTCTTGGTGGTTACGAGGGGTGAACCCTGCCTTAACAATCTTCGATAGGTCCATCGCTGAGTTAGTGGGGCGTGGTGAGAAAACCTCGGCCTTTGCAAAGTATTCAGCTGTTGTCACAGGAGTTACCCGGTCTGCAGAATGCCCTGTAGCTTCAAATACCGCTTTAGCAAGGTCAGCCCAAGTCACGACTTCGCCTGAGTTGGAAACATGGTAAGTACCAAACTCGCAGCTGTTCTCCACCAGGTGCAGAATCGCTCCAGCAAGGTCCTCGGTGAAAGTGGGGCGACCGTACTGGTCGTTCACCACTGTGGGGTTCACTCCGCGCTCAGCCAGCGACCTCATAATCTCAATAAAGTTCTTGCCGTCGCCCATGACCCAGGAAGTACGAACAATATAGTGGCGTCGCACCGAACGCACTGCCATCTCACCAGCAGCCTTTGACTGACCATAAACGCCAAGGGGAGCCAGCGGAGTATCCTCTGAATACTCTTCGCCTAGCGGCAGGGAACCATCAAAAACATAATCTGTAGAGACATGCACCAGAGGAACGCCTGCTTCGTCCGCAACCCGCGCCAAAGCCGCAACGCCGGTTGCGTTAGCGGCCCAAGCGTCCACGCGTCCTTCAGGAGTCTCAGCCTGATCGACAGCAGTATACGCCGCGGCGTTAATAATGCCGCGGAGCGAGCGCCATCGGTAGGCGTTAGCCCAGGACTCCGGACGCGCTAAATCGAGTTCGGCACGAGTGGCCGCGATGTAGGGGGTGGCGGACGCTTCAAGCTGCTTGACCAGCTCACGCCCCAGCTGCCCATTAGCTCCAACCACCAGCAGGGGGGCAGGAGCAAGGGGCTCTACCTCAGCAAGCCGGGGGTGGTTCTTGTCCTTCTCAGAGAGCTCTGCCTGGCCCAGAGAAATCGGCCAGTCAATTGCCACGGTCTCGTCTGCAAGGTTAAGGAAGGAGTACTCCCCCTGAGCGTCTGCTGACCAGTGGTCATTGACCAGGTAGGTGTAGGCGGTGTTGTCTTCCAGAGTCTGGAAGGAGTTACCTACCCCTCGGGGAACAAAAACAGCGGTATCCGGGCCAAGCTCTACAGTGACGGTCTTACCGAATGATTCTCCGGCCCGCAGATCAACCCAGGCACCAAAAATGCGACCGGTAGCTACCGAGACATACTTGTCCCAAGGTTCCGCGTGAATGCCGCGGGTAGTACCTGCTGTTGCGTTAAAGGAAATGTTGTTCTGTACGGGACCGAAATCCGGCAACCCCGCAGCAACCATTTTCTCGCGCTGCCAGTTTTCCTTGAACCAGCCACGGTTATCGCCGTGCTGAGGAATATCGATAACGAGCAGGCCCGGAATCTCCGTTGTATGAACCGCTAGCTCTTTAGGCATTACTGGCCTGCCTTTGCGTACTTAGCTTCGACCTCTGCCTTGAGGGGCTCCCACCAGGCGCGGTTGTCGGTGTACCAGGCAATGGTGTCTGCTAGGCCCGCTTCAAAGTTTGTGAACTGGGGCTCCCAACCAAGCTCTTCACGTAGGCGGGTGCCGTCGATGGCGTAGCGCAGGTCGTGGCCGGGGCGGTCAACAACGTGCTCAAAAGCGTCCTCGGGCTGGCCCATGAGGCGCAGGATGGTACGCAAAACAGTGATGTTGTTTTCTTCGCCGTTAGCGCCGATGAGGTAGGTTTCACCAATCTTGCCCTTTTCAAGGATGGTGTGGACGGCTGAAGAGTGGTCAGATGCATGAATCCAGTCGCGTACGTTCAGCCCCTCGCCGTAAAGCTTGGGCTTGATACCGGCCAGAATATTGGTGATCTGGCGGGGAATGAACTTCTCGATGTGCTGGTAGGGCCCATAGTTGTTAGAGCAGTTCGAAATAGTTGCTTCAATACCGAAAGACCGTACCCAGGCGCGGACTAGCAGGTCAGAGCCTGCCTTGGTAGAGGAATAGGGGGAGGACGGGTTGTAGGGGGTAGTTTCGGTGAACTTAGCGGGGTCATCTAGTTCAAGGTCACCAAAGACCTCATCAGTTGAGATGTGATGATAGCGGGTCTTGTGCTTACGCACAGCTTCAAGCAGGGTAAAGGTGCCGATAAGGTTGGTGTGGATAAAGGGGCTAGGGTCGTTGAGTGAGTTATCGTTGTGTGACTCAGCTGCATAGTGGACGACCGCATCTGCCTGCGCAACCAGGGGGTCGACGACGTCCATGTCAGCAATATCGCCCTTGATCAGCTCAAAACGATCAGCAGGAAGCCCCGCGAGTGACATTTCGTTGGCGGCGTAGGTCATCTTATCGAGCACTACGACCTTGTGGTCGGTGTTATCTACCAGGTAGTGGACAAAGTTCGAGCCGATGAAGCCGGCGCCGCCGGTAACAAGAATATTTCCCATAACTCTAACAGTAGTGGCAAATCACCTTATTTTGGGTTTCTGGTAGCTCCTAAAAATGTGGTGTTCATGCCAGAATGGGAGTATGAAGGGAATTTTACTCGCAGGTGGTACCGGCTCACGTCTCCACCCCATCACGCTCGGTATCAGCAAACAGCTCACTCCGGTTTACGATAAACCGATGATTTATTACCCTATCTCCACGCTTATGCTCTCGGGGATTCAGGATATTCTAATCATTACCACCCCCCAGGACCAGGAACAGTTCCAGCGCCTTCTTGGTGACGGATCACAGTTCGGAGTCAACTTCAGCTACCAGATACAGCCGTCCCCCGACGGGCTAGCTCAAGCCTTTATCTTGGGTGAGGACCATATCGGGAACGATTCAGCAGCCCTAGTATTAGGCGATAATATTTTTTATGGACCGGGCCTCGGAAACCAGCTCCGTAAATATAATGATGTAGATGGAGCCGCAGTTTTTGGCTACCGAGTTGCAGATCCCACGGCCTACGGCGTAGTAGAGTTCGATGATAATTTCAAAGCTCTCTCTATCGAAGAAAAGCCGACAGCCCCTAAGAGCGATTACGCAATCCCCGGTCTTTATTTCTACGATAACAATGTAGTCGAATATGCAAAGAGCATTAAGCCTTCAGCGCGTGGAGAGCTTGAAATTACTGACCTTAACCGTGTCTATCTTGCGCAGGGAAAGCTCCGGGTAGAAGTTCTTCCTCGCGGAACCGCTTGGCTAGATACCGGAACTTTTGATTCTTTGGCAGATGCCACGAGTTTTATTCGCACAGTCCAAGCTCGACAAGGACTTTCAATTGGCTCCCCAGAAGAAATCAGTTGGCGAATGGGCTGGATAGATGATGCCCGACTTGAGGAACTTGCACAGCCTCTCGTTAAAAGTGGATACGGCACCTACCTGCTAAATCTGATAGCTTGACTCCAGCATCAGCAATGTAGACATAACCATATAAGTGCCCCTACCCCAGTGGTAGACTCTGACAAAGATTATCCAACCTTCACTCACACCTTAGGTGACCTATGACCATACTTGATGTCGTGCGCATGTTGCGCGTAAACTTCAAAATTCTCTTAGCAGGGCTTTTAATCGGTGCATTATTAGGCTTTGGCTACTCCCTTTTACAGCCTAAAGTCTATGCTTCCACAGCAACCGGTTATGTAACAGTTGGTGACGGCACCGGCATCGGCGATGTTATCTCAGGCTCAGCTGCGGCAAAGGAGAAGGCATCAGCCTACCTCGCCTTTGTTAACAGTGGTCCTGTCGCTGATGAAATTGTTGCGGCAAATCCTGAGCTGAATCTTACCCGCAGTCAGGTGCAGAGCAACTTGACTGCAACTGTAGACGCAAACTCAGCACTAATCCGTGTTTCAGCGACTGGTAACACGCCCCAAGCGGCTCAGGCGTTGGCCAACAGCTCTCTAGAAGCTGTTGCAAAAGTAGCCAACAACCTTGACGGGAGTAGCGCCGTGCGAGTTATTCCCCTTGAAGACGGGACCACCAGCAACACCCCGGTAAGCCCCGACACGATTAAGTTGGTTGGCATAGGCGCAGCAGCCGGCCTTGTTCTAATACTGGCTGTTATTCTTCTTCGCCGTACCGTTGACACCAAACTACGCACTCGAGAGGATGCAACCAAAGCAACAGATGCGGGCGTCTTAGGTGTATTGCCCATTTCGGACGAGCTTACTGAAGAGAACATTCTTCACGCCAATAGTGATCATATCTCACAAGAAGCCATCCGCCAGATGCGCACTAATTTGCGTTTCGTTAATGTGGATAATCCGCCTAAATCGCTAATTGTAACTTCTGCAGAACCCGGTGAAGGCAAGTCAACAGTCTCAACCTCAATTGCTAGAGCCCTCGCTGACGCTGGTTCTCCCGTCATCATTATTGATGCCGATTTGCGTCGTCCCACCATTGCAAAGAAATTCAAAATTGATTCAAAGGTTGGCCTGACGCAGGTACTTGCAGGTCAAGTTGAACTAGCCGATGCAGTTCGTCAGTTTGAAGACACCCAGCTCTTTATCTTGCCTGCTGGCCGTATCCCCCCTAACCCTTCCGAGCTACTTGGTTCTGATAAAATGCGCCAGCTAATCGCGGAACTTTCAAGTGAATTTACGGTCATTGTAGATGTCCCCCCTGTTCTGCCGGTAACAGACGCTGCCCTTCTATCGACTGCTGTCGATGGTGTGGTACTAGTCGGTAGCATCGGTAAGACCCGTAAAGAAAACCTTGCTGAAGCAGCTATTAATCTGCGAAAAGTTAGCGCTAATCTGCTAGGCATCGTCATTAACCGGGCTCCTCGTACCGGACTTGGCAATACCTACTATGGGTTCGCCTATGCCTCTAACAACGCCTACAGTAGCTACTACGGCTCTGACGAGGAAAAGTCAAAAGGCAAGCCAAAGAAAAAACGTAAAAAGGCTAACAAATAGTCTGCCGGTATAGGTAACCTGGTAAATGGGGAGGGGCTTATAGTTCCTCCCCATCTTTTATAATATTTTTAAAGAACACATATTCGACATACAAGTGAGCTTTCAATGACAGAACCCTCAGAAACACATCATCACGTATCAAAACAAAATCACCAATATAACGATTTGCCGTTAAATGTACGCATTCGCCTAAGTCACGCTCATCTGCAGTATCTTGCGACAGTATCTTCTAGCGATATCCTACATATCAAAGGATATATCTATGGACCTGACACATACCCAACGACAAGAGCAAGTTCAGATGTTGACTTATTGGTACGCCCAGAACATGTTGAGAAATTTGTAGAATCCACAGTAAGCGCCGGGTGGCAGATTCTTACTACCTTTGAAACTGGATCAGACTATCATCATGCCATGACTATATATCATCCTACTTGGGGCTTAGCAGATATCCATAGAGCTTTTCCGGGCATCGGCTTGGATGCGACACAAGCTTTTAACCGGCTTTGGGAAAAACGCAGAATAAAAACAATAGCAAATGTAGAGTGTTTAACTACATCGCTTACTGATTCCCGTATTATTGTTTACGTTCATGCTGCTAGATCTACAAGTAAACATAAACCAGATGTAGAGTATCTTAACAAGATACTCTCCTGGGAGGAAAAGAAAGAAATAGAAAAAAGAGTCGCAGAAATTGAAGCTGATTTAGCATTTGCCGCCGCCACAGGAACAATTGAAAAATATTCAAAGCATCCTGACTATCTTTTTTGGAAAACAGCCTCACAAGAAACATCGAACATCACACGGTGGTATGCCAGGATTAAAAACGCACCATCTTTACAACAAAAAATTAAAACAATTTTTGATATTTTCCTAGTAAACCAAGATCATTTAGCCATGGAACTTGGGCATCAGCCAACTCGACAAGAAGTGCGACAAAAATTTTTTACCCGCTTCAAAGAATTGACAAAAACACTGAGAAAAAAAGGGAAGTAAATGTACCAACGGAGCACATCGACTGCATTCTTATACAGCTCTGACATGAGTTCAGTAGAGATTGAGAATGAAATTGTTTACGTTGCTAACGTAGAAAAATCACAAATCTATACCTTAGATGGAGTTGGCCTAATAATCTGGGAGTTGCTTGAAACCCCGCTACCCCTTACATCTCTAGTAACAGAAATTTCAGAAATATACGATGTAAGCAGAAAAATAATCGAGGAAAGTATCTCATCGTTTCTCATAACCCTCATAGATCAAGGACTTATCGAGAAAATAAATGATTAATCTCCAATTTACGATTACATAGCCAAGAGACTAATAAAAATTAATAGTCCTGTAGAGATTCAATTTTACCCTTGATTTCAGCTATAAATCGCTCTTCTGAAAATTTTTGAACGTACTCTTTAATAGCGAATGGATCAAAATCTTCGGGCGTAAACCTATCTACTGCCTGACGGATCAGCTCCGCTGTCGGCGCCTCAATAAAAGTTCCGTTCACTCCTTCAACAATAGTGTCAAGAAATCCTCCGGCCTTTAGAGCAATAGTTGGCTTGCCAAAGGCTCCCCCTTCAAGAGGGGTAATGCCAAAGTCCTCGTGAGAAATAGCCAATAAAGCTATAGAATTAGCATACGCATACCTCATCTGCGCATCGCTTATATGAGATGCAAAAGCAATATTTGAGTCGCTTATGGCTTTAAGATCTTCTTTCATTGGCCCTGCCCCAATGAT
Source organism: Rothia nasimurium (assembly GCF_042660305.1). Lineage (NCBI taxonomy): Bacteria > Bacillati > Actinomycetota > Actinomycetes > Micrococcales > Micrococcaceae > Rothia > Rothia nasimurium. Next base: position 170,868 of record NZ_JBHSTW010000011.1, read on the forward strand.
TAGAAGTTGCTTATTACTCCCAGAAAACGCTTTAACCGCATGCTGTATATTTTTATATGGCAATAATCGGGATACAATCAAATAATACCCCTGATCCATAAATTCTTCTAGACCTTTTATTTTAGCATGCTCACCATCTTCTTTGACCGAAAATGGGGGATAAACAATATCTACTGTTTTCTCATAAACATTATGGATTCTGTCCTTAATCGTTGTTGAATTTGCAACATAATTAGGCTGTTTTGCGGCAGCCCGCTGATCCCAAAAAAGCAGAAAAGGTCGCAAAGCTCTAAGAGCTACTGAGATCAAAGGGTTAGCAGAATCTCCTAAATACTGATCAGTAAGATAAATCCAGCGAGCTGGGGAATGACAATAGACTAAAGTTTTTTTCGGTAGATTAAAACCATGGGCCCACCCCGTGGAAGAAGCTATAACGATATCCGCTTTAGGGTGTAAAAAGCTTGAGAAAAGGGGAAGAAATGGCAGGGCAAGACGGTGGTCTTTTCTAAAGAGCGAAATTCGGTTAAGTGGCGACGTGATTACCTTACAATTTTTAAAATCCGGATAGGTCTTCTCTGGATCATAAAGAGTAGTATAAATCGTTGCCTCTGGAAAAGCATGGTGCAAGGCAAGGACTACACGTTCCGCACCACCTCGTTGAGTAAGATAATCATGCGCAATAGCGATCTCCGGTATTTTTTCTTGCTTTTTAGAATTTCCAAGCATTCGATTGATTAGATTCATCAGATATCCTCGAATTAAAAAATGACCTTTGCACGGTTAGGATATTTAATCCCTGCTAAACTGGCACTCTCGATTATGAGAGCCATAAATTTTTCTGCAATATTTTGAGGTAGTTTATCAGCTACAGAATCAATTGCAGAACCGAACCACTGCGTTGTTTTCTCAGTGCTCACAGAAGCTAGGAAGCGGACACAAATGCCCCATATTCCTTGTGGATTAGGTTCAGGAATTACTCCTTGACCATGTTTTTCTATAAATATTTGACGTGAAGCACCAGAATGCAGAGCACGGCGCGCTCGGCCAGCAGTTGTTGTTGCTGCAATGAAATGGTTGACCTCTAGATCAGGTGAGAGAACAAGTTCTATCCCTGCTTTATGCAGCATGTAACCCATGTCAACATCTTCCCAACCATATCGTCGATACCGATGGTCGTAACCGCCAATTTTTTTGAAAGTAGTAGCTGACATAGAACAGTTGGCTGCCCAATAGTGCCAGATTTGATCAGCTGATGCAGTATACGCCTCTTCACGAAATTTTTTATCTCGGTAATAGCCGTAGGCGCGAGCATGAGGTGTATCAGGGAACTTATTATGAACGAGTCCCATCACCCCAGCTTCTTTGTCTCCTGCATGGTGGGAGATATGTTGCGCAATATAGTTAGATTTAACCTGGATGTCATCGTCGCAACGAATCAAAATTTCAGCGTCAGCTGATGTATAGCCAGCGTTAAGAGCGGAAACTCTTCCCTGATTCTCCTCAAAAACAATGAGTTCAATATTTAACTTACCAGAATCAATATATTCTTTAACAATGTTAGCAGAATTATCAATATCCCCATCGACTACAACAATAACCTGAAAATCATTTTCTGTCTGCTGAGATAGAGAATCTAGAGGATAATGCAATTTAGTCGCCCCTCCCCTTGTTGGAATAATAACTGCAGCTTTATACTGATATTGTTTCATGACTAGACTTTCTAAATCTAAAATTGATGAATATTATATTTTGCGCTATGTTTTGCACGATAGGATTTTCCACGCGGCAGATCAAAAATCCAACTGGTTTGTCGATAAAATACAGTTGCACAGATAAAGGGAAGCCCTACCCCCCCAATAAGACTTACTACTATAATAATCCAGGGATCTTGAACTCCTACCTTCGTCAGAAGAATTCTGAGAGTAGGAGTAAACAATAAGTGCATAAGATAAATTTGAAGAGAATAAGTACCTATAACTTCAAGGAAACTTATACGGACACTTCGAGACAGAAGATTCCCCCAAAGGAGTAAAGAGATAATCCCTAAGCAGCTTACTAAAATTCCAAGAATTTTACTCTCTAGGGTAATTTTAGCATCCGCTAACGTTGGAATAGTAAGATGATTAGCAATACTAATCAGAACTACAAAAATTATAGAAACGGCTAAAGCCAGAGAAAGAAGCAAAGCGAATTTTATTGAATCCAGGCTTTTAACTCTTTCTGTTCCCACGAGAGCCCCTATCACTGCAAAAATAGCGATAGCGATACCTCTACGATAAAATTCGGGATAGTCAACTCCCCACGAAAGCCAGCTAATGATTGAGAATAGACAGATTGAGGCCATTGCCCTTGCAACTGAGCGCCAAGGTTTAAGTAATATAAGTATTGTATAAATCACTATCATCCAAGGAAGGTACCAAAGATGGGCTAACGGATATACAATGTTTAAAACATCAAACCAGCTAGTTCCCCCATTTGAAAAACGAGCACCAAATACCTCAAAACTGCCCTGGATTAGCGTCCATACTAGGTACAGGTAAAGAAATAGCCAAATGCGGCGTCCTGCATATGCCCAGCTCTGCCTTTTTTCCCATGCAGATGGAATATTGAGCCCAAAAAGAAAAGCAAAAAGAGGCATATGCACTAGATAAAGTAAAGTGTGAAGAACCCGAAAGAATTCTGGATCTTTATTAGTTAGACCAGCCTGCATCAGACCGATATTAATATGGCCCATCACGACAGCAATAATAGCTAGCCCCCGTAAGGCGTCAAGCCAATAGACTCGCGATGTTTCTGTTCGACGGTGGGATGACATAGTTAGACTAGCTGTTCTAGAACTTTCTTAACTCCATTTTTACCAGCTTCTGGTGAAAAGTTTTCATACCAGCGCCAATAGTTATCAGTGACAATCTTTTGAAGACGATTAGAAGAAGAAGTGAGATCTTGTGCCAAATCGAGAAGCCCCCACTCAATATTGCTGGCATCGCCTCTTTCAACTATCCAGGGGTATTCTTCTCCTACTATAGAAGGTAGCGCACCTGAGCGAGTAACTAAAAGAGGTACCTTTGCACTCATAGCTTCAGCAGCAACTAGCCCAAAAGGCTCATCCCATTGAGAAGGCATAGCGACACAATCTACCTGAGCAAAAAAGTCAGCTGGCTCAATCCACCCTAGGGTTACAAGATTGTCTTCCAGTTTCTCTAAAGAATCGGTAACTCTGTCTTGGGTTCCGTCACTCACAAATCGTGCTTCTCCCCCAATAACAAGCTTGAATCTAAAATCATTTTGACGCTGGTTAAGATGATAAATCGCTTGCGCGAGTAAGTCCGTACCTTTGATCTCAGAAACTCGGCCAAGAAAACCCACAGCAATATTTTGAGGGTCTCTATCATGAGACATCGGAGTTATTGAAACTTCCGAAACCCAGTTAGGTAAGACTATAGTCCCAGATATTTTTTCTGACATAAATTCACTTGGAACTAGGGTGCCAAGAGCTCCTCGAGAAGAAATCTTTGCTGCGAACTTTTGAAGCCCCTGTGGTAACTGGTGCAAGTGTACGATACGAGGGCCTAACCCCGCTGTTGCAAAAGCAGGTAATAGACCATTGCACCATAATAAATTTTGTCTATTTCGGTAGCGCCATAAGCGGAGTTGAGCCACATATGATTTACGGTTATGAGCGGGAAGGATAACAGTCGAGAATCCTTCGTCCTTCGCGGCTTCAATAAGTTCGTTAGGAGATGTAGGACCCACAATGGTGACAGACTTACCCAGAGCACGAAGAGCACGCGCAATGTTGAGAAGCATTACCTCTCCTCCGCCTATATCCCCATTATTAGTAGCAATAAAAATATTCTTCATCTTCATTGCCTCCTTTTTCCTCTACTTGGGTAGTCTTTCCTTTTTAGGTATCGCAGTAAGCGATAAAGCATAACCGACAGCGAATGCCCAGGGAATCGTAAGCATTACTTCTCCCAGTCGCCAACTACATACAGCAAGGAAAACAGTAGCAGCTTCTGCTGTCAGGTTCCTTTCTGAAGTTTGCTGCTGGTCTCTTTGTTTCCAGACAAAAACTGCAAGAAATGTGGACCCCAAGATAGCAATAGTCCAGGGCCAGCCTCCTTCGACGAATAGCGTCCAATACGAATTATGGAAATACATATCATCGCCGTTAGGCAGAATCACTGTAGCCTGTCCGAAACCTAGTCCGTTCCAAGGAGCCGAAGATGTTTTTTCCCACGCAGCGGTGTCAATGAGTTCGCGATACCAATCGGTACCAGTACGATCCCCGAACACAGCATTATCTGCAAAATTTTCTTGCATCCATTCAAAAATCCACCCACAGAAGAGTCCTAATATGACTTTAACCAGCAGGTTAGCTTTTTGCGCAAAAAGAATCCAGAGAACCCCAATAATAAAGGCTCCCATACTAGTACGTGAGCCTGTCTCAAACAGTAAGGGTAAAGCAAATATCGCAATTACAGCTCTTTGCCAGTTTTTTGTAAAAAGACCAAATAAAATTACCGGAATTATGCCATGATACATACCGGCAACGTTTTTATCATTTAGCCATCCAGTTAGGTTCCCCCCGTAGTTATCCGGAGCTATTCCAGCATAGAAAGCCAACGCGTTAACTAGCATCCCGATACCCAAACCCAACATAAGGGACTTAAAATGGATTCTACGGTCTGCGATAAGAAGGGCAAGCATAAAAACAATCAGGATTCTAATTGTCCGACGTATGACGTCTTCCGAAGTCGACACACCCGCAGTAAGAGACGATATCATCACAAAGCTCAGCGCAAGTATAAATATTGCAATAAAAACACCAAGCTTAGGAACTTCATAGGAGGATGGTTTATTAATTCTTATAGCAATTAAGAGAATCGCAATAGCTACGTTGAGAGGAAAAGCAATAACGGGAACAGCGACACCTGCTGTTACCATCAAAGCGCCTAAGATAAATTCTAAAACAACTAGTGCCCCAGCGCCCTGAAGAGCTTGCTTCGTTTCAGTTGAGATTCCATTTTGTATTTTAATCAATCTATCTTCAACGTTTGTACCAGCACGGGAAGATACACTAGCCATGATTCAGAACCTCACCATACTTTCGGCTTATATTCTCAGTCATTTGTGCAGTTGAATCCCAAGTAAAACTAGAGTTCACATCTGAAGAATCACGATAGGCAAGAATTTTTTTCGCTGCAGCTTCTACAACTTGCTGCCGATTTTCAGAAGATAAAGCGGGAACCATTTCGGCAGGATCTAGCTGCTCGGGGTTTCCCCCCATAGCGGTTGCCAGAACTTTAAGCCCGCCAGCCTTCGCCTCTAACAAGGTATAAGAATTATTCTCGGCAATTGAAAGCTGCACTAGAACGTCATTGCGCCCCATGACCTCAAAGGGGTCATTGAAGCCTGAAAAGAAAACGTTCGATTCAATACCCAGTCGTTTAACCTGCGCTTTAAGTTCCTCCAGGCATTCGCCCTTGCCAGCAATTTCAAGCTGTGCGGTAGCGTCCTTTTCAAGTACCAGCGCAAAGGCATCGATGAGTACATCAATTTTTTTCTCAGGAGCTAACCGTGCCATTGACACTACCCGTAACATGCCGGGCTCCCCTGGCACTCGCTTCTGCTCAACCTTTTGCGCGACAATATCTAAGTCAACGCCATTAGGAATTACAGTTACATTTTTAGCGCCCCATTTCTTGCCCATTTGCACAGAGTTAAAACGCGAAACAGCGATCTTACCATCGGTAAACCATAGCCGTACACGATGTACTAGTTCCATTAGTTTCTGCTGGCGCACAGTTTCGTGGTACACAAGATCGTCGACTGCGATTCCATGTTCCGTGCTAATAAGCTTGGGTGCACAAACCTTACCTTGCACGACGTGCCGCGCTTTGCGAGCATTCACTACGGCAACAGCAACGACATCTGCATACGCAAGATGAGTATGAACTATCGCAGGCTGGATTTCCCCAATAATACGGTCTAGAGCAACGAATGACTTCTTAAAACCAAAGTCAGGCCCAAATTCACCGGTTCGTACGTCTACACCCATGTTTACTAGGTGCTCTGACAGCTCACCTTCTGGGCAGAAAAAGACCAGGTTATACCCGGGGATTCCATTACGGGCAATATCTACTAGATGCCGGGCCACACCTGCAAAGTCAGGCACCGGCATACACAGTAGAACAGTCGGAGGAGTCGAGTTTACAGCCACTTTTCGAGCCTATCGAGTGCGGTGAAGAAGCCTTCGCCGTTGTTGACGTGGCCCTGCCAGATTTCGGGAATGAAGGAGGACTTGGGGGTCAGTTCGCGCAGCTGCTTACCGAGGGCTGCCCAGTCCACGTCGCCTTCACCGACCTGTACGCCTTCACCGTCCACACCGATACCGTCTACCAGGTGCAGGTGGATGGAACGGGGGGCCAGCAGCTCAACGGCCTCAGAGAGAGGGATCTTGAGGAAGTTGGCCGCCAGCATGGTGTGGGAGATGTCCAGGCAGAGGGCAGTGTCGTAGGTGTCAGAGAAGTCAGCGGTGTCCTTGGGGTCAAGGAAGAGGTTGTGGTACTGCTGACCGCCCATGAGCCAGGGGTAGGGGGGCAGGGTCTGAGCCGCGATACGCACGCCTGAGGTATCGAGCTTGGCCAGTGCCTCGCCGATACGCTCATATTTGTCGGCGCGGGCGGACGGTGCAATGTGGCCGTCCTTGGTGAAGCCCCCCATGGTGACAACCATGACCGGGTCGTCGTCCACGGTGAAGTAGCGGGTCAAATCGCGGGTAATGTCGATGGTGCGCTGGACCTCTGCGATGGAGCGTTCCCAGGTTTCCTGGTCGCGAGAGGCCAGGTCTACCAGGAAGTCACCGGCGAAGAGGTCGGGCAGGTGGGTGGTAAAGGACATGTCGAGCTTGCGGTCGAAGACCTCATCGATGTTGACTTCAAGATCCTTGTAGGAGAAGTGGAACTCCAGGAAGTCAGGCTCGGCGTCCTCAATCAGGGGCTTGTAGTCGTGGTAACGGACGGGCAGGCCCCAAGGGCGGTCAAACTTGAAGTCGCGGCGGGTCACGAGGTCGTCCTTCAGGTCGCCCTCGAAGAAGAAGGTGCCGGCTTCGACCTCACGCTGCATGGTGCGGCCCAGAAGCTGGGGCAGGTAGTTGGGCTGCAGGCCGCGGCCGGGTGACTTGACCTCGACGTCCGCCTCGGTCACGACCTCACCCTTAGCAATGGTGCGGGTAGCAACCAGCGACTTAGCAAGGTTGACGCGGTTCATGAGCTCACCGGTGGAGACCTCGCGGGGGGCTGAGGTACCGATAGATTCCTCTACCTCACGAATCTGCTGCACCATAGCCTTGAACTCGTCAGGCAGCAGGGAGACGGTGTGGTCGTTGCCTTCGAGGGTCTTATCGATGGTGAAGTGCTTTTCAATAATCTTGGCACCGCGGGCAACAGCCGCGATGGGCACGTGGTAGCCGCGTTCGTGGCCTGAGTAGCCCACCAGGCACTGGCCGATTTCAGCCAGGCGGTCCATGTAGGCCAGGTTGACGTCCTTGAAGGGCGCGGGGTAGGTGGACTGGCACTGCAGCAGGGCGTAGGAGGCGCCCAGAGAGCGCAGCAGGTTAACCGACTCGCGGATCTCTTCTTCGCGGCTCATACCGGTGGAGACCAGCATGGGCAGACCGCGGGAGGCCATATCGCGGAGCAGTTCGTGGTTAGTCAGGTCGGCTGAGGCAACCTTGAGGCCCTGGATACCGTAGTCGACCAGAGCCTGGACCGAGGGGCCGTCCCAGGGGGTGCACATGATATCCATATCGTGCTGCTTGACGTGGTCAAAGACCTCGTACATCTGGTCAACGGTCAGGGAGAAGCGGGAGAGTAGATCGAGGGTGTACTGCACACCCAGGTCTTCGCCGGCTGACTTTGAGCCCTTCTGGCGGTAGAGGGCGTCCATGTCACGCAGCTGGAACTTAACGGCGTCCGCACCTGTGTCGACGGCCAGGTCAACCAGGCGCTTGGCCAGGTCAACATCACCCTGGTGGTTGTTGCCGATTTCGGCAATGATGAAGGAGGGTGAGTCTTCGGTGATTTCGGTGCGGCCGATACGCAACACGTTCTGCTCGTCCATGGCGATAGCAACCAGGTGGCCGCGTTCGTCGACCAGGGGAAGGTGGCTAATGCCCTTAGCAAACTCGCCCTGGAGTTCTGCTGGCTCTGAACCGATAGGAACAGTCTTAACGCCCTGGTTAGCTACCTCCAGAGCGCTAGTTTCGAGGGACGCGGTGGGGTTGGCGATGAGCCAGCGGCGGAAGTCACCGTCTGACAGGGATCCCTTGAGCACACCCGATTCGTTGACAAGGAAGATAATGCGCTGCCCGTTGGCAGAAATCTTCTGCAGGGCGGTGAGTACCGGGTCCTCAGAGAAAACGATATAGGGGGTGATATTACGTTCGATAATCATGGTTTTTAGCCTTCGTTTTCTTCTGATGCGAGTGTGGTGAGCAACTGGTGTTCTGCGACGGAGAAGTCAATGGGGGCGTCAATATCTACGCCTTCGACCTCATCGAGCATAAAGAGCTCGATATTGCCGCCCAGTCGGTTGTGCAGGGTTTCGTAGAGCTCGGTCTTGGTGATGTACATGGAGCCGTTTTCGCGGTAGCGGAAGGTCTCACGGGTGAGTTCCTGACGGCGAGGGCGGGCCATGACCTCGTACTGGGCAGTCGGTGGCTCGGTAGCAGCCCAGATAAAGGGGCCGATGGGGATAACGCCCACCATAGAATCCGATGCAGAGGCAGCGAACTGTCGGATAGCACGGGCCAGGGTGCCGGGCAGGCGGACGGGTGAGGTCGCCTGCAGGAGCATGACGGCGTCCGGACGCTTGCCCTCCGCTGTATAGAACTCGATAGCGTGCTCAATCACCGGTTCGGTGGCGGTGGTATCTTCTGCCAGGTGAGCCGGGCGCATGAAGGGCACCTCTGCCCCGTGCTGGCGGGCAATATCAGCTAGCTCAGCGTCATCGGTTGAGACCAACACGTCAACCAGGTGCTCGCCTTCCAGCTCAGCCTTTGCGGCAAGGGCCTGCTCGATGGTCCAGGCAACGAGAGGTTTACCCGCAATAGGCTTGAGATTCTTGCGCGGAATTCCCTTAGACCCGCCGCGAACGGGTATCACGCATAGAACGCGCATCTATTTAAGTTTCTCCTCTAGGTATTGTGCGATTGCCTGTGCTGGAGGTGTTGATGGCACAGCCGGTGCTGGAGTGGAGGTTTCTCCCCACTGGCTAAGGCCGTACCTATCCCAAAACTCTCTAACCCACGCAGGCGGGTTGGGATGATAAACCCAAGCAGGGATCCCCCTAATTGCCGCTTCAAGTACCCCTGTAGAAAAAATTGATACTACAGGGTTGGTCAGCGTGTTGAGGGGCTCGCGACCTCGGTCAATCTCTATACCCATTTTGTCCCATAGAGCATGGGTAAGTACAGACAGTTTATCCTTTTCGTTAGGGTGAGGTCGGTAACGAGCCCCTGTCTCCTTACAGAATGTGTACCCTGCTTGGGCGTAGGAATAACGGGGTAGTTCAGCTCCGTGCATTTGGCCTAAGAAAATAGGTTGAGCAGCCTCATCTGAAGTCTGCATAGCAGGTAGCTGCGCTGCTTCCCAAAAAAGCTGGGAACCAACCACATCATAAGTAATATCTGTACGCCCTGAAATCCAGAATTCAGCATCTGCTTGGCTAAAAGCTAGTAGATGAGCGGAAGGAGCCAGGGGTGGCGCAAACGGCGTATTAAGACCGTGCTGAGAGACTATATAGTCAGCATCTATACGGAGAGCAAGCTCGAAAGTAAGCGAACCTAAATCTAGGTAATGTCCAGCCGATAGTACTGCCTGAGGATTCAGCTGTTTTAAGGCTTCGGAAAGCAAAAGTTCTTCGACGCACCAATCCTCACCAGGAAGATGATGAGTAATATCATTATGCGATAAGACTGTGGCTGCAACATCAGTGTAAGCAAGAGGTTCAATAAGCGCTTTGAGAGAGGTCGCCCCGATACTATCTAATGCCACTACCAATTGGCTGGGTCTAGAGCCTCTACTGCTAACGAATATACGCGAAGGAGCAGATATATGGGAAGGTTTTCTCCAAAAAGCTACTTTTTTAATTGTATGTTTGACGGTACCTATACGATTCGCAGAGCGCTGCCAGGCATACCACTGATCTAAATCTTCAGGAAATAAGAGTCCAGATTTATTCTCTATGTCCACAGACCCTCCAGTATTTTAACGCGTTGGTCAAAAGTATGCTCTGATAAAGTACGTTTCTGCCCGGCTAAACGAATTGTATGCGCCCACTGAGGGTCAGCAAAAATACGCTGACAAACTTCAATTAGTTCTTCTTCAGATCCGTAGACAAGCACTTCTTTACCTGGATCGTAATAACGTTCAACTTCAACTCGGTCAACGATTTGCAACCCGCCCACGCCTGAAGCTTCAAAGGTACGCATTGTAAATCCATCCTGATCTCCATGGATATTAAGCGTTGCTGGCGATCCCGCCATAACACCATACGCATGAGGTCGATCGAGGTCCCGCCCTGAAGCAATACCTGGATTCTTGAAATTACGTGTGCGGGCCATATCCCACCAGTGGCGTGACCATTGTTTACCGAACGCTTTAACAGGTATCCCGGCTTGGTGAAGCGCTAGAAGCATTGCTTCGCGGCCGGGATAGCGAGCACCAACAAATGTGATTTCTTTAACTTGGGTAGGAATGATAGCTAAATCTGTATCGTAGGCCAAAGGAACTTCCGTCGCCTGATAACCGCTTTCAGTTAAATCGGCAACGTCACCCGGACTATAGCTGGCAATCTCGCCCAGTAGACCAAGATCAAAATCTTTATCTGAATACCGCATCCTGCGGAATTCGTCATACATCCAGGTCACTAAACGTACACCGGAAGTGTTAACAGCGTCCCACCAAGAAGAGCCCAATTGGTCGCCCTTTATTACTAGGACGATATCAGGGTTCACTTCCCGAAAGCGGGTAAGGGCCTGCTCTGTCACCAAATTTTCGAAACGAGCAGGGCGCAAGTGTTCAGGCAAATCGTGCAACGCTTTATTCCGGAGACGTTCAAGCAAAGTACCCGGTGCATCGTACACATGGGTAATGACTTGATAGCCGCGTTTGGCCAAAGAACGTTCAATAGTCCGCCAGTACCCGTGGAAAGCGGGAGAAACGAGAAAAATTTTAGGCTGAGCCATCTATTCGGCCAGTCCTCGCTCGGTAAGTTCTTCTAGTGCTGTATCCCAGGTCTCGCTTTTAGCTCCGGGGACTTCCCATGATTTAACAATGAAATCTGCAATAGACTCGCGAGCATTCCAGCGCGCTCGAGGAGCTCCCAGGGAATATGCATAAGTCATATCTGCAAGTGCATGATCAATATCCCCGGCACGTCTAATCTCAACGTGCTCGATGACAGCGTCAGACCCACCAGGGACTGCATCAATAGAGAACTGGGCTAGCTGATCAAGAGTAATTCGTTCACCAGAACCGAGGTTCAGGATACGGGGAGATTCCTCGAGCGCAGGCTGATTATTTAAGGCCCAAATAATGAAGTCAGCGACGTCTTCCACATGAATAAAATCGCGAGTTGCAGTACCATCACCATATACAGAGAGATTTTTGCCTTCACGCAGACGCGCCAAGAACGCTGCTAGAACACCGGTGTATGGATTGTGCAAAGCTTGCCCCGGACCAATAACGTTCTGAGGACGAATAACAACAGCCGGTACCTTACCCTGGGTTACTTCTGCGATAACATCTTCGCCAACTGACTTCGTCTCGCCGTATACCGACAGAGGGGCGTGTATATCTTGCTCGGTGGTCCCGCGGTCTTCAAAGCCTTCACCGTACACAGCACGGGAGCTCAGCGCGATGAGGGGGACTCCCCACTCGACAGCTTTCTCAGCAGCGTAGCGAGTACCGTCGATATTCACTCGTCGGTAACGGTCAGTTTCATACATAGACTGAGCAGTACCTGTCTCTGCTGCAAGATGGATAATGGCTTCAGCCCGAGGCAAGTTGCTCCAGATATCTGAATCAGATACATCGCCAACGATAATCTCGCCGGGGAACTGTGCCGTTTCAGCCTCAATATTTTGATGTACCTGTTCAAGCAAACTGTCAAGTGCATAAACAGAATGATTTTGGTCAACCAGCTTACGAGCAAGTTTGAGACCAATAAACCCAACACCACCAGTGATAAGAATTTTCATAGTTTTCCCTAATTTATTTAAGTGCGATTGATTGGTTGAGCGGGGACACCTACAACAATGGCCCCACTTTCTACGTCCTTGGTAACAACAGCTCCGGCACCAATAATTGCCCCATCGCCAATAGTTACGCCGCCAAGAACGATGGCGTTCCTGCCTAGGAAGACTTTGTCGCCAATAGTAATTGGCCCGCGGTGAGTTACTTCATCCAGTTTTCCGGGGACATGGACACCTGTATTAACCATTACGTTGTCTCCAAACAAGCAATCGTTACCGATAGTCACATCAGCTACAGCATGGATATGCCCATGATGGCCAAGGTGAAAGTGTCTGCCTATCCTCAGCACCCCGCCGGACTCGGTCTGTAGCCATGCGCCCTCCCGGATAAGCACATCATCATCAAAATACATGTTCTCAGTACCGACAAGCTTAAGCGGAGAAATAATCTTGAGGGATTTACCAGAAGCACCTAAAGCCCGAGAGTACAGGAACTTTGAGAGTGCTGAGCCAACATGCCATCGAATAGACGGAGGTACTTCAGTTATCTTACGTGCGAAATTCATCTTCTCTAACTTAGTTGCTGAAAAGCAGTCTGAATCGTGGAGAGTTCAGTTTGGCGAATCTCTCGAGGCTTGACTGCAGAGTTGCGAACTCTTCTAACTCGATTAAAGAGATAGTTTACGTGAGTCACTGCGGTTAGAGCCACTCTAAGCTTTTGTGGATGCCCCCACTTTTTTTCGTATAAGAACCGTGAGTTAGTTACCCATTGACGCCTGCGAGCAGTATCTCCTGATGAGCCACCGCCCTCATGGGCGACTGAAATATCACCTCGGAACACACGTGGTACGCCTTGCAACATCAAACGATACTGTATATCTACTTCCTCACTATTCATGAAGAAAGATTCATCCATACCTCCAACCTGTTGATAAAGACTGCGCGGCATCATTAGACATGCCCCCATTAACCAATCAGGCTCAGCCCGCCTGCCCGCAACGCAGGATAAATCATGGCCAACCATGCGATGCCAGAAACGAGTCCCCCGTAAACGCGCAGCCGGGGTGAACCATTCCCAAGTATGGTGGCGAACCCGAGGGAAGGCCCGACCAACCCATTGGGATTCCCCTTCATGCCCTACAATGTGCGGAGCAATCACAATCCCACCTCCGCCAGCAAGGAGTTCCTCTTCTTCCGCCGCTTTGTACATGTCGTCGATAAAACCACTAGGCAGACTCAAATCACTGTTGAGAATAAGTACCCACTTACCTTCAGCTGCTGCGACTCCTGTGTTGACGTTAGCACCAAACCCGCCGTTGGAGGCTCGACGCACAGTAGTCACTCCGCCAACTTCGGGAAAAGGTTGCGGAGAAGCATCGTCAGAAACAATAATCTGCACCGAAGCCGTTGTTTCCTGCGCCTGAATCTGATTCACAAGATTCAAAGTGTCTGCCGGATCCCCGTAAAAAGGGACAACAACCGATAAGTCCGTCATATTTTCACCCATCACGCTCTTCTCTCCCCCAAATTAATAAACTATAGAAAAAATAGAATTTAAAAATATTTTACCATAACCCCAATAGATTTTTCTTATAAATATGAGTACTATTTTGTTAAAGATTTTGCAAATTCTAGAATCTGCATGTAATCTCTCCTTACTGCTGGAATAACAGCACAGATAGCGGCTAGCGCCAACTGTAATACAACACCAAGAATGATTGACGTAATCAAGTTCGCTGTTAGTCCCTGGAGAATATAATAATTCAATGCGCTAGAGAATAATACAACCGCAAATATTCGATAGGAGTTAACTAGCAAGCCTTTAGTAGAAACTCCTGTCGAACGCTGGACCCAAAGCAAAGACAAGGGCCATTGAATCATCACAGCCACGGCTTGCCCCACCACGGCTCCTAGGGGGCCCATCACCAAAGCTCCTACAATAACAAAAATAGTTCTATTAATCGAGCTGAAGATTGTTAGATTCATAAGTCCTTTAGACTTGCCACGAATAAGAAAAATCCATCCCGCTGTCATCGCAAGGCAATTAAGCCCCTCAGTAATCGCAATCCAAGCAAAAAATGGCGCAGCTGCTTGCCAACTTTCACCCAGAAAAAAGACAACCAGTGATGAAGATGCCGCAGCCAAGCCACCTGCAATTAAGGTTAGAGGGTAGGCTAGAAGAATCTGACCTTTTTCTATTGAAGTAGCAATCTCTGCATTTGATGATTGTTTTTTCGATAAAGTAGAAAAGGCAACATTATTTAGTGGTGACCTCAAACTATTCAGTGGCGTGCGAACAGCCTGAGAAGATCTGTTGAAATACCCAAGCACCTCAGGTCCCGAAACATGACCAATCATATAAACATCAACTAAGCTTGAGAAATAGTTTAGCAGATTAGAAAACATGAGAGGCATCCCAAAATTCAAGAATCTACGCATAGATACTGACCTATCGTAGCCTCCAGGAATCCACCTAGTCTGAATAATAAAGATCAACAAACTGGCGATAGCTATTACTAACCCTTGAAATACTAGAGACCAGACCCCAAATCCGTTTAAAGCCATGATCACTGCAGCAATCAATCCAATTATATTGGAAATAATATTATTCACTGCAATTTTGCCAAACTGAATCTCTCTCTGAAGGTTTGCAAAATACTGAGTTGACATCCCAGAAATAACAAAATTTAGTGACATTACAAGAGTTATTAAAATCAGCCTATCGTCGCTATATATTGCTGCGACAACAGGGGCAAGAAGTGCTATAACAGCAGCAACTACTACTCCCATTGTGGTATTTAGCCACCATAAGTTGCTTCGCTCCTGAGGTGAAATCGTTTTTGCTTGGATGGTAGCTGATGTTAGACCGAAATCTCTAAATACATCAGCTATTGCCATTACAGCCATAACCATAGCAACCAGCCCATACTCTTCAGGGCTGATAAGTCTTGCCAAAATTGCGAGTGAAACAAGGTTAATGACAATTTTCGCCAGCTGACCGCCAACAGCGTTAGCCCCTCCGCGCGCACCTCTCTGAGCTAAAGTTCTTTCAGCCATTCTCCCCCTCCTATAAATACGGTGAGGGGTCATGCACTAAGTGCATGACCCCAACGTCAGTTGTATTTCTGAATGCTAGTTTGCTCTACCATCAAACAAACTAGTGACAGAACCCTCATCAAAGACTTCCTTGATAGCACGAGCCAGCAAGGGAGCAATTGATAGTACAGTCAGGTTGTCAAAAGTCTGCTCGGGCTTGAGCGGCAGAGTGTTGGTAACAACAACTTCGCTAGCCCCGCAGTTAGCAAGACGCTCAGCAGCAGGGTCCGAGAAAACAGCATGGGTAGCTGCAATAATGACGTCCTTAGCACCGTGCTCCTTAAGCACACGTACTGCACCGGCGATAGTACCACCGGTATCAATCATGTCGTCAATAAGCACGCAGGTGCGGCCCTTGATATCACCCACAACGGTCTTAGAAACAGCCTGATTGGGCACGTTGACATCGCGAGTCTTGTGGACGAAAGCCAGCGGGGCTCCGCCAAGGAGTTCAGCCCACTGTTCAGCAACGCGTACACGGCCGGTGTCGGGTGAAACCACGGTGACGTTATCGGTATCGACCTTGCTTGCTACGTACTCAGCGAGCAGGGGGATAGCCATCAGGTGGTCAACAGGGCCGTCGAAGAAACCCTGAATCTGAGCGGTGTGAAGGTCAACACTCATCAGACGGTGGGCACCGGCGGTTTTGTAGAGGTCTGAGATCAGGCGGGCTGAGATGGGTTCGCGGCCCTTGTGCTTCTTGTCCTGACGGGCGTAGGGGTAGAAGGGGGAGACCACGGTGATGGAACGGGCAGAGGCACGCTTGAGCGAGTCAATCATGATCAGCTGTTCCATGATGGCGTCGTTAATCGGTGCCGGGTGGGATTGGATTACGAAAGCGTCCTTCCCTCGCACTGAATCCTCGAAACGGACGTAGGTTTCCCCGTTGGCGAAGGTGTAGGCGGATGAAGGAAGAACTTCGTTCCCCAGTTCCGCTGCAATCTGTTCAGCGAGTTCGGGGTGGGCGCGGCCTGAGACCAGCGCCATCTTCTTTTCGCCTGGATTCGTAATCTCAGTCATTACTGCTATTCGCTTTCCTTAACTGAGCTGGCTGATTCCGCATCCAGTGCAGCCTGGGCTGCTTCTGCGGCTTCAGTACCGGCTCGCTTTTCAATGACCCAGCGTTCGATGTTGCGCTGAGGGGCTTCGTTAATTGCTAGGGCGCCTGCAGGGACGTCCTTGCGGATGACGGTTCCAGCTCCAGAATACGCGCCATCTCCGATATGTACGGGTGCGACATACATGTTGTCGGACCCCATTCGGACATTGTTCCCTACGGTGGAGCGATGTTTATTCACGCCGTCGTAGTTTACAAAGATTGATGCTGCACCGATATTAGAATTTTCGCCGATGGTGACGTCCCCGGCATAGGAGAGGTGGGGCAGCTTTGAACCGGCGCCAATTTCGGCGTTCTTGGTTTCAACGAAGGTGCCGATCTTGCCCTTGGGACCAAGCTTGGTGCCGGGGCGCAGGTAGGCGAAGGGGCCAACGGTAGCGCCGTCAGCGATTTCTGAGTCAGAGCCCTCGGTGCGAGAGATAGTCACGTTCTCCCCTACCTTGACGTTGGTCAGAGTGGTGTCGGGGCCGATGACGGAGCCAGTTGCGATGTGGGTGGTGCCGCGCAGGTGGGTACCAGGCAGAATGGTTACATCGTTTTCGATGGTTACAGTAACGTCAATCCAGGTGGATTCGGGGTCAACGATAGTAACGCCTGCGACCATATGTGCGTGAGTTAGACGATCGTTGAGCTTACGCCCCAGCTGAGCCAGCTGCATCCGGTCATTAGCACCCTCAACTTCCCAGCGGTCTTCGATGTCTAGAGCGCTGGTGCGGTAGCCGTCCTCGCGGGCAATAGAAAGGACGTCAGTGATGTACTTTTCGCCCTGGGCATTGTCGGTGGTGACGCGGGTCAGCGAGTCGCGCAGAACCTTTGCGTCAAAAGCATAAATACCGGAATTAATCTCGGTGATGGCAAGTTGCTCAGGGGTAGCGTCCTTGGCTTCGACAATGGCAGTTACTTCGCCGGCCTCGTTACGGACAATACGGCCGTAGGAACCGGGCTCATCGATGTGGGTGGTCAAAACAGTAACAGCGTTCTTGCCCTCTTCATGGAAGGCAATGAGCTTGCGCAGGGTCTCGGTCTTCAGCAGGGGAACGTCACCGTAGGTCACTACAACGGTACCTTCAACTTCCCCGGCTTCTGCGTCCAGGCCCAGTAGTCCAACCTCAACGGCACGACCGGTACCGGGAATCTCATCCTGGTCAACGATAGTGACGTCAGTGTCAAAAGCGGTGACGTGTGCCGCAACTTTGTCGCGCTGGTGGCGCACAACAACAGCCAAGTTCTTGGGGTTAAGTTCACGAGCCACAGCTACTGCATGTTCTACCATGGAGCGCCCGCCGATGGGGTGCATGACCTTGGGGGTAGACGACTTCATACGGGTTCCAGCTCCGGCGGCTAGAACAATAACAGCGGACGGAACTGAAGCAGTAGCAGTCACTAGTTGGTACTCCTTGAGCAAGTGAGCCCCAGTATCGTTGTGAAATGATAGGGGTGTTGAGCTCCGCCACAAGGACTCGAACCTTGAATAACGGCTCCAAAGGCCGCTGTGTTGCCAATTACACCATGGCGGATTGCCGTCCCAACCTACTTCATAAAAGCGATGTGGACGATTCTAGATACTACCAAGTCTTATCCTCAGAATGAAATGTGTGGAGTGTGAGTCTTGGTAAATGTTCTCCCAGTAGTCATCTAAGCTCCCAGCCAGGGGATGATTTTTGTTAGAGCAAGTTCGACTTCCTCTACTGCAACTCGTGCGGCTTCTGCTCCCTTGCGATAGGGGTCAGCGATTCTGTCCTCTTTTGCTGGAGGCTCGTCGAGTGCATACATGAAGGCTACTGGATTAACCCTGCGCCCTGCCTGTTCCTGAACACGCGCCATCTGCTTTAAAAGGTGAACTTTTGCGTGGTACTGCGGCCACTCGCGCACAATCCAGTTTAGGTGTTCTTTCTCCATCACTAAGACTAGTGCAGATTCTTCCAACAACTGAGCAGTAATCTGTTTAGCCTGGTGACTTTGAAAGTTTACCCCCCGTGATTCTAACTCTGCATCGATAAAAGGAGCCACGCCTGAACCTACGACAGCCCCCGTTCCAGCGCTGTCGAAAGTCCACCCTGATTCTGGACTCGAAAGTTGCTCCGCGAGATACTGTGCCGAGGCACTGCGAGCAATATTGCCTGTGCACACAAAAAGAATCTTTTTATCTGTTGGAGGACTAGAGAGCTCAGCTTCCTCTGCTCTTCTTCTATTTTTGAGAAGATCTTTTACGTTGAACTGTGTCATGGCATTTATTTTACTCTGTACAGAACTTGTAACGGTTGACAACGTCTGCAAGTATCTATGAGGAATTACTTCGGCTCTGCAAAAAGAAACTTATAATTGGCAAGCCCGCTTTACACCTTGTACCCTGGATGGGTGGCACATCTACTTGGCGGCGAAGACCTGCACATTGAATTTCCCACACGCACCATCTTTGAGGGCATCACGGTTGGCCTGAATGAGGGTGACCGTATTGGCATCGTGGGCCGTAACGGCGATGGTAAATCAACTCTGCTATCTCTTCTGGGCGGACGCCTTACCCCAGACTCAGGTAAGGTCACGGTGCGATCTGGCACCCGGATTGGCTTCCTCGATCAGGCAGATGTTCTCAATGATTCCCTAACCGTTGGTCAGGCGATTGTTGGCGATACTCCCGAGTATGAGTGGGCTTCGGATTCTAAGATTCGCGACGTTATTTCAGGTTTAGTCTCGGATCTCGACTGGAATGCGTCCGTCTCTTCTCTCTCGGGTGGCCAGCGCCGCCGTGTTGCCCTTGCCGCTCTGCTGGCAGGGGACTGGGACGTCCTCATGCTTGACGAGCCTACCAACCATCTCGATGTGGAGGCTATCACCTGGCTAGCTAACCACCTTAAAACTCGCTGGTCTAAGAACGCGGGCGGTCTGCTCACCGTCACCCACGACCGCTGGTTTCTGGACGAAATTTGTACAGATACCTGGGAGGTCCACGACGGTATCGTTGAGCCTTTCGAGGGTGGGTACGCTGCCTACATTCTGCAGCGTGTTGAGCGCGACCGCCAGGCAGCTGCGACCGAAGCTAAACGACAGAACCTCATGCGTAAGGAGCTTGCCTGGCTACGTCGCGGGGCCCCTGCCCGTACGTCCAAGCCCAAGTTCCGTATCGACGCCGCTAACGCGCTGATCGCCGATGTGCCCCCGGTACGTAACAAGGTAGAGCTATCGCAGATGGCTGTATCCCGTTTGGGTAAGGACGTGGTGGATATCGAGGACGTCGATGTCAGCTACCCCGATTCCAATGCACCCGGGGCAACGAAGGACGTGCTCAAGAAGGTTACCTGGCGTATCGCCCCGGGTGAGCGCACCGGCATCATGGGTGTGAACGGCGCCGGTAAATCAACCCTGCTAGGCCTTATGACCGGCTCGGTACAGCCCACCCGCGGGCGGGTTAAACACGGCAAGACCGTGAAGGTCGCTACGCTTACCCAGCAGCTCGATGAGTTGCGGGAAGTTGAGAATGACCGGGTATCAGATGTCATTGGGCGCAAGCGTACCTCCTATGTAGCTGGAGGCAAGGAAATGACTCCCGGGCAGCTACTAGAGCGCTTGGGTTTTACATCGGCACAGTTATCTACCCCAGTGAAAGACCTCTCAGGCGGGCAGAAACGCCGGCTTCAGCTCCTGCTCATTCTCTTGGATGAGCCCAATGTTCTCATCTTGGACGAGCCCTCCAACGACCTTGATACCGACATGCTGGCTGCGATGGAGGACCTCCTCGATACCTGGCCGGGCACGCTGCTGGTGGTTTCGCACGATCGCTACCTGATGGAACGTGTGACTGACCAGCAATATGCGCTCGTTAATGGCACCTTTAGGCATCTGCCGGGTGGCGTTGATGAATATTTGCAGCTTTCAGCATCTGCGGCTGCCGCACCATCGACCAAGGCGGTTGATTCTTCTCCGCTTGGTAAACAGGACGCCGACAGCAGCTCGGCGGCTAAGGCTAGCGGAGCTGAAATCCGGGCAGCACAGAAGGAAATCAACCAGATTGACCGTAAACTCGCTAAACTAGCAGATCAAAAAGCCAAGCTGGATGAGAAGATGGCTAGCCACGAGCACTCAGACTATGAGGGTCTGGCTGCTCTCTCTGCCGAGCAGCAGGGCATTCAGGACGAAATTGATGAGCTAGAAATGCGCTGGATGGAACTCAGCGAAGTAATTACGTAAAAAGACGGGGTAGATAGAAACTATATCTGCCCCGTCTTCCTACCGCTTATGTGTTGTAAATATGCACTATGGTAGGTCCGGACCCCGACACAAAGCCTGCCGCTACACTGAACTGGGCTTCGGCCTGTTTCAGCGTTTCTGCCAGCTCAGGCAACAGTGTAACGGCAGGCGCAGCCAGATCGTTGCGCAGTAGCCCGGCAATAGCTGGTAGACGCTTCTGCAGCGGCTCCGCCGAAGTCAGCAGGTCTAGCAGCTCCTGCGGAACCTGCAGGGTGGCGTCCGGAGCAGGGTAGCGCCCCTCAGCCCGACCAGCATCCAACTCCCTGAAAACCGCAGGGGTCGATAGCCCAGCCGTTGAAGGCACAAACCCAAACTTCAGCGGCTCCACACCCTCGGGCACCTTGATCGGAGTGAGCTTATCCCCCACCCCGGTACCCACGGCCAGGCCGCCCAGCAGGGCAAAGGGGACATCTGCGCCCAGCGGAGCGGCCAGCTCCAACAGGCGCTCAAGCGCAAGAGGGTCAGTAGCAAGACCGGCCTCTACCAGGTAATCATTCATTGCCTTCATGGCAGCAGCAGCGTCGGCTGAACCACCGCCCATACCACCGGCAACCGGAACTGCCTTATCAATGTGAAGCTGAACGGAGACGTCCGCAGGCTCCAGGCCGCGCTCCGCCAGCACCGCTGCGGCACCGCGATAGGCCAGGTTAGATTCGTCGAGCGGAACCACAGCCGGGTCAAAAGCCCCGGCAGCGACCTGCTCCGCCACAGGGGAGCCCTCAGCAACGCTCATCGACTGGGCGATACCCGGCTCTTGGGCCGAAGAAATCGTCACGCGCTCCAGCACATCGGTAGCGGCGTAGAGCGAGGCTACCTCGTGGTAGCCGTCCTCCCGCAGGGGCCCCACCGCAAAATACAGGTTGACCTTGCCGGGGGCGGTAGCAGAAACGCTCAGAGTCATGCGGACGCGCCCTCCCCGCTCTGGTCGGCCAGGGCAGGTATCTGCCGGGCGGCTTCGGCAATCTTGATGAAGTCAAAAATATCGAGCTTCTCCCCACGCAGTTGCACATCAATACCAGCAGCCTCAAGAATCTCACCGGCACGAGCAGCAGAACCAGCCCAACTAGCCAAAGCAGCCCGCAAGGTCTTGCGACGCTGGGCAAAAGCAGCATCGACAACAGCAAAAACCTCTTCACAAGGCAGATCAGACAGTAGCTCAGGCCGACGCTTAAAAGCCACCAGGCCCGACTTAATCTTAGGCGCAGGCCAGAAAACATTAGTCCCAATCACCCCAGCCTTAGACACCTCAGCAAACCAATTAGCCTTGACCGAAGGCACCCCGTAAATCTTTGAACCGGGCTGAGCCGAGAGACGGTCAGCAACCTCGTCCTGAACCATCACCAAACCATGCTCAATCGAAGGGAAGGTAGCCAACATATGCAACAGCACCGGCACCGCCACGTTGTAGGGCAGGTTAGCCACCAAAGCCGAGGGAGTACGCGGCAGCTCGGTGACCTTCATGGCATCAGAAAGCACCACATCGATACGGTCTTCTGAGCCGGGGCGGAATTTAGCAATCGTCGCCGGAAGCTGTTCAGCAAGAGGCGGATCAATCTCAACAGCAACCATGTCGCGGGCAGCGTCCAGAATACCCAGGGTAAGGGATCCCAGGCCCGGGCCGACCTCAACTACCGTCTCATCGGGGCTAATATCGGCGGCGGCGATAATACGACGAATCGTATTGGGATCAATCACGAAGTTCTGCCCCAGGGTCTTAGTGGGACGGATGCCGAGCTGGGCTGCCAGGTCACGAATTTCTTGGGGGCCCAACAGGGCATCGGGCGCGGGAGATTGCTGTTCAGTCACGGTCTCTAGTCTACCGGGTCTGTATCTACACATAGGTTTCCTCGCTCCCAGAACACCCCCGGTAGAATTACTGCTCGTACCAAGCCACCCAACCCCGGGAACCCCATGCCTGTAGCACCTACCGCCCACCAGCGTCCGCCCATCGCCGCCCTTACCCGAGCACTCACCAGCACACCAGCCCTAATCACTGCCCTGGTGCTGACCCTCATCAGCGCCTATCCCTTCCTCTGGGACGAAAAAATGGTAGCTCGGGAATTCTTCGACTTACAGGTCTACTACGGCGGGGTTGCCCATTGGCTAGAAACCGGCCAGCTCTACAACTGGGCCCTGCCGCCCGAAGAAATCTACGGGTTCACCTACCCGCCCTTTGCGGCCCTCGTTTTCACCCCCTTTGTACTGCTCACCAGTGCAGATACCGCAGGGCCTATATTCCTGTTACTCAACATTGCCGCGCTGGTCGCCCTGGTCTACCTCTCCTGCCGGGGTATGGGGGTAGGCAAGCGCCCTGCCCTAGCTGCCGGGCTCTGGCTCACTCCCCTGCTGCTCAAGTTCTTCCCCATCAGCTTCAATATGGAACTGGGGCAGATCAACCTCTTCTTGGTACTGCTGATTCTCACCGACGTCATCTACCTCAAGAACACCCGCTGGCACGGGGTGCTGATTGCTCTCACCGCCTGCATCAAGCTCACCCCGGCTATCTTCGGACTGCTCTTCATCGCCACCCGCGATTGGAAGTCCCTGGCCCGTTTCGTGGGTACCGGCCTCGCGTCTATCCTGCTGAGCTTTGCCGTGGATTTCGAGGTAGCCCGCGAATACTTCACCGAGAAAATCTTTGAGTCCTCCCGCGTGGGGTCAATTACTGGGGCGCTGAACTATAACCTGCTCGGCACCTGGGCTATGCTCTTCCCCGCCTGGCTCACCGGCGTCCTCTTTGCCGTCACCGCCCTGGGGTCGGTGGTGCTCACTTACCTGGCTGTGCGCAGGCTCGCCGGGCAGGACGTCCGTGGCGCCTACCTGGGGACGGCCTCCTGCGTTGCGGCGCTGGGGCTGCTGCTCTCCCCCATCTCCTGGACCCACCACTGGGTCTGGCTCGTCACCTTCCTGGTCTTTGCGACCCTCTACGGCTGGCGCACCGCGCACACCGGCTACCTCTACCTAGCTGCCACCGGTGTGCTCATCTTTGCCATGCCCTTTGCGGTCTGGTTTGGCGGGCACGACTGGGGCGGCAACGAGTGGCCCGAGCACCTGGCTCTCCTCCATGCCCTGCCTGTCGCGTGGGCAGTCGCCTACCTGGCTCTAGCGGCTAGAAGCCCTCAATCCCCCAGCTCCCGTAAGCTGCCAGGGAGTTAGCGCGGATATCCCGGCAAAGCTCTTCAAGGTCGGCGCCCAGGTGGCCTGCCATAAAGCGGACGGTGTAGTTGGTCATGTAGCTGGCATTAGGACGGCCCCGGAAGGGGTGGGGGGTCAGGAAGGGCGCGTCGGTCTCAGCCAGAATCAGCTCCCGGTGGGCTAGCTTCAGGGACTCCTGAATACCGTGCGAGTTCTTGAAGGTCACGGTGCCGGCAAAGCTCATGTACCAGCCCTGCTCGTTACAGATTTCAGCCAGGTCAGGCCCGCCGGAGTAGCAGTGGAAGATGACGGTCTCGGGTGCGCCTTCGCTCAGCAGGATGCGTACAACGTCCTCGTGAGCGTCCCGGTCGTGGATCTGCACGGCCTTACCGTGTTTCTTGGCCATGCGGATGTGGGCGCGGAAGGATTCCTCCTGAGCCCCCTTGCCCTCTTCACCGGTACGGAAGTAATCCAGACCGGTCTCTCCCAGGGCACGGACGCGCGGGTCAGCTGCCAGCGCATCGATAGCGGCCAGGGCTGCCTCTAGCTGGCCAGCTTCTGCCAGCTTGGGGGCTTCGTTAGGGTGCAGGGCCACAGCGGCCAGCACGCGGGGGTCAGCCTGGGCTACACGCACAGCGTAGAGGGAACTGGGAACGTCACAGCCTACCTGCACAATCGCCCCGATGCCCAGGGCTTCGCCGGTATCGAGGGCATCGCGGGCGGTGACGGCTACCTCGCCGTCGAGCAGGTCCATGTGGGTGTGGTTATCGACGATGGCGTAGGGCAGGGGCGCGGGAGCGGGCGGGAAGACCAGGTTGCGGCGGCGTCCGTCCTCCCCCTTCTCGCCGCGGCGGCGGGTACCCTCCCCGCTGGGCTCGCCCGCGGTGTTGTAGCGATCAGCCTGGTAGGCCGGGGGTACTTCGCCCTCCAGAATCGACTCGGGGGTCTCAAAGATGGTGGCGGTCTGCTCGGCCTCACTCGGCAGGTAGGAGGCAAAGCGCTCTGCAAGCTCGCGGAGTTCGGCATCGGTCAGGGTGTGGTCGGTACACATAGGTTTAGCTTTCTGAATCTTTGACGGCCAGGGTTGCCTGGTAGAGGTCACGCTTAGACACCCCGTGGGCCTCGGCGACCTGGGCGCAGGCAGCTTTCAGGCGGACGCCACCGGCCACAAGCTCCAGAACGAGGTCGGTCAGGTTCTCTGCCTCTTCTGCCTCGGGTTCGGGGGCGCCCTCAACCACGATGGCGATTTCGCCCTTAATCTGCTTAGATTCGGCCCAGGTAATGAGGTCTTGCAGGCTGCCGCGGGCAACCTCTTCGTGCAACTTGGTCAGTTCCCGGCAGACAGCGGCGCGGCGCCCTGCCCCGAAGACTTCGGCAAAATCGTGCAGGGTCGCGGCCAGCCGGTGGGGGGACTCGTAGAAGACCATGGTGCGCTCTTCACTAGCGAGCGCAGCCAGGCGCCGGGCGCGATCAGAGCCCTTGCGCGCGAGGAAGCCCTCAAAGGTGAAACGCCCCGAGGGCAGGCCGGACACAGCAATCGCGGTGACGACGGCTGAGGGGCCCGGCAGGGCGGTAACGGCCAGACCGGCATCGGCCACGGCAGCGGCTGCGACATAGCCGGGGTCGGAGACAGCTGGCATACCGGCGTCCGACATGAGCAGCACGGTCTGCCCGGCTGCCACAGCCTCAACAATCTGGCCGGCGCGGTCAGCCTCGTTGTGGTCGTGGTTGACCAGCACCCGCCCCCGGGTGGTGACGCCCAGCCCGGCGGCTAGTTTACGCAGGGTACGGCTGTCTTCAACGGCGAGGACGTCGGCGGACGCGAGCGCCTCGCGCAGGCGCGGGGAGGCATCGGCTAGGTTGCCGATGGGGGTTCCGCCAAGGATGAGGGCGCCGCCTTCGGCCGGCGCAGCGGGCGTGGTGTGAGGGGAGGATTCCATAGGGTTAAACCCTACTACTTTTGTTCCCCTACAAGTAGGGACCAGAATCCTCCCGACGTCCTTGTCCACCACACATACAATCGTTACTTTTCTGGTCCATTGTTACCTGAGCGCCGTGATTCTGCTGCTCCCGTTTTTCCGTTGCATGGTGGCAAGAACTTCACGAACGATCCTCTGCGGTTGGTGCACAACGGTAGACCAGTCATAGCGCAGCACATCCCACCCAGCGTTTTTCAGCAGCTTCTCGCGTCGCACCTCATTGAAGAAAACCTCATCGCGGCTCTGGGAATCAAGGTATTTCACCCGCCCATCAAATTCGAGGGCAATCATTTCATCTTCGTAAGCAAAGTCGAGCCGGAAGTGTTCGTTATCAACCCAGACATCAACCTGCTGGGTTGGCAGGGGTAAGGGGCTCATGTGTAAGACCCATTTCAGTTTGCTTTCACCAGCACTCTCGCTCGAAGAACTCATGAGGCCGGCGACCGTCCGCATTTTCTGAACTCCGCGCCCCCTCTGGTGCCCCAAATATTCCGCGACTTCCTCAACGGTGCATGCTCCCTGATAAAGCGCTGACTCAACCGTAACTAGCGCTGAGGACGGATGCAGGTAGCGGCAACAGTCAGCTAAAGTCCGCAGGCGGGTAGTGAGGTGAAATAAACCGTGCGATGACGTCGTATCGAGAGCTGTATACGAATAGTGCTTTGCAATACCTTGAGCACGCCCCCGTGAACTAGGGTGGCACTGTACATCTACCAGCTTCTGATCTACTACGGCAAAGCCATGCAACCAGGCAGCGGTTTGGTGGGTAAAGATGGTTTGAGGGTTCTTCTTGTAAACAGCAGAAATAAAATAGGGGTACTGCTGATAGCGGGGAAGCTGACGAAAATTTGACTGGGTTGTATAAACGCCAGGGAGGAGACGAGTCAGCTCCTGTTGTCTAACCCGGCGAGCGATAACGCTAGAGCTCATACCCAGCTGCTGCAGTTCCCTGTAGGTATAAACGGTTTGAAGGCTATCGAGAATATCCATGACAGCATTCTGTTGTGTATGAGCTACATTTCTAGAACTGATGTTTTCTGTGGATAAAGTTTCTCCCAGTCTCAACGTATTGCGCCAAAAAAGATTTTTTATCGGTCAGGTTATTACAGCGAATAAACAGATATCCACAGGGTACCTTCACCACCCACGACTAGAGCCCCGCCCCCTCGTAGGGACCAGAAAAATACCGATTGTAGGTCATGGCATGAAGTATTTTGGGAGGAATCTGGTCCCTACTAGATAGGACCAGAGGAAGCTGGTCCCCACGCGTCCGCGCGCATGATTCTGCTGCCCCGGGTAGCATATCTAGGGTGACATCTAACCCAACCTCTGCCGTCCTGACCCTCAAAGACGCTTTCACCGAGTCAGCCCTCCGAGCGCGACTAGCTGTAACAGCGGTACCGCTGCCCCGCTACGGCTGGGTGGCGCCCCTGCTTGTACTAGTACTGGCCGGGCTCATGCGTTTTGTAAACCTGGCCAGCCCTAACGCCATCGTCTTTGACGAAACCTACTACGCTAAAGACGCCTACTCCCTGCTGCACTTTGGGTATGAGCGCAACTGGTCTGATACAGCCAACGAGACCTTCGTTGCCGGGGCCCCATCGGGCATCCTTGAAACCGCCGAATATGTGGTCCACCCGCCGGTTGGTAAGTGGATGATTGCCTTCGGCATGGCAATTTTTGGGGACGATAACCCCTTCGGCTGGCGCTTTGCCGCAGCACTCACCGGAACCCTATCGGTGGGCCTGGTCATGCTGGCTGGTTGGTTGCTCTTCCGCTCAGTGACGGTTGCTACCCTGGCCGGTCTGCTGATTTCTATCGACGGCCTGCACTTTGTGCAGTCCCGTTTTGCCCTGCTGGATATCTTCCTCATGTTCTGGCTGCTGGCTACCTTCGTGGCCCTACTGCTTGACCGTTACCAGGGTAGACGCCAGCTCGCTGCCCGGATCGCAGCTCACGCCCGCGAGCACAACGGCGCCCCTACCGATGACTTCATGCGCTATGGCCCCTGGCTGGGCTTCCGCTACTGGCGGTTCATCGCCGGCATCTGTGCGGGTCTGGCGGTCGGCGTTAAATGGAACGCCCTCTTCTTCATCGCTATCTTCGGCCTGCTCACGGTCTTCTGGGACGCCAATGCCCGCCGTATTGCCGGCATCCGCCGCTGGTATGTCGCGGGCTTCCTGCGCGACGGCGTCCTCGCTTTCTTTGCCCTCATCGGGACCGGCCTGCTCACCTACCTGGTGACTTGGACCGGCTGGTTCCTTTCAAACTCCGCCTACGACCGTAACTGGGCAGCAGAGCACCCCGGCGAAGGAGTTCTCTGGTTGCCGGAGTCTCTGCGCTCGCTGTGGGAGTACCACCGCTCTGCCTATGCCTTCCATTCGGGGCTGGATTCCCCCCACACCTACGAGTCCCCGGCCTGGCAGTGGCTGATTTTGGGTCGTCCCACCAGCTACTACTATGAGTCACCTGACCTGGGCGTGAACGGCTGTACGGTTGACTCCTGCTCTGAGGCGGTGCTGAATATCGGCAACCCGCTGATTTGGTGGTCCTTTATTATCGTTGCAACCCTGTCCCTGCTCATTGTGCTGCTGCGCCGCGACTGGCGTTTTGCGGCCCTTTTCGCGGTCTTCGCGGTGGGCTACTTCCCCTGGTTTGGCTACCCCGAACGCACCATGTTCTTCTTCTACGCTCTCTCCTTCGAGCCCTACCTGATTCTTATGCTGGCAGGTATTTTGGGGCTGGCGCTAGGACGCTCCGGCGACAGCGTACGCCGCCGCCGGGCAGGGCTACTGGTGGTAGGGCTCTTTGTGGTCTTCGCGCTGTTAGTCTCTATCTACTACTGGCCTATTTGGACAGCCCAGACCGTCCCCTACACCGAGTGGCGCGAACGCATGTGGTTTGACGCCTGGATTTAGGGGCTTACTTGGTCAGGAGTTCTTTGAGCTCCTGACGCTCTGCCCGGCGCTTGAGGGCTAGCTGCTTGCGGTAGCGGGTAGGCCAGGTCATGGCGAGGACGGCTGCCGTCATCAAGAGGGTGAGGGCGCCTGCGGTGGCGGCGGCGTCCACCCAGAACTGGGGCGGGTAAAGACGGATCAGGGTATCGCTCATGCGGAACTGCCAGTTGCCCTGGGGGAAGAAGACCTCGTGGAAGATGGTGAAGAAGGCCTCCCAGCCCAGCAGGCCTGCCAGGCCCAGCCCGATGGTAAGCACCAGGGTCAGCCAGGCTCCGGTGAAGAGGGATGAGCGCAGGACGCCGGGGGCCCGCAGACGCAGGGTTCTAGCTGAGAGCAGGGCTAGGGCCAGCATGATAAGGGCGAAAGTAATGCTGATGAGCATGACCCGTTTGACGTCGGTCATATGTTCGACTTCGCTGGCTAAGAAGGCAGCTTCCCCGCCGGTAGTGATATCGGCCAGGTAGGTGCGGGGGGCCAGGTTCAGGATATAGTCCAGCCCGTAGGAGCCCAGGCGCAGTCTTTCTTGGGTGTCAAAG
Source organism: Rothia nasimurium (assembly GCF_042660305.1). Classification (NCBI taxonomy): domain Bacteria; kingdom Bacillati; phylum Actinomycetota; class Actinomycetes; order Micrococcales; family Micrococcaceae; genus Rothia; species Rothia nasimurium. Next base: position 200,192 of record NZ_JBHSTW010000011.1, read on the forward strand.
CCGTAGCTGTCAGCGGGGAAGCCGGGACGGTGGTATTCGAGCCAGAGGAAGGCCGAGCTGGCTACAGCACGCACAGCCACCACGATGGTCAGGACGGGAACAGCCAGAGCGATAATAACCCGGCGCAGGCCCAACAGGCGGGGCTTGTCGTCTACGGCAAGTTCACGGGCTTCGGCCCGTTCTACCGCCGGTGTAGGGTCAAGGCTGTGGCTCAGCGTATCCGCCCCGGCCGGCTCCTGCGCTGGGAGGGCGGTAGAGACTGGGCTGTGGCTAGCGGAGGCGCTCTTGTCGGGGTCTGCTACTCCTGCCAGGGGGGCGGTCCAGGGAGCTAGTTCGCTAGCAGCCTCTGCCCCCGGCTCTGCTGCTGACTGGCTGGCCTGGGTGATTTTGCTTGAGGTAGGAGTGGGAGTGTGAAGACCGCGCTCAGCCCTGCGGGCTGACAGTAGGCTATCGGCCTTGGGGGCGGTCACGGCGGGGCTGAGTTTCTCCCACTCCTGCTTCTGTTCTGCTTGCTGGGCCATGGCGACTTCCTCCCGGTCTCTACTCTAGGGTGCCTCTGCCTGTGTATTCTACGCGGTCCAGACTCAAAACTCCCGCCCAGGGTAGCAAGCGGTGCTACTCTGGGCGGGAGCTTTCTACCTAGTACAGGCTGGCGCTACTCTTACCAGTTCCCCTTCCAGGTTGAGTCGTGGTAGTTGGCAAAGGGAATGTTCCAGTCCCCGTAACCGTCATCGGGGCCGGCCTGGGGGTAGCCGGTGTTTACGGTTTCGACCACATCGCCTACGTCAAAGGTCCTGTAGAAGAACTGGGCATCATCGGGGAGCATACCGATACAGCCGTGTGAGACGTTTGCACGGCCAACTGAGGGCCAGGCTGAGGGCAGGGCCTGGTGTACAAAGACACCGCCAAGGGTCAGGCGGGAGGTCCAGGAAGCCCAGAAGGGTTCGTAGTAGTTGGGGTCGCCAGGGGCCAGGTTAAGGGAGCCGGGGTTGAAGTAGTAGCTCTCGGCCTTTTCCATAATCACCAACTGGCCTACTACTGAGGGCCATTCAGCGTTACCGAGGGTTACCGGGGCTTGGCGTACCATGACATCATCGACGTACATCTTAATGGTCTTGGTGTTGTTATCTACAAAAGCGTAGCGCTTGTTCCAGGTCTTGAAGCTACGGGTGGTGGTGTGGTTACCAATCATGCCGTTGCCCACGTCAAGTCCGAACAAGTCGATGGTGACGGTGACGGTAGAGTTGGTTGCCCACTTGTCCTCGGGGCGGTAGCGCACCATGTAGTCGCTGTACCAACGGAACTTACCGGCCTGATCGCCACCACCTTTAACGGTGATGCGCTTTTCTACCTCGGCCTTGTTAAGGACAGGCTCAGAGAAGTTGAACTGGATAATTTTACCGATGCCGTAGCTAGCACCCTCGTCGAAGTTCATGAGGGCATCGACCTCATAGGCAGCAGAGACAGTGGAGAAAGCGCTCTCGCCGACCCCCAGGGTGCCCGCGGCGTCCTTGGCCTCCCAGGCTACGGTGTAGTCGCTCCGGAAGAGCATACGGTCGGTCGATGTCCAGCTCTTGCCGTCTGCGGCCAGCTCACCGGCTAGTTCTTCCCCTTGGGCGGTGGTAACGGTGACCTTGGTGAGGGTTGAGTCAGCGGTGGTGACGCTGACCGTTTCGATAGGGTTGATTTCTACCGCGTCGAGAGCGGGGTAAATCTCTACAGTGCCGGTGAATTTCACGGTGGGGCTAGGGCTGGCAGTAGCACTCGCACTGCCCATCTGGCTACTGTCCGCAGCCGTCTGCTGATTGGAGCAGGCTGCCAGGGTCATAGTGCCCAGGGCACCGACGGTCACAAAAGACCGGCGGGTGAAAGTGTCTCGGTTGCTTGCTGTGCTGGGATTGGCCACGAACTTATCTTCCTTATATCACGTACTGTGGGCGCGAGTGTGTTGTGTGCTGGTCAAAGTTTATCGGATTGGTGCGTTTTTTGATATAAGGGCCAGAAAAAACCCGCTGGCTAGGGCCAACGGGTTTTGCCCAGCGGAGTTTAGACCGACTGTAAAGGCGGGTAGGGAACCTCTTCTGCCTCCCCTGCTACAGGGCTGTGGGAGGGGGCATCCAGCCGCACAACCTCCCAACCTTGGGGAGCGGTCAGCCGGTCGGCATGGAAGTCGCACAAATCATAGGCGTGGGGTTCCCGATGCACAGACAGGGGGCCAATCACTGCAGTTGATTGGGCATAGGCGTAGGTAAGTGTGAAAATAGCCTCACGCTGGCAGGTCTGGCGTGAGCACTGGCGGGTGATTGCCATGAATCAAGCCCTTCTTTCTTAGATAGCTTGCTTGCGGAGGCGGCGGCGTTCACGCTCTGACAGGCCGCCCCAGATGCCGAAGCGCTCGTCGTTTTCCATGGCGTATTCTAGGCAAGCTTCGCGAACGGGGCATTCGCTGCATACTCGCTTGGCGTCGCGGGTTGATCCACCCTTTTCAGGGAAGAAAGCCTCAGGGTCGGTCTGAGCGCAGAGGGCATCTGCCTGCCAGGAGAGTTCCCCGTCATCCCCGTCGGTGCTGTAAATGCCGGCGGCCTGCTGCCAGAGGGAGAGGGCGTCGGAGTCGGTGGAGAACATATCGGCAGCTGAGCTACTGGCGAGTGAGCTAGCCCGGCCACGGCTCTTAGGAGCAGCGGCATTGAGCAAGGCAGTTGCCTGGTCTTCTAAGTACTGGGCAGAGTGCATAGTGTGGTACTGGGCCACATCAGGCGTGCGCCCTGTAGCGCCCTGAGGTAGGCGGCTGTGGAGGCCCATATTCTTCCCTTTCATATCCCAAACAGAGGACAGAATAAAAAATTTCCCTGCACCTAATTACACGCGTGTAACGGCCCGTTCGTCAAGCTGGGATTAAAAAAATCTTCTTCACACGAGATTCTCTCACAATAATTTGCGTTTCTCTGTGGTATATGCATTTGCTGCGGCGGGGGCTCTCTGGCCGCGGGGCGGGCGGTGCCTTAGAGTAGGGAGCATGACAGCTTCATTTTCCCAGGTCGGTTCTTCTTTTCCGCAGTTCATGGCTCTTTTGGCTCAGCGCCAGTCCCCTGCCCTGCTTTGGTATTCGGCTCCCGGTGAGCGGATTGAGCTTTCGGGCCGGGTTTTTGACAACTGGGTTGCAAAGACCGCTAACTTTTTGGTGGACGAGTGCGAGGTTGAGCCCGGCTCCCTGTTAGCACTCCCCCAGCGCCTGCACTGGCGTTCGCTAGTTCTGGCGGCAGCTGGTCTGCGGGTGGGAGCCACCCTCACCTGGCAGCAGCAGGCGGGGGCGGACGTCCGCGCCGCCTTTGATACCGCAGAGCTAGAAGGTGCAGCGGAAGAGTACCTGCTGGCTGTGGCCTCTGAACCGCTAGCTCCGCGCTTTATGGGGCAGCTACCTGCGGGAACGATTGATTACGCGGCTGAGGTCAGGTCCCGCCCCGATGTTTACATGGGGTGGGCAGAACCTGACTCTGCAGGACTAGCCTGGGAGGGGACCAGCAATACCCAGCTGATGGAACGGCTGGCCCACCAAGTTTCAGCCCTGTCTTCTGGGTATGACCGTGAGGTAGCTGCCCTCCAGGTAGCGGGCGAGCGCTTCGATGCCGCCTCCCTAGAGCAAGCTCTAGCTGTGATATCCTCAGGCCGCGCGGCTTTGATTCTTGACCCGCAGGTTACCTGGGAGCAGGAGCGTCTTAGTCGAGTTTTGGGCGACGAACGGGCCCGGTCTCTGCCTTCTCAACGATAGGCAGGGAGCCGGTCATAATCTTGGTGGCCTCTTCGATCAGCTCGGCCCGCTTTTCTTCGGAGGTCTTATCGCCGTTATGGCTCCTGCTCTGAGAGAAGACCCAGAACTTGTACAGGAAGTAGCGCACGATAGTGCCCAAGATGGTGCCAATGATGGTACCCGAGATAAAGGACGCCCGGGGGCTGGTCAGATCCAGTACGTAGAGGCTAAAGAGCACACAGGATGCCTCGATGCCGATGCCGATGGCGTTGACGATGCCGAATTCAATGGCCTCGCGTACCTTGTTACCGGTGCGTTTTTCGCGGAAGGTCCACAGGCGGTTTGCTACCCAGGAGAAGATGATGGCGACAATACCGGCTACGACCTTAGCCTTGGCGTGCCCGTCGGACAAGATGGAATGCATCAGCGTCCAATAAATCACCGAGTTAATGATGAAGGCCAGGCCACCAACGCTCAGGAACTGGGCTACCTCCCGGCCGTGACTGTGCCACAGGGTCTCTAAACGCTGTTTGAGTGCGCTCATCGTTTCTCTCCCTCGTCGTATGGTGCGGGCCCCTCCCGGCGGGAACTGGTATAAGTTCGACAGGGAACGTCTTGACGCACCGACTGAACTGGGGAGCAGGTCTTATTCTGTTCACATAGTACAGGCGCAGCCCTGCTGCCAGCCCGCTTACCGGGGTAGTGTTTTGCTCACAGATAGCGGAGCATTACCTGGGAGATAGCCCGGCATGGCGGTGCCTGTTCAGCATGTAGCTGGGGCTTTTACAAGCACCGTCCACCCAGGTAGCCTAGTGAATGTGACTTACCCTATGACTGGACCAAAAATTGGTGTTGTGGGTGGCGGTCAGCTGGCGCGCATGATGGCGCCCGCCGCTACCGAGCTTGGCTTCGACCTTCGTATTCTAGCTGAGAGTGAGGACGTCTGCGCCCGCCGGGCGGTGCCTTTCGCTCCGGTAGGTGACTACCACGATTACGATACGCTGGCAGCTTTTGCCCGCGAGGTTGATGTGCTCACCTTCGATCATGAGCATGTTCCCACCGATTTTCTGCAGCGGCTGATGGATGAGGGCGTCAATGTTCAGCCCCGCCCCGCTGCCCTGGTCCACGCCCAGGACAAGATTGAGATGCGCAAAGCCGTTGACCGCCTGGGCCTGCCCAACCCCCGCTGGGCCGAAGTACGCACCCTGGACGAACTCCTCACCTTCGGTAATGAGGGTGGTTGGCCTGTTGTTCTGAAGACCCCGCGGGGTGGCTATGACGGTAAGGGCGTGATGGTGCTCGATGATGAGCAGGACGCCCGCGAGAAGTCAGCGCCCTGGTTTGAGCAGCTGCCGGCCCGCACCGATTTTTCAGCGCTCCTGGTAGAGGAAAAGGTTCCTTTTACCCGCGAGCTTTCTGCCCTGGTAGCCCGCCGTGATTCTGGCCAGGTTAAGGCCTGGCCTGTAGCTGAGTCCATTCAGGTGAACTCGGTGTGTGACGAGGTTATTGCCCCGGCCCCCGGCATCTCCCCCGAGGTAGCAGAAGCTGCCCAGTCAGCCGCCCTTAAGGTTGCAACCGAATTGGGTGTCACCGGCGTCATGGCCGCTGAACTCTTTGAAGTTCCCGGCTCTGAGGCGGGCTTCCTCATTAACGAGTTCGCCATGCGCCCCCACAACTCCGGCCACTGGACCCAGGACGGCTCAGTCACCAGCCAGTTCGAACAGCACCTGCGGGCCGTTGCTAACTACCCGCTGGGTAGCACCGATATCAAGGGCGAGGTCGCCCTGATGAAGAACTTCTTGGGCGGCACCAACGACGATATCTTCGGCGTCTACCCGCAGCTCATGGAGGACTACCCGGCCGCCAAGGTCCACTACTACGGCAAGGCAGTCAAGCCCGGCCGCAAGATTGGGCACATCAATATGACCGGCCGCGCGGACGAGCTCCCCGTCCTCCGCCAGCAGGCTACCGCAGCAGCCTCCCTGCTCACCGACGGCCCATCCACCCCCTAACTCCGCAGGCCCAGCCCGGCCCTACCCAGGTGGGGCGGGCGTCCGCATCACCCCTACCTTCAAGGAGCAAGATGACCTCCCCCTACGACTCCAATAACCCCATTGTCGGCATCGTGATGGGCTCAGACTCAGACTGGCCGGTCATGGAAGCAGCCGCTGAAGTCCTCGAAGAATTCGGCATCCCCTACGAGGCAGACGTGGTCTCAGCCCACCGTATGCCCGAAGACATGATTGCCTACGGGCGTGAAGCAGCAGACCGCGGCATCCGCGTCATCATTGCCGGTGCCGGCGGCGCAGCCCACCTGCCCGGCATGCTGGCCTCGGTTACCCCTCTGCCCGTCATCGGTGTGCCGGTCAAGCTCAAGTCCCTCGACGGTATGGATTCCCTCCTGTCCATCGTGCAGATGCCTGCCGGTGTGCCCGTCGCAACCGTCTCCATCAACGGCGCCCGCAACGCCGGCCTGCTAGCCCTGCGTATGCTGGGCTCAGGCAGCGACGGCTTCGCCCGCCAGGTACGGGCCGACCTCGTAGACTTCGCCGCCTCACTGCGCCAGACCGCCATGGACAAGGGCGCAGCCCTGCGCGCCAAAGTCGAAGAGCACAAGGCAGAACTCGATGAGGACGCCGCACCCCGCCCCACCCAGGCGGCACCAGCCCCGGCCCACAACGACGAGCAAGACGGCCAGCAGAAGACCCCCTACGCTCCCTAACCCGATACCGGGCACTCCGGCCTGCCCCTTCGGCAAGTTCAGGAAGACCACCCCGGGAGCACCCAGCTTCTTTCAGTAGTGTGGTTGAGTAGATTTCAAGCTACTCAACCACACTCGGTTATTTTTCAGGCCCCACCACACCAGGGAGGCAAACACATGTCCGGTGAGCGCAAGCGCCCACGCTCCGCAGCCCCGATCACGGGTATCAGGGGGCGAGGCCAGCACCTGGTAGACCCCACCTACACCGACCCGCTGCGGCACCCCGAAGCGGCGTCGGCCTCCGTCCGTACCCGCCGGGCCTGGCTCCTGCTCCTGCTCACCCTCTTCCTCCCCGGCTCTGCCCAGCTACTCACCGGGCAAAAAACCCTGGGCCGTCGAGCACTGAAGGTTACCTTTACCGTCTGGGGCCTTGTACTGGCCCTCCTACTGCTCTGGACGCTCCGCCGCACCCTAGTGCTTTCCCTGGTCACCAACACCTGGGTGCTGCTACTTGTAGCAGCGGCCCTGGTAGGTCTAGCTATCGGCTGGGTCTACCTCTTCCTAGCAACCCTGCGCGCCATTCGACCGGGCCTGCTCGAAGGCCGCTCCAAACCCCTGATAACCCTCGCCCTGGTCGCCTGCATCGCCCTCACCGGCGGTGGGCTGGGATACGCCGCCTACATCACCTGGGTAGGGCGCGGAGCACTCGGCAGTATCTTTGCAGGTGGCACCCCCATCAAGGAGCAGGGCGGCCGCTATAACATCCTGCTCATGGGCGGGGACGCCGGCGCCGACCGTGTAGGCCGCCGCCCCGACTCCATGACCGTGGTCTCCATCGACGCTCAGACCGGCCAGGCGATTACTATCTCGGTACCCCGTAACCTGCAAAATGCCATCTTCGAAGACGGCTCCCCCCTCTGGGAGGTTTACCCCGAGGGCTTCAACTGCGGCGACGAGTGCATCCTCAACGCCCTCTACCCCACCGTCACCGCCGACTACGCTGACCTCTACCCAGAAGCAGACGACCCTGGAGCAGAAGCCACCATGGATGCTGTCTCCGGCGTCCTCGGTATCACCGTCGAGAACTACATCCTCATCGACATGTCAGGCTTTGAGCAGCTCATCGACGCCCTGGGCGGCATCACCATCGACGTAGGAGGCTACGTTCCCATCGGCGGTGGAACCAACGAAATCACCGGCCTACCCAACCCCATCGACGGCTACATCGAACCCGGTGTACAGCACCTCGACGGCTTCCATGCTCTCTGGTACGCCCGCTCCCGCGAAGGGGCCTCCGACTACGACCGTCAGGCCCGCCAGCGCTGCGTACAGGCAGCCATGCTCAAACAACTCGACCCCGCCAACGTACTCACCAAATTCGCAGACATCACCGCCGCCGGCGAACAAGTCATCGAAACCAACATCCCCCAAAGCGGCCTCGCAGCCCTTGGGGACGTTGCCCTCAAATCCAAGAACTACGACCTCATCCAGTTCGCAGCAGGCCCACCCTACTTCGACACCCTCTTCCCCACCTACCCCGACTTCGACCAGCTCCACACCGCAGTCCAGCAGGTCATCGCAGACTCAGCCTCAGGCATCCAACCCACCGCCGCCACTGCCGCTGCCGCAAGCACCAGCCCAGCAGCGTCCGCCCCCTCAGGCCTCGACGTCATCGAAACCGCCGCCTACCGCGCACAACTCACCTCAGAACTCAGCGAGAACGGCACCTGCTCCGTCCCCTAACCCCACGGCCAGCAGCAAAGCGGTAAGCTGGTTCCCATGACAAACATTCTGCAATCAGATATCTGGGCCCAGTTTCAAGAGGCAAATGGCCACAAAGTTTTCAGAGGCCAGGGTGACGGCTGGCACTACCTAGCAATTCTGGAAGGCGGCAAAACCGGCCGCTATCTCTACACCCCCTACGGCCCAGAGGCCAACAACTCCGCCGCCTTCGACGAGGCCATTGCAGACCTTAAACGAGTAGCCTCAGAAAACAAGTGCTGGTTCGTTCGTGTAGAACCCACCCAGTCAGATATTTGGGGCAACCAGAGCGGTGAGGCCTTCCTCGCAGCACGCGGCTTCAAACTCTCCCCGCGCCAGATTCAGCCTGCCCATACCCAGATGATCGACCTCACCCAGAGTGAAGACGACCTCATCAAAGGCATGTCATCATCAAACCGCAACCTGCACCGCAACATTCATAAGAAGGGCGTAACCTTCGAAAAGTCCCAGGACCCCGCAGATATCAAAATCCTGCTCAAATACCTGGACGAGACCGCTACCCGACTCGGCTTCAACCGCCAGCAAGACGACTACCTAGCCAAGGTCGCAGAGGTACTCATGCCTGCCGGTGCCGCTACTCTCTTCATCGCCAAGGTAGACGGTGAACCCATCGGCGCTTCCCTCAACTATGACTCCGATGACACCCGTATCTACGCTCATACTGCCACCTCCTTTGAGCACCGCAAACTGAAAGTTGGCACCCCCCTGCTCTCTTACATCATGCTCGATGCTAAGGAGCAAGGCCTACAGCAGCTCGACCTTTTCGGTATCGCCCCGACCGATGACCCGGAGCACGAGTGGGCCGGTTTCACCCAGTTTAAGAAGTCCTTCGGCGGCACTTCCATTGCCTACCCCGGAACCTGGGACCTGCCCGTCTCCACCCCCGGCTACAAGGCCTACCAGGGCATCCGCGCAGGCCGTGAAGCCCTTGCATCGGGCAAGAAGTTCGCCACCGACACCCTACTGCCCAAGGCTAAGGACGCTGCCGGGCAGGTTCGCGCGAAAATCGGTAAATAAAAGATTGAGCAGGTGTTCCCTTCGCCGACTAACCTTCTTGGGCTCGCGCTGGGCGCTCGCCCAATTCATGCCAGCCCCAGCCAGTCGGCTTTCGGGAACACCTGCTCAATCTTCTGGTATTCGACTCTAAATCTACTCTAGGAACCTACTTGTTCATGGTTCCGGCAATCATGGCTGAGTAGCGGGAGAGCTTATGCTCGGCCTCAATCAGGCGCACGGTGCCTGACTTGGAACGCATGACCAGGGACTGGGTGGTGACGGTGTCACGGCCGTAGCGCACACCGCGCAAGAGCTTGCCGTCGGTGATACCGGTTGCGGCAAAAAAGCAGTTATCGGTGGTGACCAGCTCATCGGTGGTCAGTACCGCATCCAGGTCGTGGCCAGCATCCAGGGCTTTCTGGCGTTCGGCGTCATCAACGGGGGCCAGACGACCCTGAATAATGCCGCCGGTGGCCTTGATAGCGCAGGCAGCCACGATACCCTCGGGAGTGCCACCGGTTCCCATCATGAGATCCACACCGGTGCCCTCACGGCAAGCAGCGATAGCGCCCGCAACGTCGCCGTCAAGAATCATGCGGGTACGAGCACCGATGGCACGGATTTCTTCAACCAGCTTAGCGTGACGGGGGCGGTCCAGCACACAAACGGTGAGCTGGCTGATGCTGGTGCCCTTGGCCTTAGCAACCAGGTGCAGGTTCTGCTTAACCGGTAGGCGCAGGTCTACCATGTCGGCGGCTTCGGGGCCGGTGACCAGCTTCTCCATGTAGAAGACAGCCGAGGGGTCAAACATGGTGCCACCTTCAGCTACCGCGATAACAGAGAGAGCGTTATCCATACCCAGGGCAGTCAGACGGGTACCGTCAATCGGGTCAACAGCTACGTCGAACTTGGCTCCTGAACCATCGCCCACCTGCTCACCGTTGAAGAGCATGGGAGCCTCGTCCTTCTCTCCCTCGCCAATCACAACGGTGCCGTTGAAGTGCACGGTTTTGAGGCGGGCACGCATAGCATCTACCGCGGCACCGTCTGCCATATTCTTGTCACCTGCGCCCACCAGCGGGCCGGAGGCAATAGCGGCAGCCTCGGTAGCACGCACCAGTTCCAGCGCTAGGTTACGATCTTCGTTGTTTACGTTTGACATGACTCACCTTCGAGTAGCTTCTAACTGTGCCAGCTGGCTCCCTACTATCGGTCGCTCAGCCTCCACCTTCTAGCCTACTCGCTTGTGCCCCCTATTACGGGCCGGTCAGCCCCTACTTGACACAGATGACGCCGCTCATTACCGCCCGCAAGTGGCACAGTGCGCCTCTTATAGACCAGAATAGAAGGCGTGACTTCATCGACTAACCCCAGCAACCAGCCCCTGCCCCAGGCGTCCGCCCCTGAAAACCAGGCCCCGGACACCACCGAGCAGGTCATCCCGCAAATTACCGAAAAGCAGGCTGCCCGTATCAATGCGCCCGCCCGCAACATGGTAATTTCGATGATTGTCATGGTGCTGCTACTGCTACCGGTGATCTGGCTGATGCCGCAGCCCAACAAGAACCCCTACCGGCCCACCGTTGACCTGCCGGTCATCGCTTATGAAGCAAGCAACCAGGCTGGCTACCCCGTTGCCGCCGCTGAGCAGGAAGGCTGGCACTACAACTACGCCCGCTGGGTTACCGGCCAGGCAGACGGCATCAACTACTGGTCCACCGGACAGGTGACCCCCTCCAACGACTTTATTGAACTGATTCAGGCGCAGGACACCAACCCCACCTGGATTGCCCAGACGGTAGGGCAGGCTGTACCCGAAGCTACGGTGCAAGCTGGTGGCGTGGACTGGGACGTGCGTTCCCTCGTCGATGCTGACGATAAAGACAAAATCACCACCTTCTACATCGGTGAGGTGGACGGCACCACCGTCATCCTCAAGGGCGAAGCTGAGGCAGCCGAGTTCCAGGCCCTGGCTGAGGCTACTGTTGCCTACATGAAGGCTCCTACTTCCACGGCTTCTCCTACTCCCTCAAGCGGAATTCAGTAAGCCGCCCGCCGGCGTCCTGCCGTAAAATGTAATTCGCCTTACACACACCATCGGCCGGGCAGGTTGCTAGGTTAAAGCTAAACCGCTGCGAAAGGACGCCTGCCGTGACCGCCATCGAAACCCCCGTCCAGGCCTGGGAGCGACTTGTTGAGGGCAATGCCCGTTTTGTCGAGGGCAACCGCTCCCACCCCCATCAGGACGCCGCCCGCCGCGCCGAGCTGGTAGCCGGCCAGTACCCTTTTGCCGCAATTTTTGGGTGTGGTGATTCCCGCCTAGCAGCTGAAATTATTTTTGACCTGGGCCTGGGCGACGCCTTCGTGGTGCGTACCGCCGGGCAGGTACTGGACGACGCCGTCCTCGGCTCCCTGGAATACGCCAGCGGGGAGCTCAAGACCCCGCTGATTATGGTGCTGGGTCATGACTCCTGTGGTGCTATTACCGCCACCCACAAGGCCCTGGTGGAGGGTGAAATGCCCGGTGGCTTTATCCGCAACCTTGTGGAGGGTATTTTGCCGTCGGTGATTTCCCCGGAGTTGCCCGAGGGGGCCACCATCAACGATATGGTGATTGAGCATACCCGTCAGACCGCTGCCCGTATTGCCGAGCAGTCCGGGATTATCCGTGAAGGTATCGAAGATGGATCCCTGGCCGTCATTGGCGTCTTCTACCACCTAGCCGACGGCAAGGCCGACCTGGTCTACTCCTCCTCACCGCTGATTACTATCTAAAGTCTTCAGCCGGGCGGTACTTCTTCCCAAGGACATAGTCTGCTACCGCGTCATTTTTACGGCCAGTGCGACAGCCGTCACGGCGGCGTATTAGACTAGGCAGTATGGCTGAAAACACTGAATACCGCATTGAACACGACACCATGGGTGAGGTCCGCGTACCCGTAGATGCCCTCTACCGCGCCCAGACCCAGCGTGCCGTTGAAAACTTCCCCATCTCTGGCCAGACACTGGAGTCTGCCCACATCCGCGCCCTGGCCCTCATTAAGAAGGCAGCAGCAAGCGCCAACGAAGAGCTGGGTGTTCTTGACGCCACCCGCGCCGCCGCTATCCGCGATGCTGCGGATAAGGTAGCTGCCGGTGACTACGATGAGCACTTCCCCATCGACGTCTTCCAAACCGGCTCCGGTACCTCCTCCAACATGAACACCAACGAGGTGCTGGCGACCCTGGCCAACCAGGCTCTGGAGGGCCAGGACGTCGAGGTCCACCCCAACGATCACGTCAACGCTTCCCAGTCTTCCAACGACGTATTCCCCACCTCCGTGCATGTGGCCGCTACCGAGGCCCTGCTCAAGGACCTGGTCCCGGCCCTGGAATACCTGGCTGAGTCCCTGGAGCGTAAGGCTGTAGAGTTCAAGGACGTCGTTAAGTCCGGCCGCACCCACCTGATGGATGCCACCCCTGTGACCCTGGGCCAGGAGTTCTCCGGTTACGCTGCCCAGGTCCGCTACGGGGTTGAGCGCATCCACGCTTCCCTCCCCCGCGTCGCTGAGGTCCCCCTGGGCGGCACCGCTGTGGGCACCGGCATCAACACCCCCGATGGCTTCTCTGCCCGCGTCATTGAACTGCTGGCTGAAGAAACCGGCCTGCCCCTAACTGAAGCCCGCAACCACTTTGAAGCCCAGGCCAACCGTGACGGCCTGATTGAGGCCTCCGGCCAGCTGCGTAATATCGCCTACTCCTTCATGAAGATCAACAACGATATTCGCTGGATGGGATCAGGGCCCAACACCGGCCTGGGCGAGCTGCACATCCCCGATTTGCAGCCCGGCTCATCGATTATGCCCGGCAAGGTCAACCCCGTGATTTGTGAGGCAGCCATTATGGTCTGTGCCCAGGTGATTGGTAACGACACCACCATCGCGCTGTCTTCCACCAACGGTGCCTTCGAGCTAAACGTGGGTATCCCCGTCATGGCTGCCAACCTGCTACAGTCCATCCGTCTGCTGGCCAACACCTCCCGCGTCATGGCAGACAAGATGATTGACGGCCTGGAAGCCAACGTGGAGCGGGCCCGCTTCCTGGCTGAAGCCTCCCCCTCAACCGTCACCCCCATGAACAAGCTGATCGGCTATGAGGCAGCAGCCAAGATTGCTAAGTACTCGGTGGCCAACAAGACCACCGTGCGCGAGGCCGTCATCGCCCTGGGTTATGTTGAGCGCGGTGAAGTCACCGAGGCTCAGCTCGACGAGGCCCTGGACGTCACCAAGATGCTGGGTAACTTCTAAGGCTACCGAGCGAAGGACGCTCCCAGCGTCCGAGCACGCAAAGGGCGGGTTTCCCTCTACGGGAAGCCCGCCCTTTGTGCGCCTCTCTTGTGAACTAGCACTCAGGGGCGCATGACCACATAGATAGTTCAAGAATAAACAAAAGCAAGATCGATAGGAGTATACTGTAGAAAATTAAGGGTACAGATTATTGAAAGGTTGCCCCGTGAAACTCGCTGATCAACTCATCCAGCAACTCATAGACGCCGGCGTAGAGCGCATCTACGGCGTGGTGGGAGACTCCCTCAACCCCATCGTTGATGCAGTCCGTGCCAGCGGCGGCTCTGCTAAGGGCGGCATCGACTGGATTCATGTACGCCACGAAGAGGTCGCGGCTTTTGCCGCAGCCGCAGAAGCACAGGTTACCGGTAAACTCGCCGTCTGTGCAGGGTCCTGCGGCCCCGGCAACACCCATCTCATTAACGGTCTCTACGACGCGCACCACTCTGGCGCGCCTGTCCTCGCCATCGCCTCCCACATCCCCTCAGCACAAATCGGCACCAGCTACTTCCAAGAAACCCACCCTGACCGCCTCTTTGCCGAGTGCTCCAGCTACTCAGAGATGGCCATTAACCCCGCTCAGACTCTGCGCATCATGAACTCTGCCATGCGTCACGCGGTTGCCAACCGCGGCGTTGCTGTTGTCTCAATTCCCGGTGATATTGCTGCCGAGGACGCCGTGGACTACGTACCTGCTTGGGGCGATATGCGCCGCGGCACCATGACCCCGGACCAGGCAACCGTCCACGACATCGCCGACCGCATCAATGCCGCAGACAAGGTCGCTATCTTTGCAGGTATCGGGGCTAAGGGAGCCCACGATGAGCTGGTTGCCCTGGCCGATGCCGCCGCCGCGCCGGTGGGTCACTCCATGCGAGGCAAAATGTACATCCAGTACGACAACCCCTTCGATGTGGGCATGACCGGGCTTCTGGGCTACGGTGAGGCTGCTGAGGGCCTTAAAGACGCAGACCTGATGCTCCTGCTCGGCACCGATTTTCCCTACGATCAGTTCCTACCCGATACAGACACTATCCAGATTGATCGTTCCGCCCAGGTACTGGGGCGTCGCACCAATGTGAGCCTACTGGTTGAGGCCGATGTAGCAGCTACACTTCGCGCGGTACTGCCCCTCATTAAGCGCAAGAAAGACCGGTCCTTCCTTGAGCAGCTGCTGAAGAAAAACGAAAAAATTATGACCAAGGTCGTGGGCGCCTACACCAAGAAGCCCTCAAAGAAGGGACCCATTCATCCCGAGTACGTCACAGCTCTACTCGATGAGCTGGCCGCTGATGATGCTATTTTCACAGCAGATACCGGCATGTGCAATGTATGGACAGCCCGCTACATCACCCCCAACGGCAAGCGTGAACTGCTCGGCTCCTTCTTGCACGGCTCCATGGCCAACGCCCTCCCCCATGCCATTGGTGCTCAGGTTGCTGCCCCTGACCGCCAGGTGATTTCTGTATCGGGTGATGGTGGGCTCTCCATGCTCTTGGGTGACCTGCTGACCGTCCGTATGTATAATCTGCCCCTGACCGTAGTGGTCTACAACAACTCGACCCTCGGCATGGTTAAGCTCGAACAGTTAGTTCAGGGCTTCGAGGACTACGGGGTCGATGTGCCCGACACCAACTACGCCGCTATCGCTACCGCAATGGGCTTTGAAGCAGAACGCGTTACCGACCCCAAGAAACTCGAAAAGGCGCTCTCTCATGCCCTAGCCCATCAGGGACCGTCCCTCGTTGAGGTCATTACCGACCCCAATGCACTCTCCATGCCTCCCGAGGTGGAGGCTTCACAGATTATTGGTTTTGCGACCTCTCTTTCAAAGATTGCTCTCAATCGCGGTGCCGGTGAAGCTGTAGCAATGGCTCGTTCTAATCTGCGCAACGCTAGCGCCTGGCGTCAGCTCACCTAAACCAGTTTTCATACAACTAGAGGTGGGGCCCGTTCTGCGGGCCCCACCTGTTTTAACCTCGTAGTACAAGAGATTAGTCTGCGCGAAGAATCAGGGCATCACCCTGGCCACCGCCACCACACAGGGCCACAGCCGCGTAGGTAGCATCGGGCTTCTGGTTGAGGGCGTGAGCGGCATGAACCACCAGGCGGGCACCGGACGCTCCCACCGGATGTCCCAGAGCAATAGCACCACCGTGGGGGTTGACCTTCTGCAGGTCAAGACCGAGTTCACGGGCAGAGACCGCAGAAACCGCTGCAAAAGCCTCGTTAATTTCCACGTGGTCTAGGTCGTCCGCGGTTAGCCCAGCCTTGTCAAGAGCGGCGGCGATAGCGCGGGAGGGCTGATAGTGCAGCACGTTCTCGGGGCCAGCGGTATTAGCCCAGGCGAGGACGGTGGCCAGCGGCTTGATTCCGTTCGCTTCAGCAAATTCGCGGCTTGAGAGTACCAGGGCCGCTGCCCCGTCAGAGAGCGGGGAAGCATTCCCCGCGGTAATCGTGCCGCCCTGCTCAAAAGCAGGCGGCAGTTGAGCGAGTACCTCGACCGTGGTTCCCTCGCGCACTCCTTCATCCGCCCTGACCTCTGTGACTTGCCCCTTGCGTCCTTTCACCTGCACCGGGGCAATTTCGGCATCAAAAAGCCCGGCGGACGCCGCGGCGTGGGCCCGCTGGTGGGAAGCGGCCGCGATGGCGTCCTGCTCCTGGCGGGTCACCTCAAAACGGGCGTTAGACCCCTCGGTCAGCACGCCCATCGACTCCCCGCTCTGGGCATCGGTGAGGGCATCACGCTCAACGGCATCGAGCACGCTGGTAGCACCGAAGACCCTGCCCGCACGGAAATCCGGCAGTAAGAACGGGGCACGAGACATGGACTCCTGGCCGCCTGCCACAGCGACCTGAACCTCGCCCGAGCGAATCAGCCGGGCGGCATCTATCACCGCGCGTAGACCCGAGAGGCAAACGCTATTGACCGTCACCGCCGGGGTAGCCACGGGGATACCGGCAGCACGTGCGGTCTGTTTGGCGGGGTTCTGCCCTGCACCGGCCTGCACCACCTGGCCAAAAATCACAGCTTCAACCTGTTCAGGGGCTAGAGTGCTGGCATTGAGCGCCTGAGCCATGGCGCAGGCACCCAGCTCAACGGCACTCAGCGATGAAAGGGCGCCCATAATCTTGCCCTGGGGGGTGCGAGCAGCACCGATGATGACAACGTCCTTGTTGTGGGTCTGCATGTTTCTTCCTTCTGCAGCAGCATCGCTGCACCGGCTATCTCATGATTTTCTTAGAGACTAGCCCCCGACGTCCTGTCGGTCAAGAGTAGACCAATGGATAGCGTGACCGCCACGGTTTATACCTGTAATAGGCGGCTTATTTTTCCCTCACAGCCGCCCAGTGAGTAGGCTTAAGGAATGGAACCATCACCCCGTAACCACACTTACTGGTCTTTCATCGACCAGGTCACCGAGAACCTCGGTGGTTTAGAGGAACCCGTCAATGTTGACGCTACCCTGCTTGCCATGTCGCTGAACCGCGCGTCTGTGGCCATCACCCACGATTTTGAATCGAAGGTCCACCGCCCTGCCGGTAGCTCCTGGGCTGCCTACCGGGTGCTTTTTGCCCTCTGGAACTCGGGGGCGGCGTCCGCTAGCTCCCTGGCGAATATCACCGGCATGACCAGGGCTGCTGTCTCAAACATCAGCAAGCCCCTAGAGACCAAGGGGTTGATTACCAAGGCTAAGGACCCCGAGGACGGGCGTGGCACCCTTGTTGAGCTCACCCCCGCCGGTACCGACTTCGTCAGCTCTATCTTTGCCCAGCAGAACCAGCTTGAAACCGTGTGGGCCGAGAAACTGACCCCCGTTGAGCGCACTATGCTGGTTGAGCTGCTGCGGAAGCTCTCAGCCGAAGCCTAGCTACCGCGCTTCTAAATCGAACCGGGCGCCGTTCTGCCAGTGCAGGGCGGCGTCGATTCTATCGAGCATGCGTTCGCTACAGTAGTCGGCGAGTTTCTCCACCGGCACCCACTGCACCTGGCTCGATTCCTCATCGTTCACCCGTGCCTGCCCCGAGACATAGCGGCAGTAGAAGGTGTGATCCAGAAACTGGCAGCGGTCCCCGTTGCCGAAGGTCATGGGCGGGTCGGCTTTCAGCTGGGCAAAGCCCACCACCTCGATGATGACACCAGCCTCTTCTTCAGCTTCACGCAGGCAGGTCAGGGCGGGGTTCTCGCCGGGGTCGACGATGCCGGTCACCGGCGTCCACGCCCCGGTATCGCTGCGGCGCACCAGCAAAATGTCGCCGTTATCCCGCTGGATTACGGCAGTAGCGCCCGAAAGCCAGAGCATGTCGGAGCCAATCTTGGCTCGCAGGTCGGTAATAAATTGTGGGGTAGGCATATTTTCCT
The DNA here is from genome assembly GCF_042660305.1 of Rothia nasimurium. Taxonomy (NCBI): domain Bacteria; kingdom Bacillati; phylum Actinomycetota; class Actinomycetes; order Micrococcales; family Micrococcaceae; genus Rothia; species Rothia nasimurium. The sequence goes on from NZ_JBHSTW010000011.1 coordinate 218,107, forward strand.
TTCGTGGGCAGGCACCCGGTGCGGACGTCCCAAGGCAGCAGCCGCGCAAGGTGCGCTAGGTTGCGGGAAAGAGCAGGGCAACAGTGGTGCCAAGAAGCATGAAGGGACCAAAAGCTATGTGGGTGCGGCCTGTAGCCCGACGAGCCAGTATGAGCACAAGAGAATATAGGCCGCCGGTCAGAAAAATGAGCAGGTTGCCCCAGAGCAGGTTCAGGGGCGAGAAATAGGCGAGCAAAAGACCTAGAACTCCGGCTAGTTTCACGTCCCCCAGGCCTAGTGCCCCGCGAGATGCCAGGCGCATGAGCACATAAAAGCCAAACATCACCGCTGCCCCGTAGGCAGTCTGCCGCGCCTGGGCAAAGGGGTCGGGTGCCACCAGCACGATGGCCCCGAAAAGAGGTAGGCCCACCAGGGCATAGAGGGGTAGCACGATACGGTCGGGCAGGCGGTGCTCTCGCACATCAATGACCCACAGTCGGGCCGCTGCCACAAGGTAGCACACCAGCACCCAAGCCAAAAGCAGGGCAGCCAAGGCAGCCTGCCAGCGTCCGCCCAGCCCTTCTGCCGCTAGGCTATATATCTGTTCGAGCATAGCCGCCCCGGCTAGCCTTAGGAACCGAACCGGCGCTGACGCTGGGCGTAATCGCGCAGGGCCCGCAAGAAATCAACCCGGCGGAAATCAGGCCACAGGGCCTCACAGAAATAAAACTCGGAGTAGGCCGACTGCCAGGTCATAAAACCAGAAAGGCGCTGTTCGCCCGAGGTCCGAATCAACAGGTCCGGATCGGGCATACCGCTGGTGTAGAGATGGCGGGAAATATCGTCGCTGGTCAGACTTGAAGCGAGTTCTTCAAGGCTCCGGCCGGAAGCTGCTGCCTCACGCAGGAGGCCGCGCACGGCGTCCGTAATCTCCTGGCGCCCGCCATACCCAACAGCGATATTCACCTGCAGGCCGCTGACCGTCGCCGTTTCTTCAACAGCCACCTCAAAGGCAGACCGCAAACTCGCTGGCAGGGATTCCAGCTGACCCACCGGGCGAACCCGGGCCAGGCCGCTGGCGGTCAAACGCTCCACGAACCCCTCAATCACCTCAACCAGGTCATTCAGCTCATCGCTACTGCGCTTCAGGTTCTCGGTAGACAGCATGTAGAGGGTCACCATCGGAATCTTTAATTCCGTGCACCAGCCGAGAAATTCGATGATACGGGCAGCACCGGCCTCGTGGCCGTGCTTGGTACTCTCCCCCAACAGGGCAGCCCAGCGGCGGTTACCATCAACCAGCACACCGATGTGCTGGGGCAGTTTCTCCGCTGGAATCGCAGAAATCAGGGACCGCTCATACACCGTGTACAGTGGCTGCGGTAGCTTCATGTGCTGCTCCTGGTTGTGGGGTGGCAGGTTGTCTTTACCCTGCTCATTCTACCTGCAAGGCGAGCTCAGGCAGGCCCCTGCCCTCCTCTGCGCAGGTGGGCGGACGCCGTGCCCCAGCTTCCTGCCCGTTATTTCAGCTTCTAGCTACCCCCTAGACCGCGCTTATTTTGACCTGCCATACTAAATATATGGCTTCACGTGTTCACCGCTCCCAGACCTCCGGTTCATCAGCCGCACCCCACCAGGGCATGCTTGACCGACTGACCGATGTGCAACGCGAAATCATCGATTTCTACCGCGAGAACGGCAAACCCCTACTCCGCGGCTGGATTCACGCAGGCTTTGCGCCCGTAGCCTTTATCGCCGGTATCGTGCTCATCGCTCTCTCCGGCGGCGGGATCGTCGGCGTCGGCTGCGCTATATTCGCCCTCACCGGCGTCCTGCTCTTTGGCATCTCCGGTATCTACCACCGCGGTTTCTGGTCTGCTAGAGCCCGTATGCTCCTCAAGCGGCTCGACCACGCCAATATCACCCTGCTCATCGCGGGCACTTATACCCCGGTGGCTCTGACCCTCCTTGAGGGCACCCAGCAGGCCATCCTACTCTGGAGCATCTGGGGCTGTGCCCTCTCCGTCACCCTCTTTAGGGTCTTCTGGACCGGAGCCCCCCGCTGGCTCTACACCCCCATCTACGTTGTGATGGGCCTGATGGCGGTCTTCTACCTGGGCGACTTCTGGCAGGTCTCCCCCGTTGCTACCGTGCTCATCGCCACCGGCGGAGCCAGCTACATCATCGGAGCTATCTTCTACGGCACCAAACGCCCCGCTATGGCCCCGCAGATCTTCGGCTTCCACGAGCTCTTCCACGTCTTTACCGTGCTCGGCTTTATCCAGCACTACATCGCCGTGATGTTCTGCATCTTCCTCTAGACCGAGCAAACAGCCCCTATACCTCAAGGACGCCGCACCCGGCCGGGTACGGCGTCCTTATTTTCTCTTCCCTCAAGAACCTAGTGGGGGCGGCGCAGATGATCCTGAGCCACTACAGCCTCATCGCGCACGGTGGCGTGTACGGGCTCCTCGGTTTTCCCCTGGGCCGCGGCCTCAGCAGCCGCCCGCTCCTCAGCCTCACGAGCAATAGCGTATTCGCTACGGTAGCGCAGACGGCGAGCGCGCCGGGTCAAGTCGAGCCCCAGCAGTACGATAGCCAGGGCCAGGCAGAAGGTGACGATGAAGCCCACGATGCCGGGTGAGCCGCGGAAGGACCCGTCGGGGTTGACCGTGGTAATGACGGTGGGGGTCGCTTCGGCTGCAAGAATCGTAAGTGTTGGAGGGATCAGGGCTGACACGGTAACGGCTTCCTCTGGTCTTGGGTGCAGGGCTTTATCTGGGCGCTGGCCTAGCTGGGCATATAGTCCCCATTGTACGCGGTGGGGCTGGGCCTTTCCTGTCTTTAGGAGCTGTAGTCGATGCCGGTGGAGAAGCAGGTTTCGGGCAGTTCGCTCTCCACGCGGCTTTGGGCCAGTACGTAATCTTCGAAGGGCCAGATTTTACGCTGAACCTCGGGGGAAACGGCGAAGAAGAGGGAGTCGGGAGCTACCTGGGAGCGGTGGGCGAGCAGGGCCGCGTCGCGCTTTTCGAAGTAGTCTGCTGAGGAGATGCGGGTGGTGGTCTGGTGGCGGGAGACCGGCGGACGGTGGCCCTCAATGTCTTCTTCCATCGACATAGCAACCCACTGGGCGAAGGGGGATTCAAGGCCGGCACCTTCGAGGTAGCTGTGGAAGGCCATGACTCGGTCGAAGTTGAAGGCGCGGTCGTAGTAGATTTTTGAGACCTGCCAGGGCTCGCCGGTGCCGGGGTAGGCGTCCGCGTCCCCCGCCTTCTCAAATGCCTCTACGGAGACCCGGTGGGTCATGATGTGGTCGGGGTGGGGGTAGCCGCCGATTTCGTCGTAGGTGAGGATGACGTGGGGCTTGAAGTCACGCACCAGGCGCACGAGCGGGGCGGATGCCTGCTCAAGCGGCAGGCTGGCAAAGGAACCGTAGGGCAGCGGGGGCAGGGGGTCGCCCTCGGGCAGGCCCGAATCAACGAAACCGATCCAGCGGTGCTCAATACCGAGAACCTCAGCTGCCTGCTTCATTTCGGCGCGGCGGACGCCCGCCAGGTCGCGGTGGGCGGCGGGGTTGCTGTTGACTGCCTCGTTGAGGATATCGCCGCGCTCGCCACCGGTCATCGATGCCACCATGACGCGGGCCCCGCGGGCCACGTAGGCTGCCATGGTTGAGGCACCCTTAGAGGACTCATCATCGGGGTGGGCGTGGACTGCCAGAATACGCAGGCCGGTGTAGTCGTCCTTGAGCGGCGCTAGCAGGGAGGGGTCAAAGCCGGGTGCGGGTGATTCAGTGTTGCTCATGCAAAACTCCAGTAGTGCGAAGGTGGCTCGAGTAATGTTTGGGGTATCGTAAATGAGGAAGGAACCCGCATTCAAAGACACTGGTCAATTCTACCTGGCGTGGTGGGGCTCCTCGTTTTCTCTATTACCCCGTATGAAAGGTGTGGGCTTGATGACCGCCCCTGACCTATCTGCCCGTTACGGTACCGTCCGACAGCGTCGGGCCCTGCCCCAGTGGTTCTGGTATGTGCTGGCCCTGGTAGCGGTACTTGTGGGGGGCGCTTTTGTGTTCTGGGTGCAGGCTGACTCCAGTGACGAGCCCACCGGCCGCGACGTTGGCTTTACCCTGACCAGTGCCGACGAAGTCTCAGTAACCTTTGAGGTCAGCAAACGGGCCGAAGATACCGCGGTCTGTGCGGTCAAGGCCCTTAACACCTCGGGTGCCCCCGTCGGCTGGAAAGAAGTCGCGATTGGCCCCTACGCCGATGAAAACGGCAACGGCATTTCAGTGCAGACCGTGCAGTTCAGGGTACTGGGCGAAGCAACCACAGCCACCGTCGACAGCTGCTGGAAGGTTGACTAACTCCCTTTCTCTCTAGGGGTAAAGTTAGGGAGCTTACCCCGCCTATGGGTAGACTAGGCTCACGACTGACCTTTTACACGGGGCGTTCCGCTCCGTCCGCACCAACGGTCCCCAGCCGCACCGGCTGCGGGGCCTTGCTTACAAGGAGTAAACACATGGCAGAAAACGAAGGCGCATGGCTCACTCAGGAGGCCTACGACAAGCTCAAGGCTGAGCTTGAGCACCTCTCAGGCCCCTACCGCCAGGAAATTATCGACCGTATCTCAGCGGCCCGCGACGAAGGCGACCTCAAAGAAAACGGCGGCTACCACGCAGCCCGCGAAGAGCAGGGCAAGAACGAGGGCCGCATCAAGCAGCTGCAGCACCTGCTCGAAACCGCCCAGGTATCAGACAAGCCCGCAGCCGATGACGGCGTAGTTGAGCCCGGCATGGTCGTTGAAGCCGATATCGCAGGCAAGACCATGACCTTCCTGCTCGGTTCCCGCGAAGTAGCCGACACCCTGGTCGGTGGCTCCGACCTGCAGGTCTTCTCGGAGAAGTCCCCCATGGGTGCCGCCATTAACGGCCACAAGGTAGGCGACGAGCTTTCTTACGAAGCCCCCAACGGCAAGCAGATCCCCGTCAAGATCATCTCAGCTAAGCCCTTCCAGGGCTAAAACCCGCCGCAGGCAGATAGACCGAGGCCCGGGCGTCCTTCCCCTTCTGTAGGGGGCGGACGCCCGGGCTTCAGTTTGCGTTGAGGGGCAAGATTTAGACGCAGGATATTTGCCGGCAGCCTGCTGGCTTTCGGGGCTGGCGTGAATCACTTGTGAGCGCAGCGAACCGGTGAGAGGGTCGCAGGCAAAGGCAAATATTCTGCGTCTCAGAAATCTTTTAGTAAACCACAATCGGCTTGTAGCCCTCAGCTTCTAGGGCCGCGATGACTTCCTGGCAGTGCTCTACACCCTTGGTTTCCATGTCGATGGTGATGGAGACATCGCCCATAGAGAGGGCGCCACCCAGGCGGGTGTGGTCCACACCGGTGACGTTGGCGTCGTGCTCCGAGATAATGCGGGAGATGGTGGTGAGCTCGCCGGGGCGGTCGTTGAGCATGAGCTTGATGGTCATGTAGCGACCCGCAGCCGACAGGCCTCGCTGAATCACCTTGAGCATGAGCATGGGGTCGATGTTGCCGCCCGAGAGCAGGCAGACCGTGGTGCCTAGGTCGCCGTACTTTTCTTTGAGGGAGCCACTCATCACTGCCGCTACAGAGACCGAGCCTGCCGGTTCAACGACCAGCTTGTTGCGTTCCATCAGGAAGATGAGGGCGCGGGCAATTTCGTCTTCGGAGACGGTGTGGACGTCATCCACCAGGTTCTTGATGATGGTGAAGGGCAGCTGGCCGGGGCGGCCCACCGCGATACCGTCGGCGATGGTGGAGACCTTCTTCAAGGGCACTAGGGCGTCCGCTGCCAGGGAGGGTGGGTAGGCTGCCGCGTGCTCGGCCTGGACGCCAATGATGCGGATTTTCTTACCCAGCTTTTCTTCCAGCGAGCGCACCGCGATGGAGAGCCCAGCCAGCAGGCCGCCGCCGCCGACACCCACCAAGATGGTGTCAACGTCCGGAACCTGTTCCAGGATTTCTAGGCCCAGGGTGCCCTGGCCTGCGATGATGTCTTCGTTGTCGAAGGGGTGCACAAAGACAGCACCGGTTTCTTCGGCGTAGCGTTTGGCTTCTGCCAGGGCTTCGTCCACGTTCACGCCGTGTAGCACGACCTCGGCCCCGTGGCTGCGGGTCGCTGCAATCTTGGGCAAGGCCGCACCCTGGGGCATGTAGATGCGGGCGGCGATGCCCAGGCGGGAGGCTGCCAGCGCCACGCCCTGGGCGTGGTTACCTGCCGATGCTGCCACCACGCCCACGGCCTTTTCAGCCTCGGTGAGCTTAGCCATGCGCACGTAGGCGCCGCGTACCTTGAAGGAGCCTGAGCGCTGCAGGTTCTCACATTTGAGGAAGACCTCGGAGCCAATCTGCTCGCTCAGGGCGCGTGAGTGGGCCACGGGGGTGCGCTCAATGACGCCGTCGAGTAGGCGGGCTGCGTCTTCAATCTGGCTTAGGCTCACGGGGAGCTCTACCGGGGCGGGTGCTTCTTGCATCGTTACCTCGTCTTGTCTCTTACTTCTGGGCGCCGTTGTTAGTGGCCTCTAGAGCATCTTCATCGGCCTTTTCGGCTTCCTTAATGCGGTTGAGGCGTTCCTTGACCTTCTCAGCGATGGCCTTTTTCTCGCGGCGTTTAATCTCGTGGGGGTAGAGGAACTCCTCCTCGCGAATATCGGGGTCGTGCTCCCATTCGCGGCCAGCCAGGTAGCGGATCACGGTGTTGACCACGGCCAGGACAGGCACGGCGAAGAGGGCGCCGACGATGCCGTACAGCATGGAGCCTGCAACCACAACGATAACGACGGCCAGGGGGTGCAGGGCAACTGCCTTACCCATAACCAGAGGCTGAAGGATGTTGGATTCAATCTGCTGCACAATCAGCACCATGGCCAACATGATAAGGGCGTTGACCAGGCCGTTAGCGACCAGAGCTAGCAGGACGGCGATAATACCGGTCAGCAGCGCACCGACGACGGGAATGAAGGAGCCCAGGAAGACCAGGACGCCCAGGGGCAGCGCCAGGGGGACACCCAGGAAGAAGGCTGAGAGACCAATACCGATGGCGTCAACGGCGGCCACGAAGACCTGCACACGCACATAGGAAACCAGTGAGGTCCAGCCGCGACGGCCAGCACCGTTGACAGCGCGGCGGGCGTTGCGGGGGAAGAGCTTGACAATGAAGAGCCAGATCCGTTCACCTTCCATGAGGAAGAAGATGAGGGTGAAGAGAACAATTACCATGCCGGTACCGATATCGGCTGCGGTAGAACCTACGCTGGCTACCCCATTGAGGATGCTGGAGGTGTTGTCCTGCAAGGTGGTGACCAGCTGGCTGATGTACTGGTCAATCTTGTCTGCCCCCAGGTCGATGGGCAGGTTGTTGAGCATGGCAACAATCTGGTTCCAGCCCTCGACAACCTGATCAGACAGGGATGAGAAACCAGCGGTCAGCTGCTGGCCTACCAGCGCTAGCAGACCAATGACGCCGGCGATAAGACCCAGTTCAGTGATTGCGGTAGCGATACCGGCATGGATTCGGTTGCGACGGAGGAAGTAGACAACCGGCGACATGAGACCGGCCAGCAGGGCCGCAATCATGATTGAAATGACGATGAGGGAGATCTTAGCCAGCATCCAGTAGAGGGCTGCGGCTACGATACCCACAATCATCAGTCGCCAAGACCAGGCTGCTGCCGTCTGCAAGGCAAAAGGTACCTGACGGTCAGATTCACTCTGCCGGGCAGGGGGTTCAGGAATAATGACACTCATACTTTCCATCTTCCCACGTTTCCTTACTATCTGTCCCTTGCCTGCCCGCATCCCGGGCACAAGCGTGACCAAACTCGCCCCATGAAGCCGGGCGGGTGCGTCCTGCCGGATCCTTATGCCTCTCCCCCGCAGCTGGGGCACGGCACAGAAAAGCCCGGGGCAAAAGCAGAGTTGCTTCTACCCCGGGCTGCGCTTCTTTCCTAGCGGACCAGGAGAGAGCCTAGATTTTAGTCATCTGCCATAGAGCGTACGTAGTAGAGAACGCGCAGGATCTCGACGTAGAGCCAGACCAGTGACACGATCAGGCCGAAAGCAATGCGCCAGGATTCCCGCTCGGGGGCGCCCATCTTGATGGCGTCAGAAGCGTGGGTGAAGTCCAGCAGCAGGGAGTAGGTAGCCAGCAGCACGGCGAAGAGGCCGATGATTAGACCCAGGGGAATACCCATTACCTCAACACCGCGAGCATTGAAGTCGAAGAAGAGGGAGGCAACGATGTTGACTAGGCAGAAGACGGCGTAGGAAATCGTCGCAATCATAAAGAAGCGGGTCAGTTTGGGAGTTGCCCGCACCTTACCGGAGCTGTAGAGCGCCAGAATGGTTGCAAATACGATGACGGTTGCCAGAACAGCCTGAACCACGATACCGGGGTAGGAAGCCTCGAACATGCGAGAGATACCGCCAACCAGCAGGCCTTCCATGACCGAGTAGGTCATGACCAGGGCAGGTGAGACCTTCTTCTTCAGGGCGTTGACGAAGCCCAGTACCAGGCCGCCGATGAAACCAACGAACATGAGGATGGGCATGTACCAGGCGAGTACAGCGCCCACTACCACCAGGCCCAGGTTCAGGCCGGTTTTCATGATGATGTCGTTGATGGTGATACGGTTGGTATCGACGGGGCCGGCGGTACCGGCGTTATACATGTCGTTGAGCTGGCCAGCTGATACCTGCTGGTAGGTCCCGTAGGGGTTCTGGGCCTGCTGGCCGTAAGGGTTGGCGGTGGTGGTGCCGCCAGCACCGAACTGCCCGAAGCGGGGGTCGCCAGCGGGCTTGGTCATGTTGTTGATCAGGGGGTTACCTGCCACGGCTGTTGTCTCCTAGTGGTAATAAGTAGTCGTGGTAAAAGTCTTGTACTCTACCCTACCGAATCTTGGTCGGCTTTTCTTCCCGTTTTTCTCAGGGCGTGAGCGGCTGGGGTTAGGCGGTGAGTTCGGCTTCGAGGAAGTCAAGGACGGCTCCATCGTTGTTGGAGCCAATGGTTAGGTCTGTGACCGGGGCGAGGGCCGGGTCGGAGTGCTCCATGGCGATAGCGCGCCCGGCGTAGCGGAACATTTCAAGGTCGTTGCCAGAGTCGCCAAAGGCCGTGGTCTGTTCGGCGCTCAGCCCCAGGTACTCAGCTAGCCAGGCCAGGCCGTGGCCCTTGTGGTTGCCGTCCAGAATCAGGTCGATAGCCCCGAAGCCACTGGAGGTCGCTGCGATTCCTTCAGGTAGGGCATCGTGTAGCTTTTCGATGGTCTCGTAGATTCCCTCGTCGGGATCGGCGTTCAGGGCGATCTTGACGATAGTTTCGGTGATGGTGGTGGGGTCGTCGATGGCTTCTACGTTGGGGTAGAAAGGACGAATCGCGGTGATGGGGTTTTCAGGGTCCCAGCCGGGCAGGTCAATGCCGACCTTGGTGACCTGTTCGTGCACGCGTCCGGCGATGGTCGCTAGCCGGTCGCTGGGAACAAAAGAGTGGTGACGGCAGGACAGAATAATGCCCAGAGCAGGGAAGTTCTCGAGAGCCACCAGAGCCTGGTTTACCAGGTCAGGGCTAAAACCCCACAGGGCTAAGTCGGTGCCCTGGTTATGAATAATGGCACCGTTCTCTGCGATGTAGTACAGATTCTTGTGGTTTTCGTGACCGGCCAGGTATTCCTCGATTTTTGGCATCTGGTTGCCTGTTGCTACCGCCAGGTAGGAGCCCTGTTCAGCTAGCAGGGTCAGGACGCGGTCCAGCTGCTCGTGCTTGTAGGTTTTGTGGTCGGTGAGCAGGGTTCCATCGAGATCAACAGCGTAGAGATGAGGTGTCTTCATAGCTTCTACTCTATCGAAAACCCTAGAAGCCGCAGCTACTACCGCCGCAGCGTCCTTTTCCCGAACCTAGCAGTTCACCCTATCCATTTTCTCTTGACCCTATAGATTATCTCGGGGTCAAGAGAAAACGAATAGGGTGAACAAAACAATGTCTTACTTATGATCCACATCCTCCTCCCCGGAGGGGGCTGAGTGACAGTCGCGGTTATTTCCCTATTCAATACTCAAAAGGTCGCCCGGCGAGCATTCTAGAACATCACAAATAGCAAGGAGCGTACTAAACCGTATAGCTTTCGCACGATTGTTTTTGAGTTTAGAAAGATTAGCAACTGTCACCCCAACTCGGTCTGACAACTCAAGCAATGTCATAGAACGCTGATCAAGTAAAACACCCAAATTACAGTGGATGTATTTGCCGCTCTTTTCAACCGGTTCAGACAAGGTCATCAACCTCTTCCTGAAGCTCAATTGCTTGACGAATCGACCCCTGCAGGACGTACAGCATCGCAAGCAGCAGGAACACAAGAACCATGACTGAAGTATTGGTGAGTAGACCACCGCTCCACTGGTCGTTTAGGCCAAGACGGTGCGCAAGGAAATTGTTACCCATGCCTTCAATGCCACTGCTAACCAGCCAGCCGAGTACCGCATATGCAACGACAACCGCACGTTTTGATGTCTCTTCGGTGTACAGCTGACCATTCTTAATGCGATTCAGCATGGACCACATGCCCCAAATAGCAACTAGCAGGCTCGCCGACTTGAGCACAAAACCTGTCATTAAGTATGTAAAGGGACCCCCAGCTGCAAGGTCAAAACTGACGCCACCTTCGACTGCCGGGCTCAGGAAAGTATGAAATTTCTGATCGACAAATACATTCAGTACGTAAGTGACAAGAAATAGGGTGCACAGCATAGCCAAGGCAGTAACGTCAAACGACCAGAGGCTTTTCTTTCTAAGGGGACTTGTAGACACAGTCGCTTCCTTTCTGACTAATTGATGATTGTTCGCACGAACTCTCTCAACCATTTACATATCGTTTTTCAATACTATCGTTTATCGATGTTATCGTTTATCGACATGCCGTGCAAGCCTTCAGCCTAAACAGAATTAGTCAGGGGCGCCCAGTTCACCCAGGTAACAAAAAAAGAGAGAGTACGCCTGCGCTTTGCGCTTGACGTACTCTCCATTTTTGTAGCCCCACCGGGACTCGAACCCGGAACACAAGGATTTTACGACTCAGCTTTCCAGCTGGGGGCTATACAGTGGCCCTGCTGGGACTCGAACCCAGACCACGAGGATTTTAAGTCCTCTGCCTCTGCCAATTGGGCTACAGGGCCTCAAGCGAGTGCTCAACCAGGTGAACCCAGAAGACGCTATCACTCCATACCTTTATACCAGAAAACCTTGCTGTTAGTCGCCTTACAGATTCCCTATATATCTCACAATCTTACAGATACTTCAGTACTTGAAACCATTCCTCTCGAAAGTCAGGTCTAGTGATGCCCAATAACACACCCCACACCCTCACTATCACCAAACAGCCCCGCCACCACTATTCAGCAGTCGGCAGCACCCCCGAATTCGAAGACCTCTACCAAGCACATATCACCAACTCCACTGGTGAAGTCATCTGTACTTTCTATTACCTAGCCCGCCCCGGTGAGACCACCGCCCTCCAAGCGAAACTAGAGCAGCTAGGCTACTCAATACCCGAAGAGCTACTCCCCAAGCCACTAGTCCCCACCTACAAACTCCACCAGAAATAAGAACCACCATGGCCACCATCAACCTTTACGCCACTCCAAACTGCCATCAGTGCAGACTCACCCAGCGCAAGCTCAATGACCGCAACCTCCCCTACAGGCTCATCAAATTAGAGAACGAACCAGCCATAGCCGCACACCTCAAAGCCCGAGGCCTACTACAAGCCCCCATCGTCGAAATACCCGGCAAAGAAGCACAAATATGGAGCGGCTACAGACCCGACCTTATTGACCAGCTCGCAGCCAGAGAAGCACACCTCAGACAACCAGCTTCACAGGAGACACACAACACTGTTTGAGATAATGAACACATGCACAAAATACCTATGCCCAACAACGGCCGCGATATGGCCCGCCTTCTCAAAGCCAACGGATTCACAGTACGCCTAGGCAACAGAGGCCACTACAAAGCCACCCGCCCTGACTATCCAGATAAGCCAGCTATCAGATTCTCTTCCACCCCGTCTGAGGGACGCTGGGCGTCTAATACCCTGGCCTGGATCAAGAGAACTTATCAGCTCACGCTAACTAGGAAATAGCCCCTTCCATCACAGAAAGAGGAACAACCACGATGGCTATCCCCACTATCTTCGACATCGACTTCGCCTGCGGCCACACAGAAGAACGCGACCTGTCCAACAAACCAGCAGGAAAACGCAAAGGCCTGGCTAACTGGCTCGCCACCAAGAATTGCTCCGAATGCAGCCGCAAAGAAAACGCCAACGAATACAAGGAAAAGCTCTACCAAAACGCCCTCAACAACCAAATCTCTCTAGAGCTACCCCCGCTTGAAGGAACCGAGAAGCAGCTTCGATGGGCTACCACTTCACGCGATACCGTACTCATGGCAGCTTTTGAAGAGTTCGTCAGAGGCGAGCATGCCCTAATGGACGAGGAAGCTTTCGACGAACAGTTCCTTATACCGGCCCGCAAAATTGTTGCTGCCCGCTGGTGGATTGACTACCGAGATACCGACCCCAGTGACCTGAAAGAATGCCTTGATACTGCTTTAGAAGAGACCCAGGACGTCAACGAGAACCCCTACTAAAGTCCTTATCAGCCTACGTCTGCCGCAAAAGAGCACACCCTTACCCAAAGAAGCAGGGGCACGCGCTCCTTATCTCCCTCTTGATACATAACCAACAAGAGCAGGTAAAGGAAACCCGTGACTCTCATCCCACATCCTCATTGGCAGGAACAAACCCAGAATTTTGCTCAGTGGCTCACTGCTGCTGGCCGCCTCCCTTCCACCATTGCTAACCGGCTTCGGTGGCTCCGAGATCTAACAACAACTTACCCAGAGACAAGCCCGTTAGAACTCACCACCTACGAGCTACAGGCCTGGTTGGCTACCCCCAACTGGCAACCTGTAACCAAGAAAAATGCACAAGCAACAATCCGCAGCTTCTTCCATTACCTCTACATCACCGGAGCACGCAAGGATAATCCGACGCTTTTACTCCTGCCCATCAAGGTTCCCCGGCGGGCACCTCGACCAGTCAAGACCTCTGTGCTAGTAAAAGGTATTCAAGCTTCAGCAACGTCTGAAGAAACTCTGATGATTTTACTCGGAGCCTACGCTGGGTTACGCCGTAGTGAGATCGCTTCACTACATACGCAGGACTATGAAGATGGCTGGCTAACTATTACTGGTAAAGGCGGGCACACCCGCCGAATCCCAGCCCACCCGGCCCTCATCCCCTATCTTGAAAGGAAAACCGTTGGCTACTACTTCCCCGGACGGCTAAGCCCGGCCAAGCACCGTCACCCAGATAACGTTGCCAAGACCATCACCCGACTGCTCGGGAAGGGCTATACCGCCCATCAGCTGAGGCATTGGTTCGCAACGGACGCCTACGCTAAGCGCCCTAGTATTCGCGCAGTCCAATTGCTTTTAGGTCATGCGAATGTCACGACTACTCAGTCCTATATCGGTGTTCAAGATGAGGCTCTTTCTGAGATGATTGCAGCGCTGACTGCCTTGCCCATTCCAGATTTAGACGCTGAGTAAGCTCCAGGTACTTCCCCCTAAAGATTGAGAGAGGAAAGAAGTATGGCTATCCCCACCATCGTTGAAATCAACTACGTGTGTTTTCATCCCAGTAAAGTCAATCTCGGCCACCTGCCCTTAGGGCGTCGTTATGTGGAAGCCGCGAGACTAGAGACCCTCCCCTGCCCCACGTGCATGGCCAAGAAACGAGACAAAGCGAGGAAGAAAATGGCTTACCAGAAGGCTCTTACCTATGCCCAAGAACACCACCTGCCAGCCCTGACCGGAGACCCTAAAGATGTACAGGTAGCAACGGTTATTCGTCACCAGCAGCTAAGCAACCTCCAGTACATCTATGAAGAGTCTGGGGTTCTAAGCCCTGCGCAGTTCGATGAGCTCTATCTTGGGGCCGCCCGGTACATTACTTCTGCTCAATGGTGGATTTTATACCGTTCGATGGAGCCCGCCGAAGCCTTGGAGTGCATGAACACTGCTGTCTATAAGGTCAAGAAGCCGAACGAGCCACCGTTCTAAAACGGGCACGAGAGGTGGACTACCCAAAAACAGGGGTAGTCCACCTACTCGAGAATCACCACAGAACAACCATTGAAGGGAATGACGAGGCAGTGACTCAAGCAATCACTCTCACACCTCAGAGGTATCTGCTAACCGTTGACGGGGCTGAGTTACTCTACACATCCTGGGAAGAGATAACCCAGGAAATAGAACGCCAATCCAGTATCCATAATTGCCATTACAGCTTGATTTGCTGCGATGCAGCTGATGAGGAGATTTTAGAGCGTTTCTTCTTTCACCGGCAGGGAAAGATTACAGCTGTTACTGCCCAGGAGATTGAGAGCCCTGCTGCGCTGGCCGGTGGGGATAGGTTTTCCCTGCCAGTACGTTCTGCCACCCTCAAATATCAAGATTGGGAACTTTTCATTGAAAGTATGCAAAGCAAGAGCATTTTTCGTTCCCTCAGACTCTTCACTCAGAACGCTGAACTTGTCGCCCAAGGCAATAACCGCCGCTTCACCACCGACGTTCTAGGTTTATCACCCCTTCAAGAATCCAAGACCCTGGTCTTTGGGCAAGAAGAACCCGAGACTGCCGCAGATGACACCGGTTCGTTCGTTACCCAGCTCACCGCGCGACCTGTGCAGCAGGAAGATCACCAACCACTTCAGCTTGTACCTCAGAATGACCAGAACATGGAACAGATACAGTCAGCACTTGAAGAATCTTCAGAAGAACTGCCAGAAGAAGAATCAACTGTCTCAAATGAGACAGTTGGGCAAGAAGATGAAGATGAGGCAACCGAACCTGCCAACACAAGTGACGATGAAGCAGGAATAGATTCTGAGACTTTCCCTGAAGAAGAAACCACGATAGAAGCACCTGGCCGGAACGAAGAGGCAGCACTGCTTGAAGATTTTTTCTCGGACACCAGGGCAGAAGAGCACCTCAAGCGTCGGTCTCATCGTGCCAGCCTAAAGAACCCATTGAAGAGCTTCAACCTTACCTCCAAGAAAGTCCTCATCCCCCTCAGCCTCAGCGCGTCCGTCTTACTGGCAGCTGCTACCGGCGTCGGGTTACAGTCCCTCAACCACGGCCCCGGTGATACCGCCACGGTTCAAAGCGCTATAAGCGACATCAGCCAGGACTTGCCCGAAGGCTACAGCAACCAACCAGCTTGGACGACGCCTATTCCCGAGAGTGCCGAGGTACTAGCCTCCGAGGCAGCACTAGCTATCATCCATGGCAACACCGTCACGCTTCACTCTCTGACCGATGGGAAGCCTATCGATACGGTGGAATCCTCCTGGCCTATTAGCACTATCGATGAAACTATCATCGACGGCAAGAATGCCCTGGTCTGGCTTGATGAAACCGGCACCAAACTCACCAGCTGGCACCGCGACACCGACGGCAACCCGCACACCCAGACCCTAGACCTGCCAGAAGGAGCACAAGTCTCTAAAAATAGCGAAGAGCTCCTTGTACAAACAGATACCCAGGTATACCGGCTCACTCCCCAGGGGCTCAAAACCTACCCGGTCCCTACCGGCCTGACGCCTTTTGCTTTTGCACCAGAAGGTCTCATCTCTATCGGTTATGACGTACCGGTAGAAATCACTGACGCCGACGGTGCACCTGTGCGTTCCACCAATATTTCTTCCCCTGCTGAAGGGCACATCATGAACCAGTGGGTCGCTGTTGGTCAGGCAATTTCCTTATCAGTGTGGAGCCAAGAACTAGAACCAACATCAAAAACCCCGGTTCTTCTCACCACACACTCACTAGCGACCGGTGAAGTACTCGATACCATCGAGACCACCTTCGGAGATATTGATCCTGGAACTACCTGGACGATAGGCCAAGGTAACCGCCTTGCTACCTACCAGAACAGGGTTTTCTCGCTTACCGATGGTAAGTACATCGCCGCTGTCCCCTTGTCTCTTTCTGCCCCGGCAGCTAAGGGAAACCTTGTGGTAGCTACTGCCTCTGAGAGCAAGAAGCAGTATCTCTTCTCCGGGGACAGCCCCGGGTATGCCCTGAATCAGAAATTCCTTCTGGCTCAGACCAGTACCTTGCTTATTACTCAGTCTGGGAACAGGGTGGTCGCTTATCCGGCCACCTTGTCCTAGAACGTTACTTCCATTTTTCTTCTGAAAGGAAACCTAATCATTATGGCCAAGAAAACTAAGGCCCAGGCACTTGCCCTTGTGGCGATGACTCCTGCTTTGCTACTGCCAGCTACTACTGTCCAGGCAGCTGAACTACCTGATACAGAACAGGTAACCGCTGCTCCATCCCCCAGCACTTCGGCAGAGCCGGCTCCTGCGTCGACGTCGCAACCGACTGCACCAGCCCCAGCACCGTCCGCATCAGCTAAGCCTACCCCTGAGCCAACCGCCCCGGCAGAACCGGAAGAGCCTAAGACCCCGGCGGAGCCAGAACCTACTCCTGAACCTACTGCCCCAGAGCCATCTCTCGAGCCTGCCGAGCCGGAACCCAGCGAACCGGTTGACCCCAAAGACCCGACACTTCCAGAAGACCCAGAGCCGTCACCTAAGCCCTCCCCTGAACTTGAACCATCTTTTGAGGAAGGAGATGTCACTCTTACCGCAGGCGAAACCAAAACCTTTACCGTCACAGGCTACGCCCCAAGTGCTGAGGTAGGTTTCTCTCTCAAGGATGCAAATAAAGTCACCATCCAGCTGCGCGATGCAGATGGGAAGGTCAAAGCTACCATTACCCGCACCGTTGATGACGGGGGCAAGGCCAAGCTCACGCTGAACACTACCGGTCTACCTGCTGGCCAATATACTCTCACCGCTACCGACGAGCAAGGGAAAGAAGTAAGCATCAAGATCACGGTCAAAACTCCCGTTCCAGTAGTTCCGGTGTTACCTCCGGCACCTGACCCTGTAGACCCCGCGCCGATTCCTGTACCTACCCCTGCACCTCCTGTCATTACTGAGCCAACAGACCCGGTGATTCCCCCGGTAGTGCCTCCAGTACCCGCCCCCATTGACCCTGCGCCAGCGCCTGCCCCTATTCCTGCGCCACCTGTCATTACTGACCCAACAGACCCGGTGATTCCCCCGCTGTTGCCACCGGCGCCTGCGCCAGAACAGGCAGTAGACACAACCTCCGCTGAAACGGTTACCGTCGCCCACACCCAGGAAAACGGAGAGGCACAGGCTCAGCAGAATCGCCAAGTTACCCATGCAGAAAACCTCACCACCCCAACACCCAGCAGCTTAAGTTCTGCTGCCCGAACACCTGAACGTATCACTGAATCCCTTGAAGCTACCCGCAATCTTGCTTCTTCAGCACCTGAAGCACGCAGGGACAGCACCTCCTCTTCTTCAGAACATTCTTCACGCCTTTCAGCTGCTGCACCTTTACCTTCAAGGGGGCAGGCAGCTCAGGGGGAGAGTCAGGAGACATCTAAGGAATCTTTTTCTGCCTCTGCTGCACCAGCGCGTTCTGCTTCACCGTCAGCAACTGCATCTGCCAGTGAGGCAGCTGAGGATAACTCGCGTCATCAGGCAGAAGCTGAAGATACTGCTGAGAACACACAGAGCCGCAGCCTATGGCCGATTGCTCTAGGAGTGTTGGCCATAGCGGGTGTTGGCACCGGGCTTTTCTTGTTTTTCCTCAAGCGTAAGAAGAAGGATGACCAACTGTAGGGTGAAAGACTTCTAACGGGAAAGAAGGAGAAGGAATCTCTGCATCAGCAGGGGTTCCTTCTTCTGTGTCTACTTCGACGCCAGTAGCAAGGGCTAGGGTGAATAACTAGCCGGTGCAGAGGATAGAACCAGGTTATAATTGTATAGATACAATAAAAGCCAGTCAGAAAGTCCCCAATGGCCACAAAGAAAAACCCAGCAATGAGGAGAATCTCCTTTAACCTCAAGGAAGAGACCCAGCAGGAGCTGGAGCGGCTCGCCAAAACCACAAGGATTAAAAAAACTGAGCTGATTAAGTTGATGATAGAGAAAAACTCTCATCTAGCCAGCGAGCTAAATATATCAGCAAGAAAAAATGGGCAGTATACGAGCTACACAAATCTTTTTATCCCCTCCGAGGACTATGAAAATCTCTCTAATATCGCCAATGAATCTGAGGATGAGAGCGCGAAGGTCGGGACAGTCGTTCGAGGCATTATTGAGTACTCCCTGTGGAAGAAGAATTTTCTCCCCATTTTTTAGGAAATGCTTCCAAGCCGAAGCTCTGCACAAACAATGGCAAGTCAAGCACAGCAGAGAACCCTTTGCGGGGGCTGACGCCGCCCCCACACCCCTGCGCAAGCGCCGCGCTTGACCGGCTGCCGCGCAAAACTCCCGCCCTCTTTGACGCGCAGAGCGCGACAGAGGGAACGGGAGTTTTGCTTGCCCTGGGAGTTCGTGAGCTAGGAAGTGCCAGCGAGGTGTATAGGCCAGCTTGTTCAGATATGGCAAGTTGTGTGCGGAATGAGCTCAGGGTTAGGGGCAATTGAGCTTCTGAGGTGTAGGCATCCAGGCTCTTCAAGGAAGTGGCTTCATTCTTAGGCAGTGCGGATTCCCCAAAGGTTCCCACCCATATCCAGCCAGAGACTCGACAAAACACCTCTAATTTATGTGCAACACAATTATTTATGTGACACAATAATACTATGAAGTTTATCTTCCTACCCTCAGCAGCCAAACATGGCTATACAGAAGCTGACGCGCTCAATGCAATGGAAAACCACATGCATGAAATTCATAACTTTGATGGGTCTCGCACCCCTGGTCGTCCCACTACCACCTTACATATTGGAATGGCCGAGAACGGAGACATCATCGAGGTCCTCTCTCACTACATCACACCTGATGTCATCATTTTTCACTGCATGAAACTACGCGGAAAAACGCTGGCTCGTGTCTACAGCCTAGATATCTAAGGAGAACAACAATGCCTAACGAACCCCACAACCTCACCATGGAAGAGCTAGAAGCTCTTGGAGAAAAACTCTCAGCATGGGCAGAGTCTGATGAGTTTTTCGAAGCCCTAGAAACAGCTACTATCACACCCCGCAATGCCGATACTATAGCCCGCGCTGAAAAAATCGTCGCAGCTGCCACCCGAGGACGCCCAGCCCTTGCTGAAACCGTCAACGGCCACTCCCCCAGCATCAACGCCCGAGTAACCCCCGACATCAAAGACCGCCTTACCCGCTATACCCAAGAACAGGGATTAAGCACATCTGAGGTCATTCGAGAGGCCCTTGACAAATTCCTCCCTCAAGCAGCTTAGAAGGCCACAGCCACTGCAAAAGAGTTTAGTCAAAGGGCAAACAGTTCTACATATCTCATAGCAGCGGGCGGCCCAGCTAGTTGCCTAAACAACTAGCCGGCCCCGGCGTTGATCTTAGACGCGATGCAGAGCATCACGCCTAAAATCAACGCCTTTTTGGTTTAAAGTTCATCGGTTAGGTGGGATCCTATGCGTCGCACGCTCCTTATAGGATCCCACCTAACCTCAGTTACCACTTACCCTCTGTGTGGCCTGCTGACATTCGAGGCTAGGGGCTTGGACCTAGCTGTGCAAGCCTAAAGGCCAAGGCGTATTCAAAATTTCTACCGGCGCTCCTACGTCGCTTATTTCCTCAGAAATTTCGATGCCGCCTTGCCCCTTGCGGGGTTGCACAGCTTTGGGTCTTTAGCCCCTTGACGCCTTCTTCTGCCAGCAGGGGACGGGACAGCTACCAGCCAGATAGCCATCCTGCCGGAGCAAGTGAAAGGAAGACAAGTAATGAGCCAGCAGGGATATGTTTATGACTGGGGTAATGCAGTAGTCGAGGAAGCAGAAGCACCTCACGAGCTGGAGTACCTGGAATGGGATAAGAGCCTGAAAAATTTTGTCGATAAAGACTATAGCCTCCAGCGCATCTGCCTTCAGCCCTCTAACCGGTGTGAAGTACATGAGGACGAGCTGGAATATTGTGGGCTTGACCCCTACGAGGCAAACTTCAACGGAGCAGAATGGCGGATAGATTCAGAAACCGATCATTGCATGAGTACCGGGTGGATGTACGAGATGGGCGAGGCCTACATAGCGGACGGGGCCAGAGCTGAGGCGCTCTGTCAGCGGCTGTGGGGGCAGAGCATAGAAGAAGCCTACGAGGATAGCGAAGTGAACCACGACGGGGAAGCATTTTTCTACACCGAATGGGAGTAAATGGATGGGTGGACCGCCGGCAGAATACCGGCACCCCGCCCATCATTCTCCTAACACCGAAGCAGCTGATAAGGAGGCTTATGCATAAGCCTCAAGCCAGCCCCTCCCATTATACGGGAAAGAGATAAACAAAAGCTGAACCCCCATCATCGAGGCTTATTCAAAAGTAGGCACACACCCCACACCCACCAACTAGACAACGGCCCCACCATAGCGGCAACCTTGAGGATAAATAACCAAAAATATTCTCAAACCGCACCAGGAAGAACCGTTGCACCACCAGCGTACAACCGGCCTCACAGCCACGCAATTCGCCACACTACACACAGCCCTCACCCATCACCTCACCTAGTCAAAAC